>JBEVJT010000242.1:0-10594 GCA_040510075.1 Xanthobacteraceae bacterium | reverse complement strand
GGCCTCGACCTCCCGGCATCCCTGCGACGGTGCCTGCACTGCAACCTCCCCCGCAATGCTGATCTCGGTGTGGTGATGGAAGACGCTTGTGGTAGGTGCTTCCACGAGGCCTGTCGCGCCTTGTGGCGGAGCCGCTTATCCGCTACTGGCACCGCGAATATGGTCCCCTGCCCGTTGTGCCGACCGTGGTATTGCCGCCGAAAGAACAGCCACGGGATCGCTGGCTCACGCGGAACGAAGCGGCTCGATTGTTGTACGCCGCACGGCACACTCCACATCTCGCCCGCCTCATTCTGCTCGGGCTCTATACCGGGAGCCGTTTGGACGTGCTCCTGAGGCTGGAGTGGAGTTGGATTGATCTCGATCGCGGCGTAATGCAACGGCGCGCACCGGGAGAAGCGGAGAGCAAGAAGCGGACGCCCCCAGTCCGCCTAGGCAAGCATATTCTTGCACATCTGCACCGCTGGCGACGGCTCGACAACCCGTTCTGTGCCTTCGTCTGCCATTATCATGGGAAGCGCATGAGGCGGCCGCACACCTCATGGGATGCGGCAATCGAACGGTCAGGGCTCGGGAGGGACGTTACCCCACACACCCTGCGGCACACCCGCGCGGCGTGGTTGATGCTGGAGGGCGTCAGCATTTGGGAAGCTGCTGGCCATCTTGGAATGAGCCCGACCACCCTTGAGCGCGTCTACGGCAAGCATTCGCCTGATTATCAGAAACGGGCGGCGGAGGTCTGATAACTGTGCCGAAACTGTGCCATGAACATCCCAAGCGTTTGACATATCGGATGTTTAATTTAGAAAGAGATCGCGCACCACGATATCGCCGAGTTCGAGCGCGCGCAGCGCACCAGCGCAGCGCGGGTAATCCCATTGGCGGTCGCTACCTTGACGACGTAATCGCGTGCAGTAGGGTGAATACCGAGCCGAGCCGCATCGCTCGCGCGCAGCGCGATTTGCGTCGCACCCGTGTCAACGACCATTTGCAGGGGGCGGCCGTCTATTCTGGGTTCCACCCAGAACTGGCAGCCATTGCCGCGAAAGCGTCACTGAACGGGAGTCGCTGGGCAGCTCCGGAGCAGACACCGGGGCGGCGGATATGGCCGCGGAGGCTGCGGCGCTTTTGCTCCTGGTATCGGCAACCCGCGCCGCAAACACCCCAACAACCAGCGCGACGAAGACGAAGGCGAACGCCTTGCCAAACATTTCCGTGTCCATGCCGATGCGGTCGAACCTCGCAAGTCTTCTGGCTTAACAGAAGCATGCAAGCCGTCCTCGTTTCGCCTTCACCCTGAGCGCGCGGTTAAGGCGATCGCAGCGATTTAGCTCAAATTGGCCGCAAGGCTACAAGGAAGTGCGTTGGCGCAATGCAGCCCCGATGGTGCCTTCGTCGAGATAATCCAGCTCACCACCCACAGGCACGCCGTGCGCAAGCCGGGTCACCTTCGTCCTGCTCTCGCGCAGAAGGTCGGTAATGTAATGGGCGGTGGTCTGCCCATCGACCGTGGCATTGAGCGCGAGGACCACTTCGGCGACGCCTTCCCGCTCCACGCGCGAGATCAGCGAGTCGATCGCCAGATCCTGCGGACCCACGCCGTCGAGGGGCGATAACGTGCCGCCCAGCACGTGATAACGAGCATTAAGCGCGTGCGCGCGTTCGAGCGCCCAGAGATCGGCCACGTCGGCCACCACGATCACGATGCTCGCATCGCGCCGCGGATCGCTGCACACGGCGCAAGGATTTTGCGTATCGATGTTGCCGCATTCCTTGCAGATCTGGATTTTCTCGAGCGCCACCTGCAAGGCAGAAGCGAGCGGCGCCATGATCTGCTCGCGTTTCTTGATCAGAAAGAGAGCGGCGCGACGCGCGGAGCGCGGACCAAGCCCTGGCAGACGCGCGAGCAGCTGGATCAATCGCTCGATTTCCGGTCCGGCGGAGGCGCGCACTGCGCTAGAATAATTTCAATCCGGGCGGCAGCGGCAGACCCCCGGCAATGCTTTTCATCTTTTCCTGCATCACATCTTCGAGTTTCCGCCGCGCATCCGCGTGCGCCGCGACGATGAGGTCCTCCATGATCTCGCTCTCCTGCGGCTTGATTAGGGAAGCGTCTATTTTGATTTCCTTCAGGTCGCCCTTGGCGGAGAGTTTGACCAGCACAAGCCCGCCGCCAGACACGCCTTCGACTTCAATGTGGTCGAGTTCGGCCTGCATAGCTTCCATCTTGGATTTCAGCTCCGCTGCCTGTTTCATCAGACCCATAAAATCCGCCATCTCACCTCTCCTGCTGTCCCGCTGGGTCGCGTTCACAGCTTGCCTTCATCCGAGCCTGTAACCGCACGAGAGCGCCCGAAAGCTGCAGCTTCCTCGTCTTCCTCGACGGCATCCGACAGTTCCGGCTTGGAAGCCGTCTCCTCCGGCATTGCGGCCGCCGGCTTGCGGACGTCCACGATCTCCGCGCCGGGAAAGCGCTCGAGCACCGCCTGCACCAGAGGGTGGGCACGCACGCCGCTTTTGAGTTCTTCCTGCTGCTTCTGGTTCTGAGATTTTACCGTCGGGTTTCCCTCTTGCCGCGACACCGCGACCGTCCAGGGGCGGCCCGTCCACTGCTCGAGCTTGCGCGCGAGATCGGTCACCAGCGTCTTCCCGGCGGTTCGCTCCAAGGCTATTTCTAGTCGCCCGTCTGTGCACTCCACCAGCCGCACGTCCCGCTCCAGAGCGGATTTGATCCCGATGTCGCGTTTTTCTGCTGCGAGCGCGATGAGATCCTCGAACCTGTCAATCACGCGCGCCTTGGGCTGCGCCGCAGTACGAAGCTCAGACTTTACTGCTGGGGTTGGGGAGACCGCCGGCTTGGCGGGTTGGACACCGTTCGTCTTCTTCGTCTCCGCAGCCGCGCGCGCGAGACGTGCAGCATTGTTCTCGACCGCGTCGGCAGGAGTTTC
Organism: Xanthobacteraceae bacterium; assembly: GCA_040510075.1. Lineage (GTDB taxonomy): Bacteria > Pseudomonadota > Alphaproteobacteria > Rhizobiales > Xanthobacteraceae > VAZQ01. The sequence continues at coordinate 7,646 of JBEVJT010000242.1, read as the reverse complement.
CTCAAGCTTCCGGATCACTTCGTCGGGAGTGGGCAGATCGGCCGCATAGGCAATGCGCACGAGCACCATCTCGGCCGCCGCAAGCGGGCGGGTTGAGCTGGTCACTTCTTCGATGCCCTTGAGCAGCATCTGCCAGGCCCGCGAAAGGACCCGCATGGAGAGTTTTTCTGCAAAATGGCGGCCCTGCTTGCGCTCGATCTCGATCAAGCTCGGATCGTCTGCAATCGCCGGAACGATCTTGATGCGGGTGACGAAATGCGTGAACTCGGCAATGTCCATGAGCACCACCGCGGGATCGGCGCCGCTCTCGTACAAAGACCGAAGCTGGACGAGCGCCGATGCCATGTCTCCGCGCATGACCGATTCAAACAGATCGATGATGCGCGCCCGATCGGCAAGGCCGAGCATGTCGCGCACATGTTGCGCGCTCACGGATCCCCCGGCATGCGCGATGCCCTGATCGAGGAGCGAAAGCCCATCGCGTACCGACCCTTCCGCCGCACGCGCAATCAGCGCCAGCGCCTCCGAGTCGATTTGCACGGCTTCCTTCGCCGCCACACCGGCAAGATGTTCGATCAGAAACGCAGCATCGACCCGGCGCAGATCGAACCGCTGGCAGCGGGAGAGAATGGTGATCGGGACCTTGCGGATCTCCGTGGTGGCAAAAATAAACTTTGCGTGCGGCGGCGGTTCCTCCAGCGTCTTGAGCAGCGCGTTGAACGCTTGCGTGGAGAGCATGTGCACTTCGTCCAGGATGTAGATCTTGTAGCGCGCGCTGACGGGAGCATAGCGGATTGCGTCATTGATCTGGCGTACAGCGTCGACGCTGTTGTGGGACGCGGCGTCCATCTCGATGACGTCGATGTGCCGGCTTTCCATGATGGGCTGGCAATGCGTCCCCAGGACCACCATCCTGATGCTCGGCTTCGTGATGGAGCCGTCCGGAAGCTCGTAATTCAGCGCGCGAGCCAGGATGCGGGCAGTGGTGGTTTTACCCACGCCGCGCACACCGGTCAGAATCCATGCCTGCGGAATGCGCCCTGTCTCGAAGGCGTTCGAGATCGTGCGCACCATGGCATCCTGCCCGACCAGTTCGTCGAAGGTGGCCGGCCGGTATTTGCGAGCGAGCACCCTGTAGGAGCCCTCACGCGCACGGTCGCCGGGCTCTATCGTGCCATTGCTCATAATACTCTCGGTTCCACCGTGCCGGGCGGTTTTTGCAGGCTGCATCGCAGGAATTGGCGGGAGGCTGACGAGCGACCCGAACCGCGCTCGTTAGGGCTGCTTCCTTCCGGACCTGACCCGGTTGGCGAGTGGTCCGTCCACCGCCAACCTCCCATCCCTATATCGATTGCCGGGGTCTCGAAAGCAAGCCGCACCACAGGCGTCACACGTCCAGGGGCGGGGTTTCCCCCGACATGCATCGTGATCCGTGCGTCTTGTGACGGTCGTGTTTGCTGCCAGAGACGCATCAAGCCGATGATTTGCCTCGCGCAGGCCGGCATGCCACGGTCGCTTGATGTCTCAGCAGTTGCCCCTCGCCTCTCGTCCGCGGCTCGGACCCAAGCCCCGTCTCGGTTACAGCGCAAGCGCGATCGATCGCGCCGCGCCCATGCGCGCCGATGCGCTGCTCACATTGATAAATCAGCCCGACGCACGCGCCTATGTGACTGCCGGCGAGATGGTCGTGCTCAACAAAGGCGCCGAATTTCACGATCCGCTGTTCAGCATTGCCGATGCACAGGAGATCGGCGAGGCAAGCGAAACCGTTTTCATCGGCTTGCATGGAAATTCTCCCAGGTTCGGCATGGCGGTCGATCCGGCCGCGGCAGAAATTCTCAAACAGCGCCAGGAATTCATCGCCACTGATCTGCGCTCGATCGCAGTCAGTTGCCTCGTGGCGCCCGAGCATCTTGCTCCCCTTGCGGAAGCGAAGGCGCTCCTGCTCTGGCATCGGCGGCATCGGTTCTGCCCCAACTGCGGCGCGCCCAGCACGCTTATCGAAGGAGGTTGGCGGCGCGATTGCGTCGCGTGCAACACGCAGCATTTTCCGCGCACCGATCCGGTGGTGATCATGCTTCCTTTTTCGGGCGATCAGTGCGTGCTGGGCCGCTCGTATCGTTTCGTCCCCGGCATGTGGTCGTGCCTCGCCGGATTCATGGAGCCGGGAGAAACGATCGAAGAGGCGGTGCGTCGCGAGACGCGCGAGGAAGCCGGCATCGTAAGCGGACGGGTGAGTTATTTTGCATCGCAGCCGTGGCCGTTCCCGACATCGCTCATGCTCGGCTGCCACGCTGAAGCGCTCTCACGCGAGATCATCATCGACCGCGCGGAGCTCGAGGGCGCCCGCTGGTTTCATCGCGACGAGGTTACGAGCATGCTCCTGCGCATGCATCCGGACGGCCTGACCACGCCGCCGTCGATGGCAATCGCCCACCACATCATCCGCGCCTGGGTCGAGGACGAGGTTGATCTCCCCAGAGCATGATCCCGAAAGGTGGGGCTACAAACAAAAATGTAGTGCGGGATGGCCATCGAAGGAAACTCGTCCCGCTCTAGCCGGACCGTCGTTTGCGCCGGCATCATCGCGCTTGATCAGGTATTTCGGGTCGAGCGCCTGCCGCGGCTCGGCGAAAAGATCGCGACGAGGGGATTCTTCATCGTAAACGGCGGGTGCGCCGCCAATGCAGCGGTTGCGATCGCGCGCCTTGGGGGGCGCGCGGCTCTCGCAGGACCCTTGGGAGGGCCGGCCGGCGCGGACAGCTACGGCGATCAGATCTTAGCCGCGCTCGGACCTGAGGGGATCGATTGCCGCGCCTGCGTGCGCGTGCCAGGAGCCGCAACGGCACTATCGGCAATTTTGCTCGACAGCCGCGGCGAACGCACGATCGTTACCCACCGCGATCCGGCCCTCGATCAGGCCTTGCCAGTCTGGCCCGAGGAACTCGTGCGCCGCGCCGATGCAGTGCTCGTCGACAATCATTTCCCGGATTTTGTGCTGCCCATCTGCAAAGCGGCACGGGCGCGCGGCATTCCCCTGGTGCTCGATGCCGATCGAGCCACGCACATAGGGGATATCTTATTCCGCCTTGCGACGTACGTGGTGTTCTCGAGCGAATGCCTGCGCGCGACGGCTGGCATTGATCGGCTCGACATGGCGCTCGAGCACATCGCCAAGGCGACGGGCGCATTCCTTGCCGTCACCAATGGTCCGAACGACGTGCTGTGGCGCGAGAAAGCGGAGCTGCGCAGAACGCCCGTACTTGAAATCGAGACCGTGGACACGCTCGGGGCGGGTGACGTCTTTCACGGCGCGTTTGCGCTCGCACTCGCAGAAGGGCAGGACCTTGCCGCGGCCGTGCGCTTTGGCTCCGCCGCCGCGAGTTTGAAATGCATGCGGCTAGGCGGCAGCATGGCCGCGCCTTTCCGAAGTGAGATTGACGCGGCTTTGACGACACAGCTCCCCATCGTCACGTAGGCCACATGCAACGGAGCTAAGTCCAGAACGCAGAGGTTTTAACCCGGCCGAAAGCATACCAGTGCCCAGCCTACAAACCTGAATTAACCGAAGAAAATCCAACAAACAATTTATTAAACTCGATTTTACTTCGCCGGAAAGAGTTGCTCATGCCTATCGACTATTAACCTGGACGCAAGGTCACCAGGCTAACTTCCACCGATGGTTTCGGACTAGCTAGAAACTGCTCCCCGGAACCACGCTCAGACAGCCACGTGTGGACCAATGGAGCTCGAAATGAAGTATGTGTTGAAGTTTCTGAAGGACGAGTCTGGGGCAACCGCGATTGAGTATGGCCTCATTGCAGCCGGAATCTCGGTTGCGATTATCGCGGTCTTGCAAGGCCTGGGCTCGAAGCTGAACACGACCTTCAGCGGCGTCCAGACCAGCATCAAGTGAATGCCGGTCGTGAAAGGGCTTCGGCATAGACCGAGCTTTTTGTGTTTTCGTCAGCACCAGCGCATATGGCTGCTTTCGCTGGCGCGATAACGGACCAGCAACAAGGCCGGATAACTTTGGCAGGCGCGCTCCCTCCCGTTCTCTTGATTGTTCACAGGATATGTTTGCGGAACTCGCCAAACTGATTCTATTTCCGGCGCTCATGGCCTTTGCGGCTTCCAGCGATTTGCTGACCATGACCATTTCGAATCGCGTATCGCTCGTTCTTGTCGCAGGATTTTTTGTGCTCGCTGGAATGAGCGGCATGGGTTCGCTTGAAATCGCTTCTCATGTGGCAGCAGGCTGCGCTGTCCTGCTCGTCGCGTTCGGATTCTTTGCGCGTGGCTGGATTGGCGGCGGCGATGCGAAGCTTGCGGCGGCCACTGCCTTATGGCTCGGCTTCGGTCACCTACTTGATTATTTGCTGTACGCGTCACTGTTCGGCGGCGTTTTAACGCTATTCGTGCTGCAGCTCCGTTTTCTAGCCTTGGCGGCCCGGCATGTAAGACAACAGTGGCTCGAGCGGCTGTATCGGAAGGATGGCGGCGTGCCGTACGGGATCGCGCTCGCCGCGGCTGCTCTCGTCATCTATCCGCATACGCAGTGGATGGCGTCTATCCGGGTATAGCTCCGCGCATCTCCATTTATCTTGAATTAGTTACTGCAAAAGCGACCGGCTGCGACTTCAGATACCCACCATCATTAACCGCCCAACCCGGCGGCTGCTCTCGTCCGAGACGGGGGAGCTTCGGACTTCGGCCAAGTAAGAAACGAAAGCGATGACGTAGGTTCTGAGAAAGCGCAGTTTCAGTAACGGTACGACCAGTCGCGGACAAATGGCTCGAGCCCTAAGTCAGCGCGTGTAATGGAAATGAGCGCGACGAGGACTGGGTAAATGTTAGACTCATTTTGAGAAAACCAATCCAGAAATAACATAAACGCGTCGACCTAATCGTCGTACCGGCTTGCGGGAAAGGCGAAGAGTTCGTTCTTAAATTCTGCCAGCCACGGTGCCTCTTGCGCAACAGAATGCGGCCCGCTTCGAACCGCCCCTGGCGACGACACATTCGCGTTTCCTTGTCATCTTTGGGCCGTCGGCCCAAAACATCGAGCCGCGGACGCTGGCCAAATCCAGCGAATAACTCGCAGCGATTATTCTTGCGCCGGGATCACGGCCCAGAAGCAAAGCCGGAAGAGCGATTGACACAATAAATGATTTGAGAGTGCGCGGCGGCTGGTTGAAGACGAGACGTCTCGGCTTCCGGCCGGTGATCATCATTTCCACATTGATCATCATTTCCACATAATGGCACACGTAATCGATGTGCCAGTTCTCCTCCAATTCCAAACCCGGGTTAACCACCTTAAATGCCGCATAGCCGAATGCGCCGAAGCTATTGCGGTAGACCGCATTGGCAACCCTTCGATCAAGGCGAGGTTGCTTGCTCATCGTTGCCTGATTGACCGAAGCAATCGTGGCCCGAACCGACGCAAAACTTGCAATTCACGCGCGTCGAGAAGCTGGTTTTCATCGGCTGGCGGTTCCGTAATTACTCGTGCATACAAAGCGAGCACTGCAGCGATCGCCCGACATCGCCTTGCGGGGCCTTCCCAGTGAGCGATTTGATCAAGGCGCGCTGCCTGCTGATTCTGCGCGAACGCCGATGCTCACGGATCGTGACCTTTTCGCCGAATTCGGCGCTGAGATCCGTCGCAAGATTGCGACTGCCTTTGGGCCGTCCCCGCGGATTGCCGGATCGACCTTTTTTGAACCGTGTGTGCTTCGGCGGCTTACCGTAACCGACCGCGTAATGGCTCAGCGCCGCCTCAGCCGACCTCGGCTTAATGCCGCTGGATTTGATCAATGCCTTCCTCTCGCCATTGGCTTTCGACTACTCCGAGCAACAGGATACGACGCTTAGTTCGACTGATTCGATATTCGCCGTATCTGCTTTCTCGTCGGCCATTCTGCAATGGTCAACCAAACCACCCATCGGCCATTCTGCAATGTGAAGCAAACCACTGATCGGCCGCTCTGCCCAACAGAGCTCTGAGGAGCAATCCGCTGGCTTGCTGTGGAGCGGACGCAAGCCGTGGTACGTTTGCGTCGAATTCAGCCATTTGTCTGGGCCAGCGAGCGTGGGCAGTCTGTTTTCGAAGCTTTGCAACGTATGTCACGGGTCGATCGATTCACTCCTCACTCTATGAAGCGAACGCAAGCCGTGCTATGTTTGTCTCGAATGCAAGCTTTCTCAATCAGACATGCTGATAGGGAACGGGGCCAAGTCAGTTGTTTGTCGAAATTCCCTGTTCTTGAATCACAAGGAGGAATATTCCCCTGATGCTTCATTGAAAAATCCCTGTTTAGTCAGGAGGGAATTTGGGATGCAAACCGCGTATTTCCCGTCGTCTTCAGTTAGACCTCTGCCGCGGTACTCTAAAAATTCCCTGCTGATTTCGCTGCGGATTGCGCACTCGTGGAATGAATCTCGAGCCCCCTGAAAAGGTGCTAACGGACGTGCGATCCGCCTCAGGACGGATCAACCTGAAGGGCGCCTGCATTCACCGCACCAGAGGAAAGAGCGGCGGGCTTGCGCCTTGGCTCGTGGTTTTCCAGCCGTTTTGCTGAGCCAACATCTGGCGCAGATAGGCCACGTTGGCAGCCGCTTCGTCCGAGGGCAGATCGGCTTGGGCGATGCTCTCGGCCTCCTCGAAACGGCCCTGCAGGCCAACGACCAATGCGAGATTTTGGCGCACGCGCGGATCAACCCGGGATTGGCCGGACGCCCTGCGCAATGTCGATTCCGCACGCACGAGATCCTTCGCGAGCGCGTAGGACAGGCCAAGATTGGAAAGAACCGAGGGTTCATCCGGCACGATGCGGAGCGCGGTCGCATAATAGCGCTGCGCGTCCTCGTGCCGGCCCATCTGGTCGAGCACAGCGCCTTGGACTGAAAGAATGCGCCAGTCGGGGGCATCGGGCGTGTGAGCGCGATTGAGCACTTCGAGCGCCTGGTTGTAGTTGCCGATATCGGCGAGCGCGCGGCCATAGGCGCCGAGCACGCCCATATGGTTCGGGTTTGCAATGGAGGCTTGTTCGAGCACGGCCACCGCCTGCGCGCGCTGGCCGTTGCCGCGCAGGGCCGCCGCGTAATTGATCGCCGCGTCCGCATCGTTCGGATTGGCGCGATAGCGCTGGCCCCAGGCTTCCGCCGAGCGGCGCCAGTCCGCCTCCCCTGCCGACGCCGTGCCCGAGGCAATCGAGCCGGTTGTTTCGAACGGGGAGGTTGTCTGGCAGCTGGTCACCAGCACCGAGAGCGCAATGGCCATCGCGAGCTGAGCGAAGCGCCGAGCGCTTCCGGCTACCGTGTGACGTGCCGAAGAAATCATTGTGGCCTCGTTGGCCCCCGCGTCGGAAATAAACCGTTAACCTTAACGGGGAGTTAATTTCACTGAGGCCTAAATGCTTGTCGGGCTTAGGTTTTGTAGCCCAAATTGGCTAACTTCCGGCTAGGTTAGCCACTCTGCCGTTCATTCTTTGTCTGGCAGGAGGGCAATTGCAGCCTTGGCGAGCCGTTTCTGTTCGGCCTGTTTCGTGTACCGCTCAACCTCGCCCAGCGTCCTATGGCCTGAGACAGCCTGAATCTGGCTAACCGTCGCCCCGTGCTCGGCAAGCTGGCGTAGAAGTGCC
>JBEVJT010000241.1:0-16300 GCA_040510075.1 Xanthobacteraceae bacterium | reverse complement strand
GAAGTCGCGGTCGCGCGGCTTGCCGGAAAGGCGCTTGGCTGTTTCCATAAGAATTTTCCGCACCTCTGCGGGCGTGAGCGAGGGATTGCGTTCCAGCAACAGCGCCACCACGCCGCTCATTTCCGCCGCCGCTACGGACGTTCCGGTGGTGAACTGGTAAGCGGATTCCGGTGTGGGAGCGAGGATGTCCACGCCGGGCGCTGCCACCGTGATGTAATTTCCGCGGTTCGCTCCGGAACAGAGCGCATCCTGCGCATTGGTGGCCGTGACCGCGATCACGATCGAATCCGCCGCCGGGTAAAGCGGCGGCGATTTGGGGCCGGCGTTTCCGGCTGCGGCAACGAGCACAATGCCGCGCGCATTCGCTTTCTGCAGTGCCTCGCGCAATCGGGGATCCGCGGGACAAGCGAAGCTCATGTTGATGACGCGGGCGCACCCTGTGCGGCCGCCCAGTCCAGGCCTTTGAGAATGTTGAATGTGGTGCCCTCGGCGCTGCTTGCTTTGGTGCTGAACGCGCTGATGATGAGCAGCACTGCCCTGGAGCTACCCCCACCATGTTCTGGCGGGCAGCCATGGCTCCCGCTATGCAGGTGCCATGCAGGTGCGGTTTTTCTTCCTCGCTGAAGGCTCGGAAATGCGCGCCAATTGCACCGGCAAGATCGGGATGGGAGGCATCGACCTCGGAATCAATGATCGCGATCCGGACACCCTTGCCGCTCGCCAGCCGATGCGCCTCGGTCAGATGCAGCTTCTGCGGCGCATATTGCTCCGCATTCGCCTGGGTCTGCTCTGCGCCAGAACAAAGAAATAGATTGGTTGGCCGCCTGTGATTTCCGGATGAATCGCAACATTGTCGAGCATAGTCGACACGGGAATGTTGCCGTTTATGCGCCAGACGTGCGTCGTCCGTCCGGTCAAATTAAAGCGAACAGTCTCCTCGCGCGTCATGTCGTGTTGCCGAGCAATGGCTTCGAGAACATCGGTGGGGGCTTCGGATTCCAGCATGATCCTGTGCTGATCAAAGCGTGTCTCGCCGGGGGGCGGCTTGTTAAATCGCGCCCGCAAGGTCGTGCCGCCCGTGCCGCCTGCACCCCCTCCTCCGCCCGCGCCAGCAGCGCCTCCGGCCCTACTGCCGCCACCGCCGCTACCGCCTGCTCCGGCGCCCCCGCCGGTCCCCGGCAGCTGAAGGCTTGGAAGCTGCGTGAGAGAAGGATCGCGCGCAGGAAAATTTCGCCCGGTAAGCGTGCTGGTGCCGGCGCCCTGCGGATGCAGCTGGAACGTGAAGACCAGCCCGAGCCCCGCACCCAGCACACCGCCGAGCGCAGCATACAAGGGCGTATTATTTCGTTGCGAAGGGGTGACGAGCGGCGGGACCGTTGGAGTTAAGGTTGGGGTTGGGGTCGGGGTCGGGGTCGGCGGCGGCGGCGGCGCCTGGGCGCGTGACTCGTTGACGCCAGCCGCGCTGACGAGAGCAATGGCAAGGGCCGCTCGTATCACTCCGGACCAACGCATTGCCCACTGACTCCCGAACCACCACTCTCGCGGAATAAAAGCCCCGCTTTCTTGCACCTATCCATGGGAATATCGCGGGCAAAATCTTGTTGATGCGACGCGCGTGAAGCCGCGAAACGGCGCACACACGCTTTATTCTTCCGACTGTTGCGGCAGCGACACGCAGCCGGAATTGACGTGATGAACGCAGCCATGCCCAAACGGAAAACGGATGCCGAGCCCGCATCTGGTCATGGCGTTTGGTGCATTGCCGGGCTGCTCGTCGTAAGCGCCGGATTCGGGCTCACGGTCTTGGCGTTCTACCCCGGCTACATCACCGTCGACGCCCAGTACGTCTATGCCGAGGCCCAGACCTGGCATTTCGGCGATTGGCAGTCGCCCGCCATGGCGGTGCTGTGGCGTTTCATCGACCCCCTGGCGCCCGGGTCGGCCAGCATGTTTCTGTTCACCGCCATTCTCTATTGGGGGAGCTTCGCCGTCCTCGCGCTGCTCGCCCTCCGATCTTCAAAATGGCTCGGCTTGCTTGTCCCATTCCTCGCGCTGGTGCCGCCTGCATTTGTTTTCCTCGGCATGATCTGGCGCGACGTTCAATTCGGGGTCATCTGGCTCTGCGCCAGCGCGCTCGCTTTTGCCGCCGCCTGCACGGTCCGCCGCAGTGGTTTGCTGCGCGGGCTCGCCCTCGCGCTGATTGGGGTTGGCGTCCTGTTACGGCCGAATGCAGCCCTCGCCGCACCGCTGCTTGCGACCTGCGCCGTATGGCCCGGCCCTTTCATGCTGCGGCGGAACATCATGGTTTTTGTGCCGCTTGCGGCGTTCTTCGTCGCCCTTGTGCCCATCGTGTATTACGCCCTACTCGGCGCGGAGCGGCAATACCCGCTCCACTCCATCCTCGTTTTCGATCTCGGCGGCATCACCCATTTCACCGGCGAAAATCAGTTTCCGGTGTCGTGGTCGCCCGAGCAAAACGCGCTGCTCACAACGCGGTGTTACGATCCTGCGCATTGGGACACCTATTGGCACCTTGAGCCGTGCCCATTCGTTATGCAGCGGCTCGAGGATCATGCCGACCGGCTGTTCGGCAGTCCGCGCCTGCTTGCCGCCTGGTGGCATGCAATTGCGGCTCATCCCCTCGCCTATCTCGCCCACCGAGCCGCTTTCATGCGTCAGTTTCTCCTGCGCTCGAACGTGGCGCTGCCCGTGTGGGATTGGGACGAGCCCGACTCCGCTTATGGCGGGAGCCCTTATTTCACGCCCGTGCTCAGGCTGCACAACGCGCTGCAGCCCACGCTCTTGTTCCGGCCGGCCGCATGGCTTCTCGCCGCGGCCGCGATTTGCGTCTTGTCTTTTCCGCGGCGAGCAAAGCCTGCAGGCGGTTTCAGCCTGGCACTCGCCTCCTGCGCCGTTCTGTACATTCTGAGCTTCGCGCTGCTCGGCGTGGCGGCCGACTTTCGTTACGCCTACTGGACAGTATTGAGCACTCTTGCGGCCCTGGTCCCATTGGTGATCGTCATGCGCGACCACCAAACGCTGCTGCCGCCGGTCAGACCGACGTCTGAGATCCACGAATAGTCTTTTGGTTCTGCAGAATACGCAGCAGAACTGGCTCGACGTGCCTGACCACCTCGTCAATGATCGCCTGCCCCAGCTGAACCGACGCCGGGCATGCATCGCCTATCACCCCGCTTCGGGCAAGCCGCGGATCATTGCTGCGCCAGGGAAAGCTCACCGCGCGGTCGAAAATCAGCGTTGCCGTCTGATCCGGCAGCTGCACCGCGGATTCGAGCCGCTCCTGGCGGACCAGATGCGGTGCCAGCACCAGCATCACGGAAGTCTCGGCAAGCCCGGCATGCACGTCCCCCGCCGGTAAATTCAGCTCACGGCAGGCAAGGTCAAACGGGTGTACGGCACAGCAATTGAGCGCAAATTCGCTCTGCAGCTCGTGCAGCAGGTTTTCCAGCGCTCCCCGATTGCCACCGTGTCCGTTCATGATCAGGAGATTGCGCGCGGGAAGCGCCCGGACCAGCTCGCGAGCGATCTCCTTGAGCAGCTTCACGAACGCATCGATGCTCAACGAAAGGGTACCGGGAGCCCAATCGTGTTCGCGCGACATCCCAAGCGATATCGTCGGCAGCAGCCAGAGGTCGAACTCGTCACCCCAGCGCGCAACAATGCGCTGGCAAAGACCTTCTGCAATGGCGATGTCGGTATTGAGAGGAAGATGCGGTCCATGCTGCTCGATCGCGCCGAGCGGCAGGCAGAGAATTGACGTCTCTTTCAGCCGGCGCGAAACTTCCGGAAAGGCAAGCTCTCCGAGACAACGGCTCGCCAATTGCACGTCAGCGTGCCTCCTCGGCCCAGGTAGCGGCACCCCGACCGATACTTGCGCAATCAGCTCTCGCCCGGATCTTTGGTGACCGCGCGCAGCACGTGCTCAAGCTGATGGCCTGCGCGCGTGGCCTTGGCTTTAAGATAGCGCTGATTGTCCGCATTCACTGGTCCTTGCAGGGGGAGCCGTCCGAAAATGTCGATGCCGGCGCGAGCCAGGCCTTCGAGCTTGGCAGGATTATTTGTCAACAGCCGCACGCGGGTGCAGCCCAGCGCCTGCAGCATGCGCACTGCAACCCCATAGTCGCGCTCATCGTCATCGAAGCCCAGCACGGTATTGGCGTCTACAGTGTCGAGCCCCGCCTCCTGCAACTGATAAGTGCGCATCTTGTTGGCGAGCCCCAACCCGCGTCCTTCCTGCTCGAGATAGAGGATTATTCCGCCGCCGTGGTGCTGCAACTGGGACAGTGCGAGCCGCAGCTGATCGCCGCAATCGCAGCGGCGCGATCCGAACACATCTCCAGTGAGGCAGGCGGAATGCAGCCGCACCGCAACCGGCCTTGTCAAGTCCGGCCTGCCCACGACCACCGCGACCGGAGAACCTCCGCTCGCTTCCCGGAAGACGACAAACCGCGCGGAGAATCCGGCGCTGAGAGGCACGGTCGCTTCCGCTGCAATAGCGAGCGATTCGGTAACTGCTCGGCGGAAGTGGAAAATGGCTTCTACTGCCACGCTCACTATAGGCAGATCGTGCCCGGCAGCCTTCGATATCATGAGCAGGGCCGGCAAGCGGTGAGCAAGCTTGGCCAATTCAATCGCCGCATCAGCACCAGGGGCGGGCGGCACCTGATGGACGCGGCGGTTCGTCTTATTCTCAGCAGCCAAAACAAAGATTGAAGCCGCGTCGAGCACCTCCCCGATCACCAATCCGGCAGGTCCCGTGCAGTCAATTCCAAGTGCGCGTGCACGGCGGCCTGTCACAACGAGATGCGGGACCTGCGGCGCGCAAAGTTGACGAAAGGCGGCAAGCTTCGCACCGGTCATGCCGTCAATGGGCAGAGCCATGGCCGTTTCGCCGCCGGCTCTGATCGAAACGGGGCGGCCCGCCCTGAACTCGGCCAGAGCCCGCTCAACCTCCACCTGAGGGAAATCGCCGAAGAAATCGCTTTGAGAAACGCTGCTCATCATCGGCACCGAAATGACCTTTTTGCTCAATCCCCGATATATAATATCGGTTCCATCGTTAAGAGAATGCGGCAGACCGGACTTTATTCCATTCGCGAATGGCTATTAGCATAACGGAACATTCTCGCCGATTCACGGGACTCAATGGGAGAAACTCGCAAGAGCGCCAGCGCCGGCGAAAATGAATGGGCAGTCATACTCAAGGCATTTTGGCATCACGATGCCACACTGCCACAGCCTTGGGCGGACATTTTTGGTCCACTGCGACGAGGGTCGGTCGACGATCTCATGGTGGTGGGGCAGTGTGGCCAGTCAATTGATGCCCGCATCGCCACGCCCAGCGGACAGTCGCACTACATCAACGGCGAGGCCGGGCTCGATCATCTCCATCGCCTGCGCGCCGTTGTCGATGCGGTCGTGATCGGGGTCGGCACAGCTATTGCCGATGATCCGCAGCTCACGGTCCGACGGGTAGAGGGACCCAGTCCCGCGCGCGTGATCATCGATCCGCAGGGTCGCCTCCCTGCGGGTGCACGCGCGCTTGCCGGAGATTGCGTACGCAGGATTGTGATCACCGGCGCGAGCAACAGAAATGCTCTTCGCGCTGGTGTCGAGACGGTGGCGCTTCCCTTTCAAAATGGCCGGATTGCTCCCGCGGCGATACTCGGCGCGCTGGCAGAGCGCGGCTTGCGCCGCATCCTGGTCGAAGGAGGTGCCGACACGCTCTCCCGCTTTCTCACTGCACGCTGCCTCGATCGCTTGCACGTGCTCGTCGCACCCATGATTCTTGGGGCGGGACGATCGAGCTTTTCGCTGCCGGCCCCGCAGACAATCACCGACGCGCTGCGCGTCGCGTTCCGCGCTCACGTTTTGGGTTCGGATATCCTGCTCGATTGCGATTTAAGCGCTCAGCGCATACCCATTGGATATGCGAAACTATCCATATGACCAACGCACAACGTTGAACGGCCTTCCACGATATGAGCACGGCGGCGAGCGAGCCATTCCGGCGCTGCGGCAGTCGTTAAGGGCCCCTCGGCCGCTGCCGCCCACGTCAGGAACACGGCCTCTTGGATCGCACGATCGTTCGTCCCCAGTATCCAATCGGACCGGCCCTGTACGCTGACATAGCCGTGCCGGGAAAGGGAGGCGGCAAATTCGGAAGCGGCCGCCGGCCCAAGTGCGGGCCCAAACCCTTTGTTGCTGCGCTGGTGCGCATTGAAGCTGGCAAGAATTTCCACGTCCAACGGATCAACCGGCTCCACGACGGCGCGCCCGTCGTAGGTCAGCGCCGCATAAATCGGCAGCTGGCGGGCGGAGACCAAAACCATCAGCCGGTCGAGCCAGGCCGAGGACACCAGGTCAAGCAAAGCCGACACGGTGACGAGATGGAATGAGCCCGCAAACGCGGGCTCGATTCCATGAACCAGATCCAGGGTTTTCGTGATCACCTTCGCCTGAAAAGAAGCGGCCAAGCTCGCCGCCTGCGTAAGGTGCGCCCGGTCATTATCGACCAGCGTCCATTCCTGGCGAGGTGGAAGACAGGCGTGCAACGCGCGCAGAGTCGAACCGGTGCCGGAAGCAAGATCCAGGACAGAAATTGCGACCTGATCGCGAAACGCGCTTTTTACGGCTGCGAGCACGGCTGGATTACGCGACGCGATGTCATGGGATTCTCGCAAGCCGAGCCACTCGGCCGAAAACTGGCTCATGCCCGCGATTCCAGCACCTCGCTAAAGCGCTTTCCTTGCTCTCGCCATGATGGAAATCTGCTGGCGCGCGCCCCTGCCGCGAACCTCTCCCGCTCGACCGGATCCTCGATCATGCGGCGAAGGGCGCAAGTGAGCGCATCGACATCATTTACGGGCACCAGGATTCCGGCCTGCGCCGGCACCGTCTCGGGCACAGCGCCCGCAACCGTACCGATAACAGGCAATCCATGCGCGAGCGCTTCCGCGTAGGCCATGCCATAGCCTTCGTAGCGCGATGGCAACACGAATATGTCAGATCCGTCATAAAGCGCCGCAATCTCGCGGGTGCCGAGCGCTCCCCGCAAAACAATTCGATCTTCAAGCTTGAGCCGATGCATCTCGCGTTGCAGTTGCCGCGTCGTCTCCGGGCTGCGCGTGCAGTCGCCGGCAATCGCAAGCTCCCACGACAGATCAAGCAGGCGCGCAAGGGCGCGAATAAGAACATCGTAGCCCTTGCGCGGCACCACTGAGCCGACAGCGAGGAGACGAACCTGTTTATCCTGTCTGCGGATGTGGGGCGGGCTCATGTCGGTACCCGGCGAAACGATGCTCACGCGTTCAGGCGGTACGTTGAAATTGGAAACGAGGAGCCGCTTGGTCGTACCGCTCGAGACGATGATGTGCCGTGCGGATGCCAGAGCGCTTTGTTCACTTGCCTGCAACGCTGCGGACTGATCGGCCCGCAATCCGGTCTCTAGGGCAAGCGGATGATGCACAAGCACGACGACGCGATGCGTTTGTCCAAGCCTCTGCGCAACTTCGGGCAGGGCGCCGTAAGCCAAGCCATCGACGACGAGCGGCACATCATTGCGCACCGCTCGCAGCGTGGCGGCAGCAAGCCTACGCGTATGGGCGCTTGGCCAAGGGAATTCGCTTCCGAGATTGATCACCTGTGTTTCCCAGCCAAGCGCGTCAAGCTCGGTAATTATGCGCCGCGCATATCCGTAGCCGCCCGTCGGAATCGTAAGCTCTCCCGGCACGGCAAAGGCCAGTGCCTTTACCAAAGGGCTGCCTCATAGCGGGCGCGAGCCAATGGTGATTCGGCAATGGTCACCCGAAGCGCGTGAAGTTCACGTCCGTGCCGGCCGAGCTTTCCGTCACGGGCGACTGCGGCCATACCATCGAACACGTGCTTGGCGAGAAACTCGGTCGTGGTGTTCACGCCTTTGAACTGCGGCAGCTCGTCGAGGTTGCGGTAATTCAGCTGGGCCAGGACCTGTCGCAGGATGTCGTGGGCCGCCGCGATATCGACAACGATCCCGTGCTCATCGAGCTTTTCGGACAAAAACGCTACCCGAACGACAAGGGTCGCCCCGTGCACTTCCTGGGCCGGACCAAAAATCTCGCCACGAAATGAATGCGCGACCATGATCTGCTCCGTAACTTCCACTGCGTACAACCTTGAGCCCCTCCTTCAAGAAAATATTCAAGCTTGCAGGTATCGGATCAGCGGGCATACCGCCTCCGATTGCGTCGAAAAGATGTTGTCGAGTTGCGAAGGCAGTTCTGCAAATTCTACCGGGCGGCCAATAAGAGCGTCGAGCGCAGGATCGCGCAGCAATGCGAGGGCTGCCGCAAGCCGGCGCGCCGAGGACCAGCGCGCGCGATGCGATGGCGCCACCACGCCGACCTGACTCGCCACGAGGCGCAGGCGCCGGCTGTGGAACCCCTCACCGAGCGCGACGGCGATCTCGCCCGCGCCGTACCAGCTCAGCTCCACGATGGTCGCCTCGTCTCCGGCCATGCGCAGCGCCGCTGCGAGGCCTGCCGCCGTTCCACTGGCGTGCACGACGAGATCGCAATCGGCGAGATCAACCGCCGTCGAGGCAAAGCGCGCACCGATGCCGCGCGCAAGCTCTCGGCGGGAGGGCACAACGTCAATCACAGTGACCTCGGCCCCCGGAAGGGGCGCGCATAAATAGGCCGTCAGCATGCCCACAAGCCCTCCCCCGACGATCGCGATGCGGTCGCCTGCCGCGGGCAGCCCGTCCCAGAATGCGTTGAGCGCCGTTTCCATATTTGCTGCAAGCACGGCGCGCTGGGGAGGAACACCCTCGGGGACTGGGTGCGCCTGTCGCACCGGAATGTTGAAAACATCCTGATGCGGATGCAGCGTGAACACGACACGCCCGCGCAATTCAGCGGGCCCGATCTCGACAATTCCGATGGTGGCATAGCCGTATTTCACCGGGAACGGAAAGTCGCCGCCCATGCGGGGAGCACGCATACGCTGGTATTCGGTTGCGGGAACCCGGCCGGCATGAACGAGCCGCTCGGTGCCTCGGCTGACCGCACCAAACAATGCGCGTACCTGCAGTTCCTCCGGCCCCGGCGGCGGGACCAGCTCTTCCCGAAGCTCGGCGCGTTTAGGAGCGACATACCACAGCGCTTTGGCCTTGACGGCTCCTTTATTCTTCTGCACTTCCGCTTCGGTCCCGCTGATCAGATTCCTCAGCTTACGATTTCCAATCGCTGCGCCGGAAGCTCGCTCTTGTCGTCAAATTGCCGAAACTCGCGGTTAAAGCGGGCGTTCATCAGATCGCTCCGGTTACGATAACGCAGTGATTTCCCGTTCTCCCATTTTTTGGCGCCGCCTCGTTTTTTTTGTTTGCGTCGCCCTCACCATCGGCGGCTTGCTTTGGCTGGCGGTCCTGGCCCTTTCGCCGCGAGGGCTGCTCGATATCATTTTGATCGCCCTCTTCGCCGTTACCCTGCCCTGGTACGTCATCGGATTCTGGAATGCGGTCATCGGCTTTGCGCTCATGCGGTTCGGGCGCGATCCGGCCGGCGCCGTCCTACCCGCGGCACGGCGGGTTTCTGGCAACGAGCCGATCACGACTTCCACCGCCATTCTTTTATGTATCCGCAACGAGCCTCCCGCGCGAGCAGCCATTGCCGCCGAAACCATCATGGCGGGGCTTGCGGCAGCGGGGGATGACCACCGGTTTCACTTCTACGTGCTGAGCGATACCGATAACCCCGATATCGCCGCAGCCGAGGAGAAGCAGTTCGGTGCGCTGAAGGCTGCATGGCACGACCGCATCCCCCTGACGTATCGCCGTCGCATCCACAATACCGGATACAAGGCCGGCAACATCCGGGATTTCTGCGAGCGCTGGGGCAGTCTGCATGACTTCGCCGTCATTCTTGACGCGGACAGCGTGATGAGTGTCCGCCTCCTGCGCAAGCTGGTGCGCATGATGCAAATGGATCCGCAACTCGGCATCCTGCAGACGCTGGTCATCGGCATGCCGACGGCGAGCCCATTCGGCCGCATGTTTCAGTTCGGCATGCGACTTGCGATGCGCTCCTACACGATCGGCAGCGCGTGGTGGCAGGCCGATTGCGGGCCGTACTGGGGACACAATGCCATCGTGCGCATCGCCCCTTTCATGGCGTCTTGCCAGCTGCCCGTGCTCGCTGCGGGGGCTCTGGTGAAAGGGCACGTGCTCAGTCACGACCAGATCGAGGCCGTGCTGATGCGAAAGGCCGGCTATGAAGTGCGCATCCTGACCGAGGAAGGATCAAGCTTCGAGCAGAACCCGCCGACACTTGCCGAATTCGTTCGCCGTGATCTGCGCTGGTGCCAGGGTAACAATCAGTACTGGCATTTCGTGACGGTACCCGGGCTGGCGCCCATCTCGCGTTATCAGCTCGCGTTTGCACTTCTCATGTTTCTCGGCTCGCCGGCATGGATCGGACTGTTATTTCTGGGCTCGGTCGCTGCCGCAATCACGGCGGATGCATTCGTGCGTTCCGACCTGGGGCTCGTGCTCTTGATCCTCGTGCTGGCGCTCTGGTTTGCGCCCAACCTTGCCACCATGGCAGACGTGCTCACTCGTCCGTCCATGCGGCGCGCATTCGGCGGCGTCGGACGCTTCATCGCAGGTTTTTTCACCAGTGCCGTCTTCGTACTGCTGCTCGCGCCGATAATGTGGGCGAGCCACACGCTGTTCTTCGTCCGTCTGCTGCTCGGCCGCACCCTCGAATGGAAGGCGCAATTGCGCGAAGATCATCGAGTGCCATGGAGAGTGGCCGTTCGGCAATTCTGGCCTCACACTTTGATTGGCCTCATCCCCGTCCTGCTGCTTGCGTTGACTGCGCCCGCCGGGATTCCGTTTGCCTTGTTCATTGCCGCGGGCCCGCTGCTCTCAATCCCGTTGGCGGTCGCAACGGCTTCTCCTGCGCTCGGCCGCGCGATGATCGCTGTGGGCCTTTGCCGATTGCCGGAAGAAAGTAATCCACCGTCGGAGCTCATTGTACTCAAGCTGCCTGCAATCGAACTGTCACAGGCTTGCAGGGAAGCAACAAACCGTAATGCGCAAACACAATCAGCAGCGGGATCAATTCTGGACACTCTACGCAGCCTGCGCGGCATCGCCCGATCGCTCCGCATCTATTACGGAAGCATCGAGCGCCGCGACGCCATGGACCGGCTGTACGGCATGTTCATCCGCCCCGGTGACCTCGTCTTTGACGTGGGAGCCCACGTGGGTGATCACGTGGCATGCTTCCGCCGTCTCGGCGCACGCGTTGTTGCAGTCGAGCCCCAACCCGGCTTGAAGCGGACTCTCAAGCTCCTTTACGGCCGCGACCGCGCAGTGATGATCGAACCCTTCGCGGTCGCTGCCGGTATGGGGGCGGTCGAGCTCAAGCTCAATCTGCATAACCCGACAGTCTCCACGGCGTCGACTGCCTTCGTGGCGGCGGCCGCCGGCGCGCCGGCCTGGAAGGGAGAACGATGGACAAGGAGTATCGCGGTGGAGGCGACCACGCTCGATGCGCTGATCGCCCGTCATGGAAGTCCGGCATTCATAAAGCTCGATATCGAGGGATTGGAGGCAGAAGCACTTTCCGCATTGTCATGCCCACCACGCGCGCTTTCATTTGAATTCACCACCATACAACCCGACGTAACCGCCGCTTGTATCTGGCGCTGCGCAACTCTGGGCTATGCAACATTCAACGCAGCTCTCGGCGAGCAGCAGGCCCTTGTGCATTCCGAATGGCTGAACGCTGAAGAGATTGCCCGCTGGGCTTCGAGGCTGCCGCTGAGCGCGAATTCCGGCGACATCTACGCCATGCTGGAGCCGCCCCGATCGCAGTGACAGACTGCAGCACCGGCCGTGGCCGATCTAATGCGTCCACGGTTCGCGTCGCGTCGGTGAAAAATTGTCGGCATACGAAATGACAGGAGCCGGAGCGGGTTTTGGCGAGAAGGCCTCGTAGGTGATCCCATGGCGCTCGCAATATGCGATCGCCTGTTCGAGCGTGTCGAATTGCAACCGCACTTCCTGGAGCATGTCGCCGGATGCGGTCCATCCCATCAGCGGCTCGACCTCGGGCGCCGTCGCTGGTTCGAATTCGAGCACCCATTCTTTCGTGCGAGCGTTGCCCGATTGCATTGCCGTTTTCGCCGGCTTGTAGATGCGTGCAGTCATGCTTTCCGAGCGTCCACAAAATGGTCGGGGCAGCAGGATTTGAACCTGCGACCTGGAGTACCCAAAACTCCCGCGCTACCAGGCTGCGCTATACCCCGAATTCAGGCCTTCGATACACGCTACGGTTTTGACCAGCAAGGCGAGCGACAGGCGCGCCCCCGGCTCAGGGTTTTCTGAAAATCGGATGCGAAACGCGATCACCGGCCATGATGCCCAGCTTGCGCGTGGTCCCGGCAATGACTTCGAGCACGCCGCGCACCGGCCGATCCGAGGAAACCCGCGCTTCCGAAAGCGGAACCGTGTTTTCGGCGATCTTGGCGATCCGGCCATCCGCACGAATAAAAATCATATCGAGCGGAATGTAGGTGTTCTTCATCCAGAATTCACGAATGCCGTCGTCCCCGAAATCGAAGAGCATGCCCTGCCCTTCCGGCAGCTCGCGCCGGAACATGAGTCCCTTCGCTTGCTCCTCGGGCGTGAGTGCCAGCTCGACAGCGAACACATGAACGCCGTTCTTGCCCGCAATCTCGAGCGGCTGAAGACCGGCTGCCTGAAGATGCGTGCAGCCGACGAGGAGGACGAACGCAAGAAGGCCGGCAAGGCAGGCGGGATGCAAGCGGTCGACCATACCGCATGAATAGCAACCGCCGCCCGAGGCGGCAAAACGGAGAGCGATGGGAGAAAGGCAGTCCTAGTGGGACGCCGGACCCGAAGGTGCGCCTTCCGGCCGTACCTCGGCTGCCATCAGTCCTTTGGGCCCGGTGCCGTAGCGCACGAGCACGAATTGACCCGGACGGAGCTCGGCCATGCCGTACCGGCGCAACGTCTCCATGTGCACGAAAATGTCCGGGGTTCCCTCGCCCCGCGTGAGAAAGCCAAATCCGCGCAGCCGATTGAACCACTTCACCTGCGCCCGCTCGAGGCCGCTGGTCGGCGTCACCGTGACGTGCGTCCGCGGCGGCGGCATTTGCGCAGGATGGATCGCCGTCGATTCATCCATGGAGATGATACGGAAGACCTGGAGTCCGCGCGGGCGTTGCAGGACCTCCGCCACAATCCGTGCGCCTTCATAGGCGACCTGGAAGCCGTCGCGGCGCAGGCAAGTGACGTGCAGCAGGACGTCGGGCATCCCGTTGTCGGGAACAATAAAGCCGTACCCTTTGGACACGTCGAACCACTTGATGGTGCCGGAGAGCTCGATGATGCTCGCGCTCTCCTCACCGATTTCCGTACCCGCGCCGCGGCCGATCCCCACGCCGCTGCCCGACCCCTTGGGTCCCATTTCATCCGAAGTCATGACGCCCCAACCGCCGCTTGCCCCCGCGCATGACTGTGCGCGCCTCGAATCATTTCAGATACAAGATATCATCCGCAAACGAACGGAAAAGATTAAAATGCATTCGGAGGCCGCAAACAGGTGAATGCCTGTGTACATCTTTCGCCGGTTGACCGTTCAATGGCGGATCAAGGGAGCAAGCACCGCTCCGATATCGTCGCGCACAACCAGATCGGCAATATTATCGAAATCGGTCGCTTCGCGATTGATGATCACTAGGCAAGCGCCGTTTCTTTTCGCTAACACCGGGAATCCTGCGGCCGGCCAAACCACGAGCGAGGAGCCGATTGCGAGAAAAAGATCACAGTCAAGAGTCAATTCTTCGGCGCGGCGCAGCGCGTGTTCCGGCATCGCTTGTCCAAACGAAATCGTCGCCGTCTTTATGGGACCGCCGCAGTCTGCGCAATCGGGTGCGCGCTCACTGGAGGCGAAAAAATGCCGGCGGACCCATTCCAATTCATAGCGCATCCCGCAATCGAGGCAGGACGCGTAGCTGTTATTGCCGTGCAGCTCGACGACGTGTTCCCCCGGAATTCCCGAGACTTGATGAAGGTTGTCGATGTTCTGTGTAATGACGGCCTGCGCTTTGCCTGCGCGATAAAGAGTAGCCAGCGCCAGATGCCCGCGTCCCGGCCGCACGTTCGAAAACTGCGCGTCCATGGCGAAGCGGCGGCGCCACGCCTCGTTGCGCATCTCCTGGCTCGAAACAAACTCATCGAAAGGAATCGGTTTGTTCTTCGCCCATAGCCCGCCGGGAGAGCGGAAGTCGGGAATGCCACACTCCGTGGAAATTCCGGCACCCGTGAACGGCGCGATGGTTCGCGCATCCGAGATGAGCTTCTCCAGAGCAGCAACGGCACTCTCCAGATCGCTCGCGATCATGTATGGTTCTCCTTGCGCTTTTTTCCGGCAGGCGATGCAACGAGGTCACACCATGCGATATCTGCACACGATGCTCCGCGTACGCAACCTGGACCAGGCGCTCGACTTCTACTGCAACCAGCTCGGGCTGAAGGAGGCTCGCCGCCGCGTGGACGAGAAGAACCGCTATACGCTCGTCTTCCTGGCTGCAGCCGCGGATGAGGTACTGGTCGAGACGAGCAAGAAGAAGAGCGGCCGCGAGGCACCCCTTGTCGAGCTGACGTACAACTGGGACAGCGAGGATTATGGCGAGGCGCGCTATTTCGGGCATCTCGCCTATGAAGTCGACGACATTTACGCCACCTGCGAGAAGCTGATGCGGGGAGGCGTCACCATCAATCGGCCGCCGCGCGACGGAACGATGGCCTTCGTGCGCTCGCCCGACAAGCATTCCATCGAGCTGTTGCAGAAGGGCGATCCGCTGCCGCCGCGCGAGCCGTGGGTTTCGATGCCCAATACCGGCAAGTGGTGAGCGATTGCCGCTCACCGGGAACGTCTCTATATCACGCTCCCTCGCACGCGCCCTTCGTCTAGCGGTCTAGGACGCCGCCCTTTCACGGCGGAAACACGGGTTCGATTCCCGTAGGGCGCGCCAATTATTCAATCCTCCGTCCGACCGCGCAGCTTTGCCAGCGTGCGCTCCCATAAGCCGGGGCTGTCGATGTCTTCCGGCTGCTCGGCGGCATTCGACGGCGATACCGGTGGCGCATGATGCGGGGGCACATCCGCGGCGCGCTCCCCGATGGCCCTGCTGCTGAAGGTGAGACGCTGTTCGACATCACCGCAATTGGAACACTGAAAGGTGCGGCGCTCGAAGCCGGTCACTCCAGCCGTCTCCTCGGCCACCACTTTGATCAGAATCATTTCAGCGTGACACATCAAGCAACGCATGGCGCGCCTCTCGTCATGCGCCATGAACCCCGCGACTTTTTTCGCGGTCAATGAAAACCGCGAAACATGATTAACGCGCCGCGAGGGCGAGCGAAGCGAGCGCCCAGCGCGGCAACATTTTAGTGCGCGCGCCGGGCACTCGCCTGAGCCGGGCTCGTCGGCGCACGCCGCGCGGGCCACGAGGTGCAATTCCGCAACACTCGCCTGCCGATTGGGTTTCGCCGGCTTGGCAGCGCGGTAGATCGCCTCTAGCGTTTCCATCCTGGAAAGGTGAGCCCGACCATGTTGCGTCTGCCGGCCATCCTGTTAGCCCTTCTGGTAATGGGCCAAACGGTGCTGGCTGACGGCATGATCTACCCCCGTTACCGCGTCTACCGCGGTTTTCATCTGCCGCCGGAGCGCCATGTCGTGGAAGTCGTGCAGCCGCCGTGGAGCGGCAATTTCATCATCAATGGCGCGCGCTTCACCGGGATTTCGGCGAGCTGCCTGAGCTGGGCCGCGGGCGAGCGGATCGCGCTGGTGCAAGGCGATTGGCACGGCCGCTGCGTGACTGCGGTGTTTTACAATTTCCATCGCCGCAGCACGTGCGAGACCTGGTGCCGCTGACGGACGGTCATCAAGCCGGTCCGCGCCGCCGACGGGCGACCTGGCGGCCCTGTACCCCATTTGTAGGCGAGGATGAGCCCGGTCGTAGCGGGTAGAGGTGGCGCTTGCCATTGTAGTCTTCGATTTCATACCGGGCCGTTCCGTTCCATTCGCCGATGGATGCAATGTAGGTCGGTCCAATAGGCGACTTGCCGTGACCGCCCGGAATATCCAGCACATAATTCGGCTGGCACAGTCCCGAGAGCCGGCCGCGCAAGGCACGCATGAGAGACTGGCCATGAGCGATATCGGTGCGCCAGTGAGCAGTGCCCGGCGCAAGATCGGGATGATGC
>JBEVJT010000240.1:0-3573 GCA_040510075.1 Xanthobacteraceae bacterium | reverse complement strand
CTTTGATTCTAACAGTGGTGCGAACGTTTAGAAACGGGCCACTAGATGCATGGGCGCGCGCTCAAACGCGCGCCATCACCAGTGACGCCAGTGACGGATAGTGACGCATTTCCTATTATAGAGAATTTTTCCCTCGCCTATTCCCGGCGGCCTTGGCAGCTGCCCGCCCACCTGAGCATGGAGAAACTATGCAGCGCGAGATTTGCTTTTTCCGGATCGGGCGACCTTCGCCCTTTTAATGGGCTTGGCCGTGGCCGATACCGAATCCATCTGTGCCGTAGCTGGGGTTTCGCTTGAGCCTTCAAGGGACGTCGTCAGAATTTCCTGCCAAACCTGGAAGAGGCAATTCGCAAACGTGCCACCTCTGGATCGCCAATGGTCACCCGAGGGCAAGGCGGACGTCTATTGGTTGAGTGCTCAGCAACGGCTGATCCTTTCGATGACGGTTACTTTCGATCACCCGCAAAGCGCAGGATAGCGCTTACGGCCGGCTTCATCGCTATATTAAATCGCGCGAATTTCCGGGATTCATCATGGTCTATCTCAGCCAAGATGATGCTCGATTACCCGCTAAGCCGCCCGACCTGGTTCCTCGGAACGCAGTCCGCGCGAAATGGCCGAATGACCGATGTCGAAGAGGGCATCTCCGCCCTGCTGGTCGTAGAAATTGCGCGCGATCGTCACGCCCACGTCCGTCTTATTCTGGTGGTCCCTGCAGGATGATCGGCTGGTCGCGCACCTTGCCGCCGGCATTGTCGATGGCGAGCTGGGCGGCGACGACGCTGCCGACCCCGCCCGCATCGGAAAATACGGAAGTCTTGTCGTTCAGAACGGCGATCGTCACCGGCTTGGCGATGTCGGCCTGCGCCGGCCAAATCACGCTGCCGAACCCAATGGAAGCCGCGACCACAGCAATAGACAAGGGCATGGGTTTGAGCCTCCTTTCTGGTGGCGCGGGGCCATGCAGGTCGCTCATTAAATGATTCAGAACGGTCTGATAATCGTCGGAAACGACGAGCGACCGGGTCGGCATGCTCTGTGCCAATAAGGTCAGCATGTTCGCAGGAGAGCGGCCCCGCAACCCGTGACAGCCGATCGCGGCTGGTTGGCGTCGTGAGATCTGTGCGTCGGGGCAGTGGCCAGCCGACTCTGACTCCAACCCGAATTTCCCACAGCTTTTGCAGCAGAGTGCTATAGGTATGAGCGAACTAACCAGGAGAGAAGAAATGTGGCTGCTCATCGGGCCCAGCACCCGACTGATACCTGGAAAGTAGGAACAGGAGGCTCGCATGGGCAAAGGCCCGCTCGCCGGGATTCGCATCGCCGATTTGGCCACGGTCGTTTTCGGTCCCTATTGCACGCAAATCCTGGCCGATCTGGGCGCGGACGTGATCAAGATCGAGCCGGCCGAGGGCGACACCGCACGCATGATCGGCACGCCCGCCAAGACGCCCGGTATGGGGCCGGTTCACCTGCGCCTCAATCGCGGCAAACGATCCGTCATCTGGGACATGAAGACGGAGAAGGGCCGCAAGGCCATGCGCCGCCTGATCGAGACCAGCGACGTGCTGATCCACAATATCCGCCCCGCCGCTATCGACCGGCTCGGGTTGGGATACGAGCAGGTACGCAAGATCAGGCCGGATATCGTCTATGTTCACTGCACGGGGTTCGCGCTGGAAGGCCCCTATGCCGGCCTGCAGGCCTATGACGACATTATCCAGGCGGCTTCCGGGGCCGTGTCGCTGCTGCCGCGCGTCGATGGCAACCCGCGGCCGCGCTATCTACCGATGCTGTTCGCGGACAAGGTCTCGGGCCTGCATGCGGTTTATGCCACTTTGGCTGCGCTGATCATGCGTATGCGCGACGGCCAGGGACAGCATGTCGAGGTCCCGATGTTTGAGTCGATCACCAGCTTTAACATGCTCGAACATCTGTGCGACGCCACATTCGTGCCGCCGACGGGGCGCTGGGGCTATCCTCGTCAACTCGACCCGGTGCGCCAGCCTATGCGTACGAAGGACGGTTACATCTCGATCGCGCCTTATGCGGATGACCGCTGGGTGCGCTTTTTCCACGCGACGGGGCATCCGGAGGTGCTGGAGGAGGAGCGCTTCAAGGACAAGGTCACCCGGCGCGCGAACATGACGCAAATGTACGAGGTGGCGGAACAGATTTTACCCGAGCGGACCACTGACGAGTGGCTGCGAATTCTCAAAGAAGCGCACGTTCCGGCCATGCACGCCAACGAGATTGGCGAGGTTCTCGACGACCCGCATCTCAACGCGACCGGCTTGTTCCGCAAGCGCGAGCACCCGATAGAAGGGGGTTATGTCGAAGTGGCGCCTCCGGTGCGCTTCTCCTCCTTTGAATATTCCGAACTGCGGCACGCCCCGCTGCTTGGAGAGAATACGGAGGAGGTCAACCGGGAGCTCGGGATTGAAAGCTGAGCATTGCCGTCGCTCGCGACCGCAAGTCGGGACAGGAGAGATCAAAGGTGCACAGGCCTGCTGACGATCGATTGCCCGTCCTTGTCGGCTGCGGCGACGTTACGGATGCGACGACCCCGATCGAAGTCGGCCGCTCTCCGTTCGATCTCATCGCCCAAGCCGCACGGCTCGCGCTCGAGGATGCGGGCGCTTCGGGTCTTGCGGGCGCGATCGACACCGTGGCCATGCTGCGACTGTTCTCCGACACGTCGCCGCGCTTTCGCACCAAGCTCGGCGCGTCCAGCAATCCGCCGCGATCCATCTCGCAGCGGCTCGGCATCTATCCAACGCGACACATCTACACGTCGGGCGGCGGCAACATGCCGCAGTATCTGGTGAACCTGTTCGCGGAAGAGATCGCGCGCGGCGCGATGCGAGCGGCGCTGATCGTCGGCGGCGAAGCTCTGCGCACGCAATTTCACGGCGAGCGCGCGGGCATCGATGTATCCTGGGACGAAGATCCTGGCGGAGAGCCGGAATTTTTCGGCGACGAGCGCCGCGGATGGAGCGATCACGAAGAGCTTTATGGCATGCGCATGGCGATCGCCATGTATCCGCTGATCGAAAACGCGATTCGCGGCGATCGCAAGCGCAGCGTGCCGGAACATCTGCAGGCGATGGGGCGCCTGTTCGCCCGGTTCGCCGCCGTGGCCGCAGAAAATCCTCTCGCTACGCGTCGCGAAAACTATTCGGCGGAGCGTCTCGCCACGATCGATGCCGAAAACCGATGGGTGGGGTTTCCCTATCCGCGTCTCATGAACGCCAACGCCTATATTGATCAGGCCGCGGCGATCGTGATCACTTCGGTCGGGACGGCGCGCGAGCTCGGGATACCGGAAGAGAAGTGGGTTTTTCTCCATGGCTGCGCAGACGGCAACGATCACTGGTACGTCTCGGAGCGCGAGAAGCTCGGCCACTCACCCGCGATGCGCAGGGGCGTGCGACGCGCGCTCGAAATGGCCGGAAAATCGCTGGACGAGATCGGGATTTTCGACATTTATTCCTGCTTCCCCTCCGCGGTCGAAATCGCGTGCAAGGAAATCGGCCTTTCGGAGGACGATCCGCGCGGCCTCACCGTGACCGG
>JBEVJT010000239.1:0-18635 GCA_040510075.1 Xanthobacteraceae bacterium | reverse complement strand
TTGGCGATGTCGCCGACCGCGATGGCGACGTGGTTCAGACGGCCGATCATGGAATTGCTCATACAACCTCAATCCTTCAAGGACGCGTTCTACACCATACGGTCAAGAAGTTATACTTCGAGCACATGCACGTGACAGATCGGCTTCTTGTTCCAAGCCGAACTGAGTGATTCGCGCATGGCGCGACGTATCGCCTCCGCTACCAGTTCCGGGTCGCGGCGCTGGGCTCGCGACAGGCTCGCAAAGGCTTGCATTGCAGCATCAAAGACCACCTCGCTGGTGTTGCGCCCTTCGCGATCGCTAGCCGGTATGCCGGTAAGTTTCACTTCCGGGTCGCCGATGAGGTCGCCGCGCTCGCTCAGAGCGATGGCAATGGAAACAACTCCCGCGAAGCCAAGCCGCCGGCGGTCTGCGACCGTGCGTTCCTCAGCGCTGATCAACAAAGCGCCGTCTTTGTAATAGCGGCCGGCCGGCAGCTCGTCGATCTTCTCCGGCGCCCCGGGCGCAAGTCGAATAAGCTCGCCGTCCCGGCACATGAGCACCTGGGCGACCCCTGCCCGGCGTGCGACTGCGGCATGTTCCGCCATGTGCAACGGCTCGCCATGCACCGGGATGACAGCGGCCGGACGCACCCAGTCAAGCATTTCGAGAAGCTCGTCCGTGCGCGGGTGACCAGAGGCGTGAACAAGGTGGGTGCGATCGGTGACAACCTCTACCCCTTGGGTCACGAGCCCATTGATGACTCGCATGACTGCTTTTTCATTTCCCGGAATAGCGCGCGCCGAAAAGATCACGCGATCGCCGCTCGAAAATGCGACATCGGGGTGCTCGTCTTTGGCAATGCGCGCAAGCGCGGCTCGCGGCTCGCCCTGACTGCCCGTGCAAAGGGCGACTACCTTGTCAGGGGGCAAGTATCCGTATGCGTCAACCGAGCGAAACTCCTTGATGCCTTCGAGGTAGCCTGTCTCGCGGGCAACCTGCGCGATCCGATTCATGGCCCGGCCAACGATAACGACTTCTCGATCGCAGGATGTCGCAGCTTGCGCGACCGCGCGCATGCGGGCGACGTTCGAAGCAAAGGTGGTCACCGCCACACGTCGAGGCGCGCTGCGGATGAGCGCGGCGAGGCACTTGGCAACATCTGCCTCGGAGGGAGAGCGACCATCGCGGATGGCATTCGTGGAATCGCCGATCAGGGCGAGGCACCCTTCCCTCCCCAGCTCACGTAATTTCTCTTCGTCGGTCGCGGGCGGCACACCCGGATCAGGATCGATCTTCCAATCCCCGGTGTGCAGAACCGCTCCAGCAGGCGTGCGGATGATGAGCGCATTGGATTCGGGAATGGAATGCGACATGGACACGAGCTGTATGTCGAAGGGTCCGAGCGCGAACCGGCTTCCCAGGGGAAGGACATTGAGCGGAATGTCCGGTGCGTTTGCCTCCCCCTCGCGCTTCGCCTGCAGCAGCGCCGCGGTAAAGGGAGTCGCATAAACCGGTAGCTTGAGCTGCGGCCAAAGGTCCAGCAATGCCCCGAAATGATCCTCGTGCGCATGGGTCAGAACGAGGCCGAGAAAGTTCGCGCGCTCTTCTTGGAGAAAGCGAACATCGGGCATGATCAGGTCGATGCCGGGCAAATCGTCCCCGGCAAACGCAACGCCGAGATCGACTGCGATCCACTGCCGACGCCGTGGGTTGCCGAAGCCGTAAATGGCGAGGTTCATGCCGATCTCGCCCACTCCGCCGAGGGGAGCGAAGACGAGTTCGTTGGCCAAATGTGAGTTCGCCGCCACAGTCAAACCGAGCCTGGGGACGCCACCCTCTCCAGGATGAAGACGTCTCCAGTCGAAATCGTGGAGAGGCGCCCATCGGGCAGCCGCAACAACAAGCGGCCTTCCTCGTCCAAGGTCTCAAAATCGCCTGTCAGAACGCCAGCGCCAAAGCGCACCACAATCCGCTCCCCGACGCCCGTGGCGCGTTCGAGCCAGTCCGAACGCACACTCAAAAAGCTTTCTCCGCGCCTCCATTGCGCGAGACGCGCGAGCATGCTCTTAGACAGCGCGGAGAAAACCGTGCTTGCTAACACCCGCAGGCCGGCCGCAGCCAGATCTGTTGTCGCGTATTCCGAAAAAACCGGGTGAGAAGCGCAGTTCACTCCAAGGCCGATCGCCACGGGCTGGTTTGCAATACTTTCCCCCTCGATCAGAACTCCTCCGAGCTTCGCCCCATCGAGCATGAGATCGTTCGGCCACTTGATGGTGAGCCGCGGCTCGAGCGGGGGCGCAACTTGCGTGATTGCGTCATGCACCGCGAGCGCCGCGACAAACGACAGCTGCGGCCAGCACCGCGCCGGCGCAGGCGCGGTGAGCAACAGGCTTGCATAGAGATTGCCGGGCTCAGATACCCAGCTGCGGCCAGCTCGCCCACGACCATGCGTCTGCCGCTCTGCCGTGATCCAGAGCGGCCCGCGTTCTCCCCCACGCGCAAGCGACAAGGCGTGCGCATTAGTCGAGCCAAGCACGGCATGGACGGCGAGTCTGACCCGCGCAGCGGCGGCGCTCTCGTGCAGCATCATGGAGTGGGCGGACGCAGTCAAAACAGCGAGCGCGCCGCAATAGTCGCAGCTTCGACCAGAGGCGCCGGGTAGGCGAAGAACAGGAGATTGAACAGCCCAGTCGCTCCGAGCACCCAACGCAATTCGTACGGCATCGCCTCGAAAGAGCGAGCCGGCTCGTCGAAATACATGATCTTCACGATGGTCAGATAGTAATAGGCGCTTATCACGCTGGTTATGACGCCAATGACTGCAAGCGTGAAAAGCCCTGCCTTGATCGCCGCGAGGAAGACGTAGAACTTGGCGAAAAAACCGGCGAGCGGCGGGATGCCGGCGAGCGAGAACAGCAGCAAGCCGAGGAACAGCGCCATTGTGGGCTTGGTTCGCGCAAGTCCTGCAAGATCGGATATGTCCTCGACCATCAGGCCGTCGCGCCGCATCGCAAGGATGCAGGCAAAGGTCCCGAGGGTCATGGTGATGTAAATCGCCATGTAGATGAGCACGCCCTGCACGCCCTCCGGCGTTCCGGCCGCCAAGCCAACAAGGGCAAAACCCATATGGCCGATGGATGAATAGGCCATCAGGCGTTTGAAATTGCGCTGCCCGATCGCCGCAAACGCCCCGAGGCCCATCGAGGCGATCGCAACGAATACGACGATCTGCTGCCACTGTGTCAGCACGCCCGGAAAGGCCATGATCGTCGTGCGCACGAACATGGCCATGCCCGCCACCTTGGGCGCGGCGGCGAAGAAAGCGGTTACCGGGGTCGGAGCGCCCTCATAGACGTCGGGCGTCCACATATGGAACGGAACGGCAGATACCTTGAAACAGAAGCCGGCAAACAGGAAGACGAGGCCAAAAATTAACCCGATGCTTGGATGCGTGGCCGCCTTGGCAATATCCGCAAAGGCCACCGCTCCGGTAAAGCCGTACACTAACGAAGCGCCGTACAAGAGCATGCCTGAGGACAGGGCGCCGAGCACAAAATATTTGAGTCCCGCTTCAGTCGAGCGCACGGAGTCGCGATCCAAAGCAGCCACGACATAAAGCGCAAGGCTCATCAGCTCCAGACCGAGATAAAGCGCAATCAGATCGGCGGCGGAAATCAGCATCATCATGCCGGTCGTCGAGAGTAGGATGAGGATCGGATATTCAAACCGCCGCTGCTTCGTAGGTCCGAAATAGGTGAAAGACATGAGAATGGCGACCGCCGACCCAGCAATGGCGAGGAGCTTGAGAAAGCGCGCAAAGCCATCGACGATGAAGCTGCCGCCGAAGGTGACGAGCTTGTCGCCGGGTATCCATGCCACCAGCCCGGCAGTGATAATGAGCAGCATGATCGCTGCAGTGTCGATGCCTCGGTTGCGATCGGCCTTGCTGAAAGCACCCGCCATGAGGAGCGCCATGGCGCCCAGCGCGAGCACCATCTCCGGCAAGACTGGAAACAGGTCCGGAGCCTGAAATCCTCGTGTCATCGGCGGGGACCCGAAAAGGACATGGTCAATACAGGCCCGCCGCTTTCACCGGACCCGATACTTGCTGATATTGACTGATCAGCTGCGCAACGGAAGCGGCCGAGATGTCGAGCACCGGTTTCGGGTAGATGCCGAAGAACAGAACCAAGGCCGCGAGCGGCGCGAGCGTAATGATCTCGCGATAATCCAGATCCATGATCCTCGCCAGGCTCGGCTTCGTGATAGTTCCGAATATCACTTTCCGATACAGCCATAGCGCATAGGCCGCGGACAGGATGGTGCCGGTGGTCGCGAGCACGGCGACGGTGCTGTTCACCTTGAACGTGCCGATCAAGGTGAGAAATTCACCAATAAACCCGGACGTGCCGGGTAGCCCCACATTGCCCAGCGTGAACACCATGAAGGCGGCGGCATAGAACGGCATCCGGTTCACCAGGCCCCCATAGGCCGCAATCTCGCGCGTATGGATGCGGTCGTAGATGACGCCCACGCACAGGAACAGCGCCGCCGAGACGAGGCCATGGGAGACCATCTGGAATATTCCGCCGGCAATCCCTTGCACAGTCGCGGCGAAGATTCCCATCGTGACGAAGCCCATATGCGCGATCGATGAATAGGCAATGAGCTTCTTCATATCCTCCTGGGCCAGAGCTACGAGCGAGGTGTAGATCACCGCCACAACAGACAGGGCGAACATGAGCGGCGCAAAATCGTGGGATGCCGCGGGAAACATCGGCATGGAGAAGCGGAGAAAGCCATAGCCGCCCATCTTTAGCAAAATGGCCGCGAGAATGACCGATCCCGCCGTGGGCGCTTCCACGTGCGCGTCCGGAAGCCAGGTATGCACAGGCCACATGGGCAGCTTGACGGCAAAGGAGGCGAAGAAGGCGAGCCAGGCCCAGGTTTGCAGGCTGCGCGAAAAACCATGCTGCATGAGCGCGGGAATTTCGGTGGTCCCGGCTTCCCAGTACATGGCCATGATGGCGAGCAGCATCAGCACCGAGCCAAGCAGCGTATAAAGAAAGAATTTGAAGCTGGCGTATACACGCCGAGGGCCCCCCCAGATACCGATGATGAGAAACATCGGAATGAGTCCGCCCTCGAAGAACAGATAAAACACGATGAGGTCAAGAGCCGAAAAGGTGCCGACCATCATGGTCTCGAGCACCAGGAAGGCGACCATGTATTCCTTCACCCGCCGCTGAATGGGGTGCCAGCTCGCGACGATGCAAATAGGCATCAGCGCGGTAGTCAGCACGACGAACGGCAGCGAAATCCCGTCGACGCCCATGTAGTAGGTGATGGCGCCGCCCAGCCAGGGCCGCTTCTCAACGAACTGGAATTCCGCGGACGACGCATCGAACCGGTAAAGGAGCAGAAGCGAGATGGCGAAGGTGACAAGTGTTGTCCACAGCGCGATCCAGCGCGCGTTGCGCCGCTCCGCCTCGCTGTCCCCGCGCAACGAAAGGATAAAGAGCGAACCGACGAGCGGAAGAAAAGTCGTGACCGAAAGAACGGGCCAGCTCATGTTCAGCTCACGCGGCCTCCAAACATGAACCAGGTGATGAGCGCGGCCACACCAACGAGCATGGCGAACGCGTAATGATACAGGTAGCCGGTTTGCAGCCGCACGGCACCGCGCGTCACGTCGAGCACACGCGCGGAGATGCCGTCAGGTCCGAAGCCGTCGATGAGCCACCCATCCCCGCCCTTCCACAACAGCCGCGCCAGCCATAGCGTGGGGCGGACCAGCAGAAAGTCGTAGATCTCGTCGAAGTACCATTTGTTGAGCAGAAACTTGTAAAGCGGCTCCTGCTGGCGCGCGAGCTCGACTGGCAGCTCCGGCTTGCGCATATAGAATTGCCAGGCGATCAAAAAGCCGATGCCCATCACGATCGTGGGTAAAATCCCAACCAGATAAGGAACGTGGTGCATCTCCTCCAAAACGTGATTGTCAGGCGCAAATTTGAGGGAATCGCGGAAGAATTCCGCCACTCCGCTGCCGACGAAAGCGTCCTGAAAGGGAAATCCGGAGAAGATCGAGCCCGCAGCAAGAAAACCGAGTGGGATGAGCATCACCAGCGGGCTTTCGTGCGCCGCTTCGAAATGGCGGCGATCGGCCGGGCTGCCGTGAAAGACAACCAGCATCAGACGCCAGGAGTAAAATGCAGTCAGAAGCGCCGCGACGACCGTGAGGGTATACGCGTAGGGCGCCATCGGGTTTTGCCCCGCATAGGCCGCCTCGATGATCGCATCCTTGGAAAAGTAGCCTGCCGTCAGGGGAAAGCCGGTCAGTGCCAGCGTTCCGATGAGCATGGTCCAGTAGGTGAACGGAAGCTTCTCCTTCAGCCCGCCCATACGCCAGATATCCTGCTCGTGATGCATGGCAACAATCACGGATCCGGAGCCCAGGAACAGGAGCGCCTTGAAGAACGCATGCGTGAACAGGTGGAACATGCCCACCGAATAGGCGCCTACGCCCATGGCGACGAACATGTATCCGAGCTGCGAACAAGTCGAATAAGCGATGATGCGCTTGATGTCGTTCTGGACCAAGGCAACGGTGGCAGCAAAGAATGCAGTGGTTGCGCCAATGAAAGTAACGAAGCTCTTCGCCGTGGGAGCGAGCTCAAACAAGGGAGAGAGCCTCGCCACCATGAACACGCCGGCCGTCACCATGGTGGCGGCATGGATGAGCGCTGAAACCGGTGTCGGGCCCTCCATGGCGTCGGGCAGCCATGTATGCAGCAGGAACTGCGCCGACTTTCCCATTGCCCCCATGAATAGCAGCAAGCAGATCAAGGTCAGCGCGTCGACGTCCCAGCTCAGGAAATGGATGGACTTGCCGGTCAGAGCCGGCGCCTGCGCAAAAACAGTGTCAAGGTCGATTGCGCCGGTCATCATGAACACAGCGAATATGCCAAGTGAAAATCCGAAATCCCCGACGCGATTGACCAGAAAGGCCTTGATGGCCGCCGCGTTTGCCTCGGGCTTGTGGTACCAGAAGCCGATGAGCAGGTAGCTCATCAGGCCGACCCCCTCCCATCCGAAAAAAAGCTGGCCCAAGTTGTCCGACGTCACCAGCATGAGCATGGCGAACGTGAACAAGGACAAATAGGAAAAAAATCTCGGCCGGTACGGATCGTCCTCCATATATCCGATGGAGTAGAGGTGAACGAAAGCCGAGATGGTGGTAACGACCACGAGCATCAGGACGGTCAGCGTGTCGATGCGTAGCGCCCAGTCGACCTTGAGATCGCCCGCAATGATCCACGCAAAGAGCGGCGCGCGTGTATCGTGCTGCGCGATGGCTACATCCACAAACGCCACCCACGACAAGAGCATGGAGGCAAAGAGAAGGACGGTGGTGACGATCTCGGCAGCGCGCGAGCCCGCGGCCGGCGGCTGCGCGGTCTCAGGCTCTGCATGGGATGCGGAAAACACGGCGTGCACCGCCTCGGGACGCGGTGCGCTGTAGGCATGCTCCTCATCAGACCCCGGCGCGGCGTGTTCTTCTGCACCTGCCGCGGGAGTCGCTCCAGGATGGCGCGCCCGCGCCCCGGCGAGGCTGATCAGCGCCGCAATGACGCAACCCAGAAGGGGCAGCAGCACGATGGCGTAATACATTGCGCGGACCGCTCTCTCAGCCTTTCATCAGGTTGATGTCTTCGACCGCAATCGAGCCGCGATTGCGGAAAAAGGCGACAAGAATGGCAAGCCCGATAGCCGCTTCCGCCGCGGCTACCGTGAGCACCAGCAGCGCGTAGACCTGGCCAACCAAATCGCCGAGAAAACTCGAAAAGGACACCAGATTGATATTGACCGAGAGCAGAATGAGCTCGATCGACATCAAAATGATGATGACGTTCTTGCGGTTTATGAAAATTCCGAGCACGCCGATCGTGAACAGAATCGCGGCGACCGTCAGATAGTGCCCCAGCCCGATCAGCATTGCATTCCTTCGCGTGCCTTCAAAGCCCCTGCCCGGACCGCACCTGCACGATCTCGATGGCCGTGGCCTTGGTGCGTGCGTTCTGCTCGGCGATGCTCTGGCGCCTGACTTTCGGCTTGTGATGCAGCGTAAGCACGATCGCTCCGATCATCGCAACCAGAAGCACCATGCCTGCCGCCTGAAAAAAGTAGACGTAACGTGTGTAGAGGATGTGCCCCAGCGCCTCCGTATTGAGCATCCTGGCAATTGGCGGTGTCGGCGCTGCAAGCGCTTGCTGCGCGTCCGGCGCCGTCACCCACGTCAAGGCAACGAGTGCCAGCTCGACCAGCATGACGATACCGATCACCCCTCCGATCGGAAGATATTGCAGGAACCCCTGGCGCAGCTCCGCAAAATTCACGTCGAGCATCATGACCACGAACAGAAACAACACCATGACCGCTCCGACATAGACGATGACAAGAATCATCGCCAAAAATTCCGCGCCCAGCAGGATGAAAAGGCCCGCCGCGTTCGAAAATGCCAGAATGAGAAACAAGACAGAGTGCACCGGATTTTTCGATGCAATGACCAGGAATGCCGAAGCCACGCAAATCCCAGCGAACAGGTAAAAGAAGAGCGCAGGAATCATCGGAGGCCAAGCTCACCGGTAGGGGGCATCAAGCGCGATGTTCTTTGCGATCTCGCGTTCCCAGCGGTCCCCGTTGGCCAGGAGCCTCTCCTTGTCGAAATAGAGTTCTTCGCGGGTTTCCGTCGCAAACTCGAAATTGGGGCCTTCCACGATCGCATCGACCGGGCATGCTTCCTGGCACAAGCCGCAATAGATGCACTTCACCATGTCGATGTCGTACCGCGTGGTCCGCCGCGTCCCGTCGTTACGGCGTGGCCCGGCTTCTATGGTGATGGCCTGCGCCGGGCAGATCGCCTCGCACAGCTTGCAGGCAATGCAGCGCTCCTCACCGTTCGGATAGCGCCGCAACGCGTGTTCCCCGCGAAAACGCGGCGACAGCGGCCCCTTCTCGAAAGGATAATCGAGCGTCGGCTTGGGCTTGAAGAAATAGCGCAGCGCGAGCCAGAACCCGGTGACGAATTCCTTGAGAAAAACTGCGCGCGCTGCTTGGTCGAGTCTCATGCAGCTTCCATCAACTCACGGGTGCTTTTATCCGGCAAGGAGCATCCCCAGCCAGTAGCCAAGCCCCGCGAACACGAGAATATCCATGGCCAGCACGGCGCGCCTGAGCAATGAGATTTCCTCGGGAGCGCGGACGCCCAATGCGCGCTGCAGTGCCGTGACGAGCGAAGTATAGGCAAAGGCTGCCAGGGCCGTCCCGGCGAACGCCCCAATCAGCCCCGCGAAGGAAAGCTCGATCATCGTGCGCCGCCATCTGGGAGAAGGGCCGCAGTTTTTGAAGCGCGCGAGATCTGCGACGCATTTTTCACTCCGCCGCGCTCAGGACGTGATGACCTTCTGCAACGGCTGAACATTCCGCCATTATCGCAGAAGCGCGCGCAATCGGATTGGTGAAATAAAAGTCGTCTATGGGGCTCGTGAAGGCGATATCTGCGCAGGTCCCGCTGTGATTTGCGAGCGCCGCAATATCGGCACGGGAGCCAGGCGCAATCTCGTCAAATCGCGCGAGGTGCGGGTGGGCGGCAAACAAAGTCCGCCGCAGGGCGGCGAGTGAATCGTAGGGCAGCTTGCGCCCGAGCACCTCTGACAGCGCGCGCAGGATCGCCCAATCCTCGCGTGCCTCGCCGGGGGGAAAGGACGCGCGCCGGGCCATCTGCACCCGTCCTTCCGTGTTGACGTAGATGCCGGACTTTTCCGGATAGGCTGCACCGGGCAGCACGACGTCGGCGCGATGTGCGCCCTGATCGCCATGGCTGCCGATATAAATGACAAAGGGGCCCGGCTCGATGTCGATCTCGTCCGCCCCCAACAGAACAATCAGGTCGAGTCGGTCCGACCCGGCCATGGCACGAGCGTCATGACCGCCCGGTCCCGGCGTAAATCCCAGGTCCAGGGCGCCGACCCGTGCAGCAGCCGTGTGCAGCACACAGTAGCCGTTCCAATCTTCCGCACCGCCGCCGGTCGCGATCCGAGCTGCAAGAGAGGCAACGGCCGCGCCGTCCGGCCGTGCCAACGCTCCCGCTCCGATGACGACGAGAGGGCGCTGGGCGCGTTTGAGCACGCCGGCGAACTCATGCCGGCCGGCGGCAATTTCGGCCAAGGTCTGCGGTCCGGGCCCAAGGTATTCATACGGATAGGTCAGGTCGGCGCGCTCGCCAATCACGCCAACGGGAAAGCTCCCCATGCGCCATCGCTTGCGGATGCGGGCATTCAGGACCGCACCCTCGCGACGTGGATTGGAGCCGACGAGAAGAAGCGCATCAGACTGCTCGATGCCGGCAATGCCGGCGTTGAACAGGTAGGTCGCCCTCCCCCCACGAGGATCGAGCGCAGCGCCTTCCTGACGGCAATCGAAGTTGACCACGCTCAAACCGGTGAGCAAATCCTTGAGCGCATAAACCTCCTCGACTGCAGCGAGATCGCCGGAGATCGCGCCGATGCGCGAAGGCGATGCTCCGGACATTCGCTTGGCAATGAGATCGAAAGCCTCGGGCCAGGTGGCGCCATGCAGGCGTCCGCCGATGCGAATATAGGGCTGATCCAGCCTTTGACTCCGCAGGCCGTCGACGACGTGCCGCGTCTTGTCTGAAATCCACTCCTCGTTCACCAGCTCGTTCACCCGCGGCAGGATGCGCATCACCTCACGGCCGCGCGTGTCGATACGAATCGCGGAGCCAAGCGCGTCCATGACGTCGATCGATTCCGTCTTCGCCAGCTCCCAGGATCTTGCGGCGAAGGCGTAAGGCTTCGACGTCAGCGCTCCAACCGGGCAGAGGTCCACGACGTTGCCTTGCAGCTCCGAGGTCATCGCGTGCTCGAGATAAGTGGTGATCTCCATATCCTCGCCGCGGCCGATCGCGCCCAACTCCGGCACGCCGGCAATTTCCGTAATGAAGCGCACGCAGCGCGTGCAATGGATGCAGCGGTTCATGATCGTCTTGACCAGCGGTCCCATGTATTTGTCTTCGACCGCGCGCTTGTTTTCGCGATAGCGGCTGGCATCGATGCCATAACCCATGGCCTGGTCCTGCAGGTCGCATTCACCTCCCTGGTCGCAGATCGGGCAATCCAGCGGATGGTTGATGAGCAGAAATTCCATCACGCCTTCGCGCGCCTTGCGCACCATCGCGGATCTGGTGCTGACCTCGGGCGGCTCGCCGCGAGGTCCGGGCCGACAGTCGCGTACCGCCCAGGCGCAAGAGGCAACCGGCTTGGGAGAACCCTTCAACTCGACCAGACACATGCGACAGTTGCCGGCGATGGAAAGCCGCTGGTGATAACAGAAGCGTGGAATCTCCACTCCCGCCGCCTCGCATGCCTGCAGCAACGTGGATTGCGGCGGAACGTCGATCTCTTTGCCGTCGACAATAAGCTTCGTCATGGCGCTTCAGTTACTCGGCCGCTACACGAACAGGTTCGGGTTGCGGATTGGCCGTATAGGAATCGATGCGCGCCTCCATCTCATGGCGGAAATGGCGCAAAAGGCCCTGCACCGGCCAAGCCGCCCCGTCGCCGAAGGCACAAATGGTGTGCCCCTCGATTTGCGTGGTGACTTCCATGAGCATGTCGATCTCGCGTTTGGCAGCGCGGCCCTCCGCCATGCGGGTGAGGACGCGCCACATCCATCCCATTCCCTCGCGGCACGGCGTGCACTGCCCGCAGCTCTCATGCTTGTAGAAATAGGAAATGCGCGCCATCGCTCGGATGATATCGGTGGACTTGTCCATCACGATCACGGCGGCCGTGCCGAGGGCCGACTTGAGATCGCGGCAGCCGTCAAAATCCATAAGCAGTTGGTCGCATTGCTGCGCGGCAATAAGCGGCATGGAAGATCCGCCGGGAATCACGGCAAGGAGGTTATCCCAACCGCCGCGCACGCCGCCGGCGTGCTTTTCCAAAAGCTCGCGGAGTGGAATGCCCATGGCTTCTTCGACGTTGCATGGCTTTTCCACATGCCCAGAAAGGCAGAAGAGCTTCGTGCCGGTGTTGTTCGGGCGTCCGATGCTGGCGAACCAGTGGGCGCCGCGGCGAAGGATGTCGGGAACGACCGCAATGGATTCCACATTGTTGACGGTCGTTGGACAGCCATAGAGTCCCATATTGGCAGGGAACGGCGGCTTCAGCCGCGGCTGGCCTTTCTTGCCTTCGAGGCTTTCGAGGAGCGCGGTCTCCTCGCCGCAAATGTAGGCGCCGGCGCCATGATGCACATAGAGATCGAATGGAAAGCCGTGCAGGTTGTTCTTGCCGATGAGCTTTGCCGCATAGGCTTCTTCGACCGCAGCTTCCAGGCGCTCGCGTTCGCGCACGAACTCGCCGCGAATGTAGACGTAACAGACATTCGCATGCATGGCGAAGCCGGCGATGAGGCAGCCTTCGATGAGAAGATGCGGATCGTGCCGCATGATCTCGCGATCCTTGCACGTTCCGGGCTCGGACTCGTCGGCGTTGACGACGACATAGTGCAGTCGGTCGTCTGACTTCTTCGGCATGAAGGACCATTTCAACCCCGTCGGAAATCCGGCGCCGCCGCGCCCCCGCAATCCGGACTCCTTCACCTCGTTGATGATCCAATCGGTGCCCTTCGCGAGGATCTCTTTGGTGCCGTCCCAAGCTCCGCGCCGGCGTGCATCCTCCAGGCGCCAACCATGCTGGCCGTACAGGTTTTTGAAAATACGATCGCGGTCGCTCAGCATGAGCTACGTATCCCTGGAGGAATCATGTACAGGCGGCTGGGGCGTAGCCGCATCGCGGACGTTTGCGGCAGCGCCCGGTTTCTTCGCTCCAGCGTCAATGAGGGCGGGCTCCTGCTTCGTTCGCGATCCTCCGCCGCCATAGAGCTCGGGATCGGTCAGCGTCGTGGGGCCGCCGATCGGCGCAGAGAAGTGGCGCTCGACCTGCGGACCTGGCTTGGGCTGTTTTCCGCGCGCGAGATCATCAAGTATGTCGTTAAAACGCTCCAGTGTGAGGTCCTCGTAATAATCATAATTGACCTGCACCACCGGCGCGTTCACGCAGGCGCCGAGGCATTCGACTTCGACCCAAGAAAATATACCATCGGCGGTGATGTGCTGTTGCTCTCCGACCCGGCGGTGGCAGAGTTCCAGGAGCTTATCGGCACCGCGCAGCACGCAGGGCGTGGTCCCGCAGACCTGCAGATTGAATTTGCCGACCGGGGCCAGATTAAACATCGTATAAAAGGTCGCGACTTCAAGCGCCCGCATCTTGGCGATGCCGAGAAAGTCGGCCACGTGCTCGATGGCCTTCAGCGGCAGCCAGCCGCCAGCTTGCTCCTGGGCGCGCCAAAGAAGCGGCAGGATCGCGGATTGCTGCCGCCCTTCCGGATAGCGGGCAATCTGCCGCTTCGCCCATTCCAGATTCTCTGCCGAAAAAGCAAAGTTTTTGGGCTGGATCGCTTCATCTGCCAGGCGGCGCACAGCCATCAGCGGTCCGCTCCTGCGTCGAGTCTCGGCAGGGCAAGCCTCATCGGTCGACCTCACCGAAGACGATGTCGAGCGAGCCGATAATGGCCGCTATATCAGCAAGCATGTAGCCGCGGCTGAGGAAATCCAGGGCCTGCAGATGAGCAAATCCGGGAGCGCGGATCTTGCACTTGTACGGCTTGTTGCTGCCATCGGAGACGAGATAGACGCCAAACTCGCCTTTGGGCGCTTCCACGGCGGCATACACTTCCCCAGCGGGAACATGGAAGCCTTCGGTGTAGAGCTTAAAGTGGTGAATGAGCGCTTCCATGGACCGCTTCATTTCGGCGCGCCTGGGCGGCACGATCTTGTTGTCCAGGATGGTCACGGGGCCCTGCCCTTCTGGCAGGCGCAGCTTTTCCACGCATTGCTTCATGATGCGGGCGGACTGCCGCATCTCTTCCATGCGGATACAATAGCGGTCATAATTGTCTCCGTTCTTCCCAACCGGAATGGCGAATTCGAGCTCGTCGTAACACTCATAGGGCTGCGCCTTGCGCAGATCCCAGGCGGCGCCGGCGCTGCGGACCATTACGCCGGAAAAGCCCCATGCCCAGGCATCGGCCAATTTGACCACGCAAATATCGACGTTGCGCTGCTTGAAGATGCGGTTATCGGTGAGCAGGCCCTCGAGGTCATCGCAGACTTTTAGGAAAGGATCGCAAAAAGCGTCTATGTCGTTGATCAGCTTGTCGGGCAAATCCTGGTGCACGCCTCCGGGGCGGAAATAATTTGCATGCATGCGGGAGCCGGACGCGCGCTCATAGAACACCATGAGCTTTTCCCGCTCCTCGAAGCCCCAGAGCGGCGGCGTAAGGGCGCCCACATCCATGGCCTGGGTGGTCACGTTGAGCAGGTGCGAGAGCAGCCGGCCGATCTCGCAATAAAGCACCCGAATGAGCTGGGCGCGCCTGGGTATTTCCATGCCCAGGAGTCGCTCTACGGCCAGGCAGAAGGCGTGCTCCTGATTGATCGGCGCGACGTAGTCCAGCCGGTCGAAATAGGGGATCGCCTGCAAATAGGTCTTGGCCTCGATCAGCTTCTCGGTGCCTCGATGCAGAAGGCCTATATGGGGATCGACCCGCTCCACCACCTCGCCGTCGAGCTCGAGTACGAGCCGCAATACGCCGTGCGCCGCGGGATGCTGCGGCCCAAAGTTCATGGTGAAATTGCGCAGATGCGGTTCAGGAGTCATGGGCATCCGCGATCATCATCTTTGCGCGCAGTCGCTCGTTAAATTTGTCCCAATGCACCACATAACGTTGATGCCGGCCTTCACCGATGCTCTCGACTCCGTCATGGGCCTTCACGTTGAGGCTGATGCGCCGGCCTTCCACCTTCACGCACTCGGCATGCACGGTGACAGGTAGACCCGCGGGGGTTGCGGCGGTGTGACTTACATCAATGTGCACGCCCAGGCTGCCCTCTCCCGGATCGAGATGCGGCGCCATGAGCTGCATGCAGGTCCATTCCATCAAGCCCACCATGAACCCGGTGGCAAAGACAGCGGGCATGGTCTGGAAGTCTGCCACTTCCGGATAAAGGTGTGGGACCGTCTTGTTGGCCGGCACCCGGTAAGTAAAGCGATGCTGCAAGCCCGGCGCGAGCGTCGCCTTCATTGCGAAGAGCCTTTGCCGCTCGTGGCTTTTTCGTCGCCGGGCAGCGAATAGTGAGCCCCCTCCCATGGCGAGAGAAAATCGAAGTTGCGAAATTCCTGGGTCAGGCGCACCGGCTCGTACACGACGCGCTTCTGCGCATCGTCATAGCGCACTTCCACGAAACCGGTGAGCGGGAAATCCTTGCGAAGCGGGTGACCTTCAAAGCCATAGTCCGTCAACAGCCGCCGCAGGTCAGGATGGCCGGTGAACAAGATGCCATAGAGATCGTACGCTTCGCGCTCGAACCAGTTCGCACCGGGGAAGACGCCGACGATCGAGGGCACCTGCGCCAACTCCTCAACCTCGATCTTGACGCGAATTCGAGCATTTTGCTTCGGTGAGAGCAGATGATAGACGACATCGAAGCGCCGCTCCCGCTCCGGCCAATCCACCGCGGTGACATCGATGATGCACCAGAACTGGCAACGCTCATCATCGCGCAAAAAGGTCATTGCTTTGACGATATCGGCTGGGGCGACCGTGATGGTCAGCTCGCCATGTGAGATGCGGCGGTCGAGAACGGTCCCTGGCAGCGCGCCGGCAACAGTTTCGCCGAGGGCGTCGAGCTTCTCAAGCATTGCGCTCACCGCTCGATGGTGCCGGTACGCCGGATTTTCTTCTGCAGCAACAGTACGCCGTAAAGCAGCGCTTCCGCAGTGGGCGGGCAGCCGGGAACGTAGATGTCGACGGGCACGATACGATCGCACCCGCGCACGACCGAATACGAGTAATGATAATAGCCGCCACCGTTGGCACAGGAGCCCATGGAGATCACATAGCGCGGCTCCGGCATCTGGTCGTAAACCTTGCGCAGGGCTGGAGCCATTTTGTTGGTGAGCGTGCCAGCGACGATCATCACGTCGGATTGGCGAGGCGAGGCACGCGGCGCAAAACCAAAGCGCTCGGCATCGTAGCGCGGCATGGACATCTGCATCATCTCGATGGCGCAGCAGGCAAGCCCGAACGTCATCCACATGAGCGAGCCGGTGCGTGCCCAGGTGATGAGATCGTCGCTTGCGGCAAGGATGAAACCTCTGTCGGCAAGCTGATGCTGCAGGCCGGCGAGGATCAACTCATTGGATCCGAGCGGTTTTCCCGCCGGATCAAGCAACGTGCGGGATTGCGCGCTCACGGCATCTAATCCCATTCAAGCGCTCCTTTGCGCCATTCATATATGAACCCCACCGTCAGCACGCCAAGAAAAACCATCATTGACCAAAATCCATAAACCCCGAGATCGCCAAAAACGACCGCCCAGGGGAACAGGAAGCTCACTTCGAGATCAAAGATGATGAAGAGGATGGCGACGAGATAATAGCGGACATCGAACTTCATGCGGGCGTCACCGAAAGCATTGAAGCCGCACTCATAGGCGGAGAGCTTTTCGGCATCAGGCTGCTTGTAGGCAAGCATGAACGGGGCAAAGAGCAAGGCGGCGCAGATGGCGAGCGCTACCGCAATGAAGATTGCGACCGGAAGGTAGTCGAGCAGCAGCGCGTTCATGCTCCCATTCCGCAGCCGGCAGCAACGAGCGGCGCTAGCGTGCAACGTAAGTTCCGGACGAACAGCTGCGGCTGAAATCTTTAGAGAAAGGTTCCTATCGGCTTAGCGCAGGCGCCTATGGCTCGCAAGGCGCTAGAGCCGCCAAGCCGGGCGCTCTCGCCAGCTTGATACTCTCGCACGCGATCTCGGCTATACTGGCAACTCGTTGAGCCGCAGGAGTCCCAATGCAGCGCAAAGTGATGATCTCGTGTGCCGTCACCGGCTCGGCGGATACGCCGGGCCGCAACCCCGCCGTTCCCGTGACGCCGCAGCAGATCGCGCAATCGGCGATCGATGCCGCGAAAGCGGGCGCGGCGATCGTCCACATTCATGTGCGCGATCCGCAGACGACCAAACCCAGCATGG
Organism: Xanthobacteraceae bacterium; assembly: GCA_040510075.1. Lineage (GTDB taxonomy): Bacteria > Pseudomonadota > Alphaproteobacteria > Rhizobiales > Xanthobacteraceae > VAZQ01. The sequence continues at coordinate 1,481 of JBEVJT010000239.1, read as the reverse complement.
AGCTCGCGCACTACCGGGAAGTGGTCGACCGGATCAGACAGAGCGGCTGCGAGACGCTCGTCAATCTGACCACGGGACCGGGCGCGCGCTATGTGCCGGGCGAGGACGATCCGCAAAAGCCTGGTCCGGGCACCACGATGAGGCCGCCGGCGCAACGCGTGCGTCATATTCTCGAGCTTAAGCCGGATATCTGCAGCCTGGATATGGGCAGCATGAACATGGGTCAGCAGGTTTTCGTCAATACGCCCGCCCATCTCCAGATCATGGCGACGGCGATCCGCGATGCCGGCGTGCTGCCGGAGCTCGAAGTGTTTGAGGCGGGGCACCTGGTGCTCGCCAAGCGCATGATCGAGAACGGACATATCAAGCCGCCGGGCATGTTTCAGATCTGTCTGGGCATCTCCTGGGCACAGCCCGCGACATCGGAAGCGATGAGCTACATGCGAAGCCTGTTGCCGCCCGACGCGCCATGGTTTTCGTTCGGCATATCACTGCACCAGTTTCCGATGGCGGCACAGGCGGTCCTGCTCGGCGGCCATCCGCGCGTGGGGCTTGAGGACAATCTCTATCTGGAAAAGGGAAAGCTCGCGCCGAGCAATGCTGCGTTGGTCGAGAAAGCGGGCAGGATCATCGAGATCCTGGGCGACGTCATCGCCACTCCTGCGGACGCGCGGGAAATTCTTGGATTAAGCTCGGCACGTAAGCGCGCCCAGGTGGCGACAAGCTAATCCACGATTTAAATCACCTGCGCTGCCGAAGATTGTAGCATCGCAAGGATATTTTTAATGGCGGGAGCGACGGGGCTCGAACCCGCGACCTTCGGCGTGACAGGCCGGAGGATTAACCAATCCAATCAATGTGTTTTCCGACTTTCGAAGATCAGAATACCCCCGAAATCTGGCCCGGGTTGGAACGGCTTTATTGCCGGTTACCGGCCGGTGACCATGCGGTGACCGCCCGGTGACCGCCCGACACCGCCTAGGCGCCTCGCTTGGCGGCAGCCGCTCGCGGTCAACACTGCTTCTGGGTGTCACTAGTTGGCGGTGGGGAAGAACGGTCCGGGCAGTGGCGAATTATGCCAGCCTACACGCCCGCCGATATTGGTGACCACGTTGTACGGCTGATTGGTCGGCGGATAGGCGTAATCCAGGAATTTGCGTTCCTGCCCGGGCTGCACATCCGTCCCAGCGTCTAGAAAGGAGCGTGGCACGACCACGACCCGCGTGCGTGGACGCTCTGCTCTGGCAGCCCGCACGGGCGCCGTAAGACTTCGTTGCCTCGCGGCATTTGTGGGCTGCGAGGTGCTTATCGACCGCACAGTGCCTGTCGGCTGCTCAGTGCTCTTTTGCTGAGCGGTACCCGTGGACTGCACACCGCTCGGGGGCTGCGCAGGCGTTTGCGGCACCGCCGGGCTCCGCTGGGTAGCGCTCGTTGAATGAGGCGGGCGGCTCGTTTACCGCTTGCGCCAAGGCGCCAACCGG
>JBEVJT010000238.1:0-20245 GCA_040510075.1 Xanthobacteraceae bacterium | reverse complement strand
CGGCTGCGGTGCCGCTGCAGATTCCGATGCTCGCGCCCATGCTCATGGCACAGCTGCAACAATCGCGTTCTTCTTTCGTCGACTTTTACGATGCCGCGCCCAGGGGAATTCCCGCGCCGCTTGCGCTTGAGTTGAGCTCCTGGACCCGGCGCACCTTCCTCGAATTTCGCGAGCTTGAGCTGCGGCTAACCCTGGAGAAGCTGCGGGCGGCTCTGCCCGGCCTCCGCTTCTGAACCCGGAGGATGATTCCGAAAAGTGGCGCCAAGGCACGTCAAGGCCAAGCACCTTCGCGGTTTTCATGTTGATTGACAGCGCGAATTTGGTCGGTTCTTGTATGGGCGCGCCTGCAAGGGGTTCTCGGATGCGTGCGACAATGAAGTTCGCTGTTATTTGCGTGTCGTTGCTCATAGCCGCTCTCGCCGACGCCGCGGGTCAGCGCAATCAGATAAACGCTTTGGATTTCCAGGAACGCGGGGCGCGGCTACGACTTGAGCTGGAACGTGCATACCAAGATCTACGACACACAGGAGTCTTTATGTCCGCTGGCAATGACGTGTCTTCGATAGTCGAAAAATATGTTCCCATTGGAACGTCTTTTGCTAATGCGGAGACCACACTTCGAAGTTCCGGATTTACTATAGACCCGCTGCCACCGCGAGAATCACCAGAGAATCTATCTCCTCTTAGGAGCGGTGAGCACGAATTAATGATGAGATTTGCGATTTTCGGAACGTTGGTGCTTGCACAACAAGGATTTTCCAGGATCACCGTCGAGATAACACTTCTTCTAAAAACATTGGGAGATCACAATACCGTAAAAGGTGTTCACGCCGCAATCTATTACCGAGGCGTCTGATTATCAAACTAACCGTGTCACCGGGGCCCTCCCACGGGTCGACGAGAACGATAGTAAAATGAACTGAAGACAGCTCTAGTGGCCCTCGAAGGAAATGAGCGTGCGGACTGGCAGGTCAAGCCTACGCAGCCGCTCGGCACCCCCTAGATCCGGCAGGTCGATGATGAAGCAGGCGGCGAGGACTTGCGCCCCGAGCTGTCGCAGCAGTTTCACAGCGCCCTCGGCAGTGCCGCCCGTGGCGATGAGGTCATCGACCAGGATTACGCGGTCGCCGCGTTCGACGGCATCCTCGTGCATCTCGATCTCGTCGAGGCCGTATTCCAGTGAATAGGCGATCGACACCCGCTTGTGCGGGAGTTTGCCTTTTTTCCGGATGGGCACGAAACCTGCAGAAACCTGATGCGCAACGGCACCTCCAAGTATAAAGCCGCGGGCCTCGATGCCGGCGACCTTGTCGATCTTGGAACCGGCCCAGGGTTGGACCAGCTCGTCAACCGCGCGCCGAAATGCCCGGGCATCGCCAAGTAGCGTCGTGATGTCCCGGAATATGATCCCCGGCTTGGGGTAATCGGGAATGGAGCGGACCGAAGCCTTGAGGTCGTGCTCGAACTCGATCGTCACCATGCGGCGTCTCACCGGGAACGGTTGCGGTAAGGACCACTCTGGCGAAGCATAGGCTTATGCGCAACCATCCGGTGCCGGACGCCTGAAATGCCGCAAGTGCCCATCGTGCTCGTGATCGGTGGCGGCCCGGCCGGCATGTCATGCGCGCTGTGGCTGCACAACGCCGCGCTCTCCCCCATCATCATCGAAAGGGAGCGAGTGTTGGGCGGCATGGCGCAACGCAGTCCATTTCCCAATGAGGGATTTCTCGGACGGCCGGGAGAAACCGCCAGGGAGAATGCCGCAGCATTTGCCAAGCACGTGTGCCATCTGGGGATCGAAGCATGGCTGGGTGCGGTGCCCGTTCGTGTGCGACACGCCCCCGAGCACGACTTCGCCCTCGACGTTCAACTTCCGGATGCGTCGATTCGCACGCTCCTCGCCGCGGTGCTCGTGATCGCAACCGGCACGCGCTTTGCCGGCGAAGAATGGCTCGATCGTGTTCGCAACGCACGCGAATGGGCCAAGCGCGGCCGCGTGCATGTGGGCGCACCCTGGGCGGGCGAAACGGGCAACGACCTCGGCTCCCATGTTGCGGTGATCGGCGGGGGCGACAATGCGTTCGATGTTGCGCACATGCTCGTCGACAAGGGCGTGCGAGCAACAATCGTGATGCGCTCGCAGACACCGCGCGCGCAGTCGCTCATGGTCGACCGCCTGCGTCGCCATGAAAACTCGGGAATGGCGCGCGTGATCGCGGGACGCGCAGTAAAGGGGTTACAAGGGTCGCATGGACAGCTGACGCTTCATCTTGACGACGAAAGCGAGTTCAATGCCGATCACGTGCTTCTCCTGTTCGGATACTTGCCCAACTCGGAGGCAAGCTGGATGTCCGACCTTCCGCTCGCGCGCGACGCGCGCGGTTATCTGAAAGTTGATGCGAATATGGAGACGTCGTGCCGCGGCGTGTTCGCGGTGGGCGACATCGCCAATCCACTTCACCCCTGCATTGCTACGGCCGTGGGCAATGCCACAAAAGCAGCGCGGGAAATCGGTCGGCGCCTTCAGCGGGCCGTGAGCGGACGCTGACCCATTCTACTTGCGTTTGAGCACGCGTCCGGCGACAGCGTCGAGTTTCCGCAAGAGCTTAGGGTCGCGCGCCTGCGGCGCCGTTATCAGCGCATTGTCGAGCGCCCGATCCGATCCGATCGGGCAGGGCTCGTGTTCGAGCGGGAAATCGCGCGCGAGCCGCGCCACCAGGTTTTTTGCCATTTCGGCATTGGCGCTGAGCACCGCAATGATGTCCTGCACGGTGACCGCATCGTGATCGGGATGCCAGCAGTCGAAGTCGGTGACCATCGCCACTGTCGCGTAGCAAAGCTCGGCCTCGCGGGCGAGTTTCGCCTCCGGAAGATTGGTCATACCGATTACGGAATAGCCAAGCTGCTTGTATGTCATGCTTTCGGCGAAACTAGAGAATTGCGGGCCCTCAATGCAGACATAGGTGCCGCCGCGGACGAGCTTGATGCCCGCGGCGCCGGCTGCGGCGGCGATCCGGTCCTGCAGGCGCGGCGAAACCGGATGCGCCATGGAAACATGGGCCACGCAACCGGTGCCGAAGAAAGAGCTTGCGCGCGCAAAAGTGCGATCGACGAACTGGTCCACGAGCACGAAGGTGCCCGGCGGCAGCTCCTGCTTGAACGATCCACAGGCGGAAAGCGAGATCAGGTCGGTGACGCCCGCGCGCTTGAGGATATCGATGTTGGCGCGATAGTTGATGTCCGTGGGCGAAATGCGATGGCCTTTGTCGTGACGTGAAAGAAAGACCACCGCTGTGTCGCCGAGCATGCCAATGCGCAGCGGCGCGGACGGCTTCCCCCAGGGGCTCGCGACTCGTTTGGTGCGTACCCGCTCGAGGCCGGGCAGATCGTAGATGCCCGATCCGCCGATGATGCCGAGCACAGCCTTTGTCATTCGATCAGCGGCGGGGATATTCGAGTGGCGGACGTGGCGTGAGTTCCTCCGGGTGCAATTCCACGGCGTGCCACACCTTCTTCTTGGTGAAGTACAGCAACGTCGCAAGCACGATGAGGAAAGTGAAAATCTGCAGCCCCACGCGTTTTCTCTGAACGAGGTGCGGCTCCGCCGTCCACATCAGGAACGCCGAAATGTCCTTCGCATACTGCTCAACCTTCATCGGCGAGCCGTCGGTGTAATCGACGCGACCGTCGGTCAAAGGCGGAGGCATGGCGATGGCATGCGCGGGGTAGTATTTGTTGTAGAAGCTGCCGGGCGGAAGCGTGAAGCCGGCGGGCGGCTTGTTCTCATAACCTTGCAGCAGCGCCGTTATGTAATCCACGCCATGCTCCTGGTACTGCGTCGCGAAGTCCAGCACCCAGAAGGGAAACCCGCGCTCGTAGCCGCGCGCTTTGGCGATGACCGAGAGATCTGGCGGCACGGCATTGTAACGGGCGCGTGCGGCCTGATCGTTCGGGAACGGCGGCGGGAAGTAATCGGCGAGCCGCCCGGTCCGCTCGTACATCTCGCCCTGGTCGTTCGGGCCATCCTGGACCTTGTACTCGGCGGCAATGACGGACGCTTGCGCGGCCGTAAAGGCGGGCCCGTTCGGATCTGTGAGATTGCGGAAAGCGACCAGTTTGAGCCCGTGGCAGGTCGCGCAGACTTCGCGATAAACCTTGAAGCCGCGCTGCAGCTGCGCCCCATCAAACTTGCCGAGAGGTCCGGCAAACGACCACCTGTTTTTGGGCGGGGCCGGCGCCTCGTGCTCTTGCCCGAATGCCGGCGTAAGAGACACGACAAAGGTAACGGAAAGAGCCGCGAGCAGTGCGCGCCAAGACATGATTTGCCTCACGCCTTTCCCACGGCCGCCGGGGGTGGCGCCGGCGCGCCCACCGGTATGCCCTGGCTCAGGACTGCCTGGGAAATCGACGCCGGAAGCGGCTTGGTCTTTTCGACCCTGCCGAGGACCGGAAGAATTATCAAAAAGTAGGCGAAATAGTAGGCGGTGAAAATGCGCGCGATCAGCACATAAGCGCCTTCCGGAGGCTTGGAGCCGAGCCAACCAAGGCCCACACACACGATGAAGAACAGCCAAAAGAACTGCCGGTAGAGCGGACGATAGCGCGCAGACCGCACCGGGGAGGTATCGAGCCACGGCAGGAACGCGAGAATCACAATCGAGGCGCCGAGCGCCACGACCCCGAGGAGCTTGTTCGGGATTGCACGGAGAATGGCGTAGAAGGGCAGGTAATACCATTCCGGCACGATATGCGTCGGCGTGACCGATGGATTGGCGGGAATGTAATTGTCGGGATGGCCAAGAAAGTTCGGGATGTAGAAAACGAACCAGGCGAACAGGATACAGAACACGATCATCAGGAACGTGTCTTTGATCGTGGCATAGGGCGTGAATGCCACGGTGTCGCGTTCCGTTACCGGTTCGATCCCGTCGGGATTGTTCTGGCCGACCATGTGTAGTGCCCAAATGTGCAGCACCACCACGCCGACGATCACGAACGGCAACAGATAATGCAGAGCATAGAAGCGGTTGAGAGTCGGATTACCGACGGCGTACCCACCCCATAGCCAAGTGACGACGCTCTCGCCGACGAGTGGAATGGCGGAGAACAGATTGGTGATGACAGTGGCGGCCCAGAAGCTCATCTGGCCCCATGGCAGCACGTAGCCCATGAAGCCCGTCATGATCATGAGCAGCAGCAGAATGACACCGAGGATCCAGAGCACCTCGCGCGGCTCCTTGTAGGAGCCGTAATACATCCCGCGAAACATGTGGACGTAAGCGGCGAGAAAGAACATCGACGCGCCGTTTGCGTGCAGATAGCGCAGTAACCAGCCGTAATTGACGTCGCGCATGATCTGCTCGACGGAATTGAATGCAAAATCCACATGTGGCGTGTAGTGCATCGCGAGCACGATGCCGGTGACGAGCTGGACGCCGAGCATGAAGGTGAGAATGCCGCCGAACGTCCACCAGTAGTTGAGATTTCGGGGCGTCGGATAAGCCACGAACGAGGAATAAACGAGCCCGGCGATTGGAAGCCGCCGCTCCAGCCATCGCATGAATGCGCTTTGCGGCTGGTAAATCGAATTTCCGCTCATGCCCAAACCTTCAAGCTGCAGCAGTCGAGCCGATCCGGATTTTCGTGTCCGAGATGAATTCGTAGGGTGGCAGCGCGAGGTTCGCCGGTGCCGGCCCCTGCCGGATGCGGCCGGACGTGTCGTAAACGGAGCCGTGGCAAGGGCAGAAATAGCCGTCATACGGGCCTTGTTCAGCAAGCGGTATGCAACCCAGATGGGTGCAGATCGCGATCAGCACCTGCCACTGTTCATGCCCTGCCTTTATGCGCGAGGAGTCTGGCTGCGGATCAGGCAGCTTGGCGACGTCGACGTTCTGCGCGTCTTCGATCTGTTTCTTGGTTCGGTGCGCGATAAATATCGGTTTGCTGCGCCAGAATACCTTGATCGTTTGCCCCTCCGGAATAGGAGTGAGGTCGACCTCCACGGGTGCACCCGCGGCGATCGTCGAAGCGTCCGGATTCATTTGTGCGACGAGGGGCCAGACCGCCGCCGCGGTGCCGATCGCTGCCACCGTGCCCGTGGCGATGTACAAAAAGTCGCGGCGCGTCGGCTCGCTCGAAGCAACGGCGGTCACGCAAAAAACCCCTTTCGTCGATGTCGGTCAATTTGGGCGTGCAATCGGGCATCCATGACGCGAAGCGCTCTCCCGGGTGCAGCAATGCCACCGGGCGGGCGGCGAATGGATCGGTTGCGCTCTGACAGTCCAGAGCATGAACGCGGGCATGGCAACCGCGTGTTATTGGCATCGTTGCGAAATCAGTGCAAGTGGTGCACTGCGGTATGGCCATCGAGCCGCATAGTTTTTGCGACGGCTTCTGGAGGCGAGTCCAGCTCGGCCATGCGCATTGCGCTCTTCCAGCCCGACATTCCGCAAAACACGGGCACCATTCTGCGGCTTGCTGCCTGCTTGGGCATCTGCGCCCACATCATCGAGCCGGCAGGTTTTCCAACCGCCGATCGGGCGTTCCGCCGCGCCGGAATGGATTACCTCGATCAGGTCGATATCACGCGCCACGAGAGCTGGCACGCGTTCGAAGAATGGCGGGCTCTTGAGGAGGCGCGGCTGATCCTGTTCACCACCCAAGCAAGCATCTCATACCTCGATCACGTGTTCGAGGAGGCCGACATCCTGCTGTTCGGACGCGAATCGTCAGGCGTGCCGCGGGAGGTGCACGAGGCGGCTGACGCTCGGCTCATTGTTCCAATGCGTCCAGGCCTGCGCTCGCTCAACATAGCCATGGCCGCCGCCATGGCGGTTGGCGAAGCAATGCGGCAGCTCAGGCCCTTGAATGCGTGAGAGCGGCGAGACAAAGAGGTCGAGGCGGGTGAAGGACCACTCACGCCCTAGGGCGTGACCCTCACCCGCCTCGCTCGCTGGCGTAGCCGCCTCGTCCCACTTGCCAATGTCCCCCAAGCAAGTGGAGGGCGCTATCGCACTCCCAGATCCCCCACGCCGGCAAGGTTTACTGAAAGAATGGCAAAAAAGAGCCGCGCAAAAAAATTTTCCACGTCTTGATTTGCAGCTGCTGCTTGCTTGTAATCGCACGTACATGCTTCGCGTGAAAATATGTCCAGAGGACGCATGAATTGCGCTCAACTTGAGAATCGAAAGGCTCGCGCACGGGCGTGGTTCGAGCAGTTGCGAGACGATATTTGTGGCGCATTCGAGGCTCTGGAGCGCGGCTTGCCACAAACGGCACTATTGGCCGAGCGCGCTGCCAGCCGCTTCGTGCGTACGCCATGGACGCGCAGCAGTCATGGCGGTGGACCGGGGGGCGGCGGCGAAATGGCGCTGATGCACGGGCGGGTATTCGAAAAAGTCGGCGTGCATGTCTCCACGGTTTTCGGCGAATTCGCACCCGAATTCCGCAAGGAAATACCTGGGACGGAAAGCGATGCGCGGTTCTGGGCATCCGGAATTTCACTGATCGCTCACCCGCAGAATCCGCATGTGCCCGCAGTGCACATGAACACGCGGTTCGTTTGCACCAGCAAGGCATGGTTTGGCGGCGGTGCGGATTTGACGCCTGTTCTCGAGAGCCGGCGCAGGCAGGACGATCCCGATTCGGTGAGCTTTCACGCAGCCATGCGGGAAGCATGCGATACGCATGCGCAGGTGGCCCCCTACGAGAAGTATAAGCAATGGTGCGATGAGTACTTCTTTTTGAAGCATCGCGGAGAAATGCGCGGTATCGGCGGCATCTTTTTCGACTATCTCGACAGCGGCGATTGGGAGGCGGATTTCGCCTTCACGCAGGAGGTGGGAGGGGCTTTTCTCAAAATCTATCCTGAACTGGTGCGCGGCAATTTTGCGCGCCGCTGGAGTGAGGCGGAGCGCGACGAGCAACTTGTGCGGCGCGGCCGATACGTCGAGTTCAATCTGCTATACGACCGCGGCACGATTTTTGGACTGCGCACCGGCGGCAATGTCGATTCGATTCTTTCTTCGCTGCCGCCCTTGGTGAAATGGCCGTAAGCTCAATCGGAGCTGGCGAGACGCCGCACGGTGAACTCGATACGATCGCCCGGCAGCACACGCCAGGATTCGATTTCCGTTATGTAGGCCGCTTTCGGAAAACGACGAAGCAGCTCGCGCGCCTTCTCGCGTGCAGCCTCGCGCGGCAATGCGAAGGTCTCGCGGTGAAAGCCGTCGCGTGCACGTTGCGCCAGCGCCTTTGCGGCGCGGCGAGCAATGTCGGCGGGTCGACGAACGGTACGCATGAACGACTTAAATGTAGGCGTTAGGCCTGGAGCAGGCGAGTCGAGCCGCCTCTTCAGTCGGTCTCCCGCACCGCCGCGTCCGCAATCGCACTCAGGGCGGCGGCATCGAGCGGAAAGCCGGCGCGCACCCATGCCTCCTCGGCGGCTGCAATCGCGGCGCCCAGCCTTGGGCCTTTCGCCACGCCGCGGCTGGTGAATTCTGCCGATTTCAGGGGAAATGCCGGGGGCTGCCAACGCGTTGGCAGTGTGGGCAGCATGTGCCAGGAGAAGGCCTCAGGGCCGTCGGCCGAGCGCGCCCAGGCGAGAAGCGCCGCATCCGTATAGCACTCGGGCCCCCACCGGTAGAGCAGGGCGCGCGCTCTCTCCTCCCCTCGATCTGGCGATACATGTCTCCAGTGTTGCGCCATGCACGCGAGGCGCCGATGCTCCATATTGGCAAGGCGCAAGCGCTCCCGCAGGCGGTCCGCGTCCTCAACCACCGATACCGCCAACGCGCCGAGTCGCCTCACCGGATCGGCGGTAAAATCGAGCCTCCGCTCAATCTCAATCATTTTGTTCATGCTTGCGAGCAGCGGCACTCCGGCGAGCACTTGATCAAGCAGCCCTGATTCGCTCATCAGCGTAAGCGTCGGCCCTGCGCGTTTTGCCACAAGCAGCCGCATCAGTTCCATGCGGATGCGCTCCCGCGAGAGCTGTTCAAGTCCGGCACGTCCCGCGATGCAGGCGGCAAGCGCCTCCGCATCCGGCACGCCTTCGCCATACGCGGCATGAAAGCGGAAAAAGCGCAGAATGCGCAGATAATCTTCGGCAATGCGCGTTTGCGGCGCGCCGATGAAGCGCACGCGTCGCGCGGCAATGTCAGCAAGGCCTTCGGTATAATCGAAAATGGTGCCGTCGTGTGTTGCCGAAAGCGCGTTAATGGTGAAGTCACGCCGTTCGGCATCGCGCCGCCAGTCTCGCCCGAACACCACTTTGGCGTGACGCCCGAACGTCTCGATGTCCTGGCGCAACGTGGTGACCTCGAATGGGTGACCATCTGCCACCACGGTCACGGTGCCATGCCCGATTCCCGTGGGCACCGACTTGAAGCCCGCCCGCTCCACGCGCGCTATCACTTCGTCAGGAACGGCCGTTGTCGCGATGTCCACATCGCCGCGCGGTTCGCCGAGCAGGCTGTTGCGGATGGCTCCTCCCACCACCCGTGCCTCTTCGCCCCGACCGTCAAGCGCGGCAAGAAGATCAGTCAGCGGTCGCTCGTTCAGCCAGCTCGCTTCAAGGCGCCCTGTTTTCACTTTGTCGTTCCGGGCACGAATGTGCCGTTCTCAGTATGGGCCGGAACATATTGGGATCCCGGCGGGGCGCCACTCCATTGCGCGAGCACGACGAAGCTGCCGATCATAAGAACGAGCGCGGCCATAAGCAGCCACGCAATACGCGTCAGGGACCAGCTCGTAGGGTGCAGCACTCCTGATCGCGTTGCCCACAGAAAAACGGCGTAAACGGCAAACGGGGTAAGAAATAAAGCTATTTCTGTAAGAACAGGGCGGATCATCGCTCCTAGCCTACTTGGCATCCTCTCCATAGACGCGGTCGTATAGATTGCGAACAATACCGGCAGTCACGCCCCAAATGTAGCGTTCACCGAAGGGCATGGCGTAATAGTTGCGCTTCATGCCCTTCCAATCGCGACTGTGGATGGCGTGGTTTTGCGCATCCATCAGAAAGGCAAGCGGCACTTCGAAGACGTCCGCCACCTCGGCCTCGCACAGGGTGACACGATACGAAGGCTCGATCCGCGCAACCGTTGGCAGGATGCGATAGCCGGAAAACGTGAGATAGAGATCAAGATATCCGATCGGCTCGATCAACTCGCGCGCAAGTCCTATTTCCTCCCGTGCCTCGCGCATCGCGGCTTCGGCGGGAGATCGGTCGTGCGCATCGATCTTGCCGCCCGGGAACGCGATCTGCCCGGGGTGACTTGGCAGCTCGGTGCGCAGGGTAAGCAGCACCTGCGGCTCGGCCCGGGCGACAACCGGAACCAGCACGGCCGCCGGGCGCGTGGGCTGCGCGCCGGCGCGCTCCCATAGTTGCGGATCGAGGTCGAGATCGCCGCGCCGTGCTTCGGCGGTGAGATCGTGCAGCGCCGGCGGCACTTCGAGCGTCAACCTCTTGCGCGCGCGCTTGAAGAAATCCTCGATCGAGCTAACGGCGGGCTGCACGTTATTCACGGCATGGCCTGCAAAAATTCGGATTCGCTGACGGGAAAGAATTCACCGGCAGAGACGATGCCGAACATGCATTTTCCATTGACCTCGCGCTCCGCGCCGAGCGCGATCACATCGTAGAGCAAGGCGCGCGTGAGCAGCGCCCACAAATTTCGCCGCACATGCAGATAGGGCTTCACGCCATCCGTGTCGACTTCTCGTTCGAAGCGCAACGGATGGTCCGGACCGCACGTCACCCAATCATCCACATTGGTGCGAAAGTGCAGAAGCTGTCCGCCTTCGGTACTGTTTGATACTGTCAGCTCGACCGCCAGGAACGGCGCGTCCTCGACCACGATCCCGCATTTCTCGACCGGTGTGACCAGGAAATACTTGTCTCCTTCGCGCTTGAGCACCGATGCGAACAGCTTGACCAGAGCGGGTCTTCCGACCGGCGAATTGAGATAGTGCCACGTCCCGTCGCTGGCGATGCGCATGTCGAGGGCGCCGCAGAAGGGGGGATCCCAGAGGTGAACGGGGGCTGGTCCGACAGGGCCGCTTGCGCGTGCCAAGCCGATAAGCGGATCCATTTATTCACCTCGCTCTCGCGGTTCAGCCGTCACGCCTCGCAATCCGGTTGACGGACACAAGATGAAGTGACCCGCGTCGAATGCACGCTTCTGTACCTTGATGTTCTGTCGACTGTCCGCTGTCCTCAGGAGAGCCCTGACATGTGTTTACCCACAAAAAACGCAAGATTCCTCCCGCCCCTGTTCGCGCGGAGAGAAGCGCTTGCCCTTCCTTTCGCCATGGTTTTTCGGGAACTTGCAGCCCTGCAAGGCTGTTGAGGCCGTGCCCAACTTCGAGTGCAAGGGAGCTCTGTCGAAATGGTAACTTGCACCTGGCGGACCGGGAGCTAGAACGCCGACGAGCACTCGGAGCCTGCCGGAATTGGGGCGATCGTGGCAGAAGCTGCACGGAGGCGAGATCGCACCCAATGAGTAAAGCCAGCCACGCTATTTCCCGAATCAGGGCAGCCAGAGCGTCCCAATATTCGGTAGCCTTCATGGGACGCTGCATGCATTCTCGTTGCGGCGACTCGGGCACGCATTTCGTTGGAGCGCCTGACACATGAGCCGCGTCGACACAGGAGCCGCGATGATCGGAGCAGCCGGCGAAGGGCTGGAAAGGCTTGAGGACGGAATTGTACGCCAGGCCGAGACCATGGCCGCCCAACTGGCAGCGGCGAGGGACGCTGTGGGCGCGGTCATTTTCGGCCAGAAGCGGGTTGTCGAGCAGGCGCTCATTACGGTGCTGTCCGGTGGACACGCTTTGCTGGTTGGGCTTCCTGGTCTTGCAAAGACCAAGCTGGTCGAAACCATGGGAACGGTGCTCGGGCTCGACGCGCGCCGCATTCAATTCACCCCCGATCTGATGCCGTCCGACATTCTGGGCAGCGAAGTCCTGGAAGAGACTCCCGGCGGCAAACGCAGCTTTCGTTTTCTCCCCGGCCCCATTTTCGGGCAGCTGCTCATGGCGGACGAGATCAACCGGGCAAGCCCGCGCACGCAATCCGCGCTGCTCCAGGCAATGCAGGAGCAGCACGTCACAGTCGCTGGCAATCGCCACGATGTGCCGCGCCCATTTCATGTGCTCGCCACGCAGAATCCCATCGAGCAGGAAGGCACCTATCCGCTGCCGGAAGCACAGCTCGACCGCTTTCTGATGCAGATCGATGTGGATTATCCGGATCGCGACGCCGAACGGAAAATTGTTTTCGATACGACAGGCGCCGAAGAAAGCAAACCAAGGCCGACCATGAGCGCCGAGGAGCTCATGGCGGCACAGCGGCTGGTGCGACGCTTGCCCGTCGGCGAGTCGGTTGTTGAAGCAATTCTCAGTCTTGTGCGCGCGGCGCGCCCGGGGGCCGAGTCGCCGGAGATCACCAAGGTGATTTCCTGGGGGCCGAGCCCGCGCGCAAGCCAGGCGCTCATGCTCGCCGCACGCGCCCGCGCGCTCATTGACGCCCGCCTTTCGCCGTCCATCGATGATGTGCTCGAGCTTGCCGAGCCGGTGCTCAAGCACCGGATGGCGCTCACTTTCGCAGCGCGCGCGGAAGGCGAGAGCATGGCAAGTGTGATCGGCAGGCTGAAGGCACGAGCTGGCTGATCGCGCGGATGGCCGATGGCGAAACTGCGCATCGATAAACAGGAGATCAATGCAACGCGGCACGCGAGCGGGGCGGCGCCCTCTCTCGCGCAATCCCTTCCACGCCTCATCCTTGAGGCACGCCGTATTGCGGCGACCGTCATTCACGGACTGCATGGCCGCAGGCGGGCAGGTCCGGGGGAAAATTTTTGGCAATATCGCCGCTTCCTCTCCGGCGAGCCGGCGCGGCGGGTCGATTGGCGCCGCTCCGCGCGCGACGATCACCTCTACGTGCGCGAGCGGGAATGGGAAGCGGCTCATACGGTATGGCTGTGGCCCGATCGCTCCCCGTCCATGGGATTCCGCTCCGCGCTGGCGCAGGAATCGAAGCTCGAACGCGGGCTCGTCATCGCCTTCGCGCTCGCTGAAATTCTCGTTCAGGCCGGTGAACGCGTTGGCATTCCCGGCGTGATGCGGCCTACCGGAAGCCGCAATGTGCTCGAGAAGATGAGCAATGCCCTGGTTCATGACGTGGGCGAACGTACGAGTTTGCCGCCGGGTTTTGTGCCTTCGGGGCTCGCCGAGATTGTGGTGGTTTCCGATTTCTGGAGCGCAATTGGCGAAGTGCGCGCGACAATCGCCAATCTCTCATCAACGGGCGCGCACGGGCATCTGGTGCAAATTGTCGACCCGGCGGAGGAAATCTTTCCATATTCCGGCCGCGTACAGTTCATTGAGCCGGAAGGCGCGGGCTCGATCACGGTGGGGCGCGCGGAGTCCTGGAAAAGTGAATACGAGACGCGGGTGAGGGATCATCGCTCCGCGATTCGTGCAGAGACCGACCGGCTCGGCTGGAGCTTTACCGTTCATCGCACCGACCGGCCGCCGACCGAACTCCTCCTGGCGCTGCACGTCCGGCTCGGCGCGCCCCCCGCGGGCCGCGGCGCGCGCGCGGTCCCGCATCACGTCGGAGCGCTCCGATGATGCCGTGGCTGCCGCTCGGATTCGCCCAGCCACTGGTTCTCCTGGCGCTTCTGAGTTTGCCGGTGCTGTGGTGGCTGTTGCGGCTCGTTCCACCCCAGCCGCGACGCATTGCCTTCCCGCCCACGCGGCTTCTGTTTGACATCGCGCCGAAGCAGGAAACGCCGCGCCGCACTCCCTGGTGGCTCACGCTCCTGAGATTGTGCCTGGCCGCACTAGTGATCATCGCCGCTGCGGGACCACTATGGAATCCTCCCGTCGCCGGTTCGACGGCTCAAGCTCCGCTTGCACTCCTCATCGATGACGGTTTCCCGGCCGCGGCGAGCTGGCAAGTCCGGGTGCGCACGATGGACGAGCTGATTGCGCGCGCGGAAGCCGACAACCGGGGCGTGGCTCTAATCCCGTTGTCCGAATCAGGCCGGGATATTTCGTTCGAAAATCCTGCAGCCGCCCGCATTCGGCTCAAGCAGATGCAACCCAAGCCGCACGCGGTGGAGCGCACGGATGCGTTGCCGGCAATCGGCCGTTTCCTCGCAACGGCTAAAGACGTCGATCTGATATGGCTCACGGACGGTGTCGACCTCGGCCACGGCGCTGAGTTCATGAGCGCATTGGGGCGAATGATCGAAAACCGGCTGCTTACCATTGTCGAGGGCGGCATCCCCGGAGCGCGTGCGCTTTCCGCGGTCGACAACGCCGCCGGCGAGCTACGCGTAACAGTCCTGCGCGTTCAAAATGGCGCTGCCGAAAGCGGCATCGTGCGCGCTCTGGATATCAAAGGGCTGCCGCTTGGCGAGACCACTTTTTCGTTCAAGGAGCAGGAGCAGGAAACCGATGCGACGCTTTCGCTGCCCGTCGAAATCCGCAACGAGATTGCACGGCTTGAAATCGCCGGTGAGCGTTCAGCAGGCGCAGTATCGCTTCTGGACAAGCGCTGGCGTCGCCGCTCGATCGGAGTTGTGACAGGCTCTACCACCGAAACCGCGCAGCCGCTGCTTGCTTCCACCTATTACTTGACGCGGGCGCTCGCGCCGTTTGCGGACGTCCGCGTCGCGGAACGCGGCGCGCCTTCGCAGGCCGTGAGCCAATTTCTCGAGCAGCACCTCTCGATGTTGATGCTTGCCGATGTGGGCAACGTCGCCGAGGCACGGGATGAGCTCACCCGCTGGATCGAGGACGGCGGCGTACTTGTGCGCTTTGCCGGCCCCCGATTGGCCGCCACCGATGATGATCTCGTACCGGTGAAGCTGCGGCGTGGAGGACGCATTCTTGGCGGCAGCCTGTCTTGGGACCAGCCGCAGCCGCTTGCCCCCTTTCCGCGCGAGAGCCCCTTCTTTGGTTTGGGGGTACCCACCGATGTGGCGGTAAGCCGGCAGGTTCTTGCCGAGCCGGATTCCACCCTGAACGAACGCACCTGGGCCACGCTCGCCGATGGCACGCCTCTCGTAACGGCGCAGCGGCGGGGCAAAGGGCTGATCGTTCTGTTTCACGTTACCGCCGATACCCGCTGGTCGGATTTGCCGCTATCCGGCGCTTTCGTCGAGATGCTCAAACGCATTGTCGCATTGGCCGGCTCGGCGCCTGACGCCGCGTCCGGTCCCGGCACGGGCGAAGTGCTCCCTGCCACGCGCGTGCTCGATGGGTTCGGTGCTTTCACGCCACCGCCATCAACCGCCCGGGCGGTGCCGACCAGTTTCACGGGACGCGCTACTTTGGATCACCCGCCGGGTTTCTACGGCCCGCCGGAAGGCATGCTCGCCGTGAACGCCCTCGCTGGGAACGATCGTCTGCTGCGCCTCGATCTTTCGTCGCTCAATGCAAGCCGACAAGCCTATCGCATGAGTGAACCGGAGGATCTGCGCGGGCCCATTCTGCTCACGGCACTTCTCCTTTGTCTCCTCGATGCGTTGATCGTGTTTCTGCTCGCTGGCGGGATCGCCAAACGCATACGCGGTGCGCGTGCGGCCGCAGCGGCATCTGCCATCGTGGTCTTCGCTGCGGCGATACTCGCTGGCCCGTCCGCGTTTGCTCAAGCCAATGACGAGCAGGCGCTCAAATCCACGCTCGAAACAAGACTAGCCTATATCGTCACCGGGGAGCCCGAGCTTGACCGCATCAGCAAGGCGGGGCTGCAGGGGCTCACGCTCTTCCTCGCGCAACGAACCGCGCTCGAGGCGGGCGAGCCGATTGGGCTCGATCCGGGGCGCGACGAGCTTGCGTTTTATCCGCTGATCTATTGGCCGATTGCGCCGGGCGCGCCGAAGCCGAGCCGCGAGGCGCTCGAGCGCGTCGATGCCTACATGAAACAGGGCGGCACCGTTCTGTTCGATACGCGCGATGCGATCGAGGCACCCCCCGGGCCAAGCGGCGGCAATCTTGGCCCTGGCATGCAGGCGCTGCGTGCCATCCTCGCATCGCTCGACATTCCTGAACTCGAGCCGGTGCCCCGCGAACATGTGCTCACGAAAACGTTCTATCTGCTCAAGGATTTTCCGGGTCGCTTCAACTCCGGTCAGCTCTGGGTCGAGGCACTGCCTGCCACCGAGGAGGACGAAGCAGCGAGCCGTCCGGCCCGCGCCGGCGACGGCGTCTCCTCGATTCTGATTACCTCGAATGACCTGGCCGGGGCCTGGGCGATGCGGCCAGACGGACAGGCCATGTTGCCGCTCGTCTCTGCCGAGCCGCGCCAGCGCGAGTTTGCATTCCGCGCCGGCGTGAACATCGTGATGTACACGCTGACGGGGAACTACAAGGCCGATCAGGTGCATGTACCGGCTTTGCTCGAGCGGCTGGGGCAGTAGCAGGCGCAAATGAGCAATCTCGGCATCGCCTTCTCACCGCTCGTGCCCGCTTACATTCTCTGGGTCGGCGCAGCCGTTGCGTTTGTCCTCTCGCTCCTGCTTGTCCTGGGGCGCACCCGCGGCGGGCTCGCGCGCAGCCTGGCGCTCGCGCTCTTCGTGCTCGCCCTTGCCAACCCTTCGATCACCCGCGAAGAACGCGAGCCGCTCACTTCCGTCGCCGCGGTTGTCCTCGACAAAAGTGCGAGTCAGGAATTCGACGACCGCACCAAACAGGCCGCCGAAGTGCGCGCCGCATTGGCGGAGCGGCTTGGCAAGATTCCCGGACTGGAGGTGCGCTTCGTCGAAGCCGGGCAAGCCGACGGAGAAACCGACGGCACGCGTTTGTTCGCCGGCTTGTCGGCAGCGCTTGCCGACGTTCCGCACGATCGCGTCGCGGGCGCGATCTTCATCACCGATGGGCGCGTGCATGACATCCCGGCAGACGTCGCCGCGTTGGGCTTTGCCGCGCCGGTGCACGGCCTGATCACGGGGCACGCGCACGAGCGCGACCGCCGCGTCGTGCTCATGGCGGCGCCGCGGTTCGGCATTGTCGGACAGAATCAAATCGTCACCTTTCGGGTCGAGGATCAGGGCGGTGCCGGGGGCGTCGCCCAGGTGCTCGTGCGCCGCGACGGCGAAGTGCTGGAAACGCGCAACGTTCGCGTTGGCACCCGCACAAGCATCTCTGTGCAGATCCCCCACGCCGGCCCCAATATCGTGGAGATCGAGGCCTCCCCGCTCGAGGGCGAGCTGACTACCATCAACAATCGCGCGGTGGTGTCCATCGACGGGGTGCGCGACAAGCTGCGCGTGCTGCTCGTCTCCGGTGAGCCGCATGCGGGCGAACGCACCTGGCGCAATCTTTTGAAGTCGGATGCGAGCGTCGATCTCGTGCATTTCACCATTTTGCGGCCTCCGGAGAAACAGGACGGCACGCCGATCAACGAACTCTCGCTCATCGCCTTTCCGACGCGCGAGCTGTTCCAGCAGAAGATCAACGATTTTCAGCTGATCATCTTCGACCGTTATGCGCGGCAGGGGGTGCTGCCGATCATCTATTTCGACAACATCGCGCGCTTTGTCCGGCAAGGCGGCGCGGTCCTGGTTGCCGCTGGTCCCGACTACGCGAGCCAGACCAGCATCTGGCGCACGCCGCTCGAGGTCATCCTTCCTGCCGAGCCGAGTGGGCGCATTACGGAGGGCGCGTTCCGGCCCCGCCTTACCGACCTTGGCAAACGACATCCGGTGACACGCGGGCTCGAAGGCGCGCAGGAAGATCCGCCGCACTGGAGCCGCTGGTTCCGCCTCGTCGACACGCGTCCCGAGAAGGGCACCACGGTCATGCAGGGCCCGGACGACAAGCCGCTTCTTCTGCTCGCGCGCGAGGGTGAGGGGCGGGTCGCGCTCCTCCTTTCCGATCACATCTGGTTATGGGCCCGCGGCTACGAAGGCGGCGGTCCATATCTCGATCTGCTGCGGCGCTTGTCGCACTGGCTCATGAAGCAGCCCGATCTCGAGGAAGAAGCCCTGCGCATGAGCGTGCGCGGGCGCGATCTTACCGTGCAACGTCAGACCATGGGCGACGCCGTGGCCGAAGTGACCCTTACCTCGCCGTCCGGAAAGACGCGCACGCTCACGCTTGCGGAGGCGCATCCGGGCGTCTGGCGCGCAAGCATCGAGGCGAACGAGCTCGGCCTTTGGCGCGCGAGCGATGGCACGGTTACGGCGCTTGCCAATGTGGGTCCCGCCAATCCGCGCGAATTCACCGAGGTCACGTCGACGACCGAGACGCTCGCGCCGCTTGCGCACGCAACCGGCGGAGACGTCGTGCGCATCGAGAGCGGCGGCGGCATTCACCTGCCGCGCATTCTCGGCGTGCGCTCGAGCGACACGTTCAAGGGAGACGACTGGCTCGGCTTGCGCATCAGGGAGGCGAGCGTGGTGCGCGGCATCGGCGTGCTGCCGCTCTTTGCCGGACTGATCGGGCTGCTCCTCCTGATCGGCAGTCTGGCTGCGGCCTGGATGCGCGAAGGCGCATGAGAGGGCGGCCGTCCCGCGATCCTGCGAATAACAGAGCAAAAAACAGACTTGGCGCGGGAACCCGCGCCAGGCGCATTTATCAAGCCTGCCCAATAGTCGCATTTTACAACACGATGTCAAGTACAAAATGACGCAAGCAAGGGCCATCATCGTACCGGTCACCCCGTTCCAGCAGAACTGCACCGTGCTGTGGTGCGAAGCGAGCAAGCGCGCGGTAGTGATCGATCCCGGCGGCGACCTCCCGAATATCGAGCGCGCCATCGCCCAGGCCGGCGTCTCCGTGGACAAGATCTGGCTCACCCATGGGCACGTGGATCACGTCGCCGGTGCCGCCGCCTTGAAAGCGAGCCGCAAGGTGCCCATCGAGGGGCCGCACCGCGACGATCTGTTCCTGTTGCAGCATGTCGTGGATAGCGCGCGCTCCTACGGCATGCCGGATGCTGCGAACGTCACGCCCGACCGATGGCTGGCGGACGGAGACGAGGTCGAGATCGGAGAACTTAAATTCGCCGTGATGCATTGCCCCGGGCATTCGCCGGGAAGCATCGTATTCTTTAATGCAACCCAACGCCTCGCCATCGTCGGCGACGTGCTGTTTGCCGGTTCCATCGGCCGCACCGATCTTCCCCGCGGCAATCACCGGCAGCTCCTGGACTCGATCCGCGACAAGCTTCTGCCCTTGGCCGACGATGTCACGATCATCAGCGGCCATGGGCCGACCAGTACCATTGGCCAGGAACGCGCGAGCAATCCGTTCCTGCGATAGGGCGAACGGATTTTTACTGAGCAAGTTACTAATGCATTATTCGATTGGAGGACTGCTCAGTATCGGAAGTTCACGTTCTGAAATTAGGCCTGTGGCTCCGAATGATGGGTCGCAAGCTGCATTGCCGTAAGCGCGCTGACTGTGAGAGCCAAGCTGAGATAAACGACCACGCTTCTCACGTCCCAAGAGGCAAAAACGAATTGTAAAATCAAATAAGCTGCGGAGCCTATAAGAGCGATGGCGCGAACTGGATTTGGCCATGCCACATTAAAGACCACCGAGAGCAGGAGCACGCATGCGGGCAGGAGCACTACAGCGTGATATGGTACCAGCCAAGTGCTTAGCGGCAGAGGTGTCATCAGGAGAACGCAGGCGTCGGCGAGCCGCTTGGGGTCTTGTTCAAGGTCATCGTGCCGGATTCTCGGCAGGAAGCTAAAGTAAGAAAGAACAATCAGAATCCACATGGCCTGCAATGCCCGCCAGAGCCAATAGACAATGGACGAGCTCACATCGGCACCGAGCATGGCGGCAAGCCCTCTTCGTAACGACATAGGTGCCATCGCATCGCCGGCCTCGCTCATTGTGAACGCGACCTGGCCAACCCATTCATTCATGAGCGTCAGAAACCCTGATGTTCCGACCAGCAAGATCGGTACTAAGGCGATCACGAGCGAGCAGATCAGCATCGAAACCAGCCGCCGGTAGTCCCGCCACCACCCAAGTCCGGCGAAAAAAGAGGCACTGTAGAGCTTCAGGTTAAAGCTAAGCGCCAGCGGAGCGCCTCCTATCGAGCTGCTGCGATTTGCACGCCACGACAAGCCCAAGATAAATCAAGTTGACGTTGTGGTGGCGAAGGTCCCAACTGATCGGGTTTTCGGCGAGTAGAACGGCTGAAGCCACAATCAGCCAACGGCTTGGCCATAGCGTCAAGCACGCCAGGCGCATCGACAACATAAGGACGGCAAAG
>JBEVJT010000237.1:0-7162 GCA_040510075.1 Xanthobacteraceae bacterium | reverse complement strand
ATCCCCATCATGGAAAGGCCTTGGCGCCGATTCCGAAGAGAAGCACGAGCCCGCGAGCGACATCGACGCTGCAGTAGTGGTGGACAGCTTGAAAGCGCTTGACCCCAACCGGCCGATTAGAGAAGCGGACATGGAGCAGACATCACCCAATTGTCCGCTAATGACCCCGAGCCGACGTGAGCAGATCAACATTTGCGCGTCGCAACTTGATTCGCTGACCCCTATTTCGCCGGTCGTAATTTCCTGTTTTGATGGCCCGACTTGAAAGCCGCATTTGGCGCGATCCCGCATGGGGAGGTCAATGAAACGGCGCGAGTTCAACGCGATAATGGTCGGCGCGGCGGCGATGTGGCCGCTCGTTGCGAGGGCGCAGGAGGCGGGCAGGTTCGCCCGGGTCGGCGTACTAGGCCCGGGCCTCGACAACCCGGTCACCGGGCCCGGTTACCAGGCCTTCCTTTCCGAGCTGCGCAAGCTCGGATTCACCGAAGGCCAGAATGTTATTGTGGAATCCCGCCGCACTGATGAAGGTCTGCCCAAGGCGTTCACCGGAGCCAACGAGCTGGTCGCGGCGAAGGCGGACGTGCTCGTTGCGAATGGCCCGGAAGTCGCGCTGCAGGCCGCCACTGCGGCGAGACCCGTCGCTCTGTGCCGGTGCGGCGCAAGCCGCTCCGTGGTGCGCCCACTATGGCGGCCGCGGCGGCGGCGGGACCAATTGCGGCTTCTATTCGTTCCAGCAATGCATGGCCACGGTCTCGGGGATCGGCGGCTACTGCGCGCGCAATCAGTTCGAGCTTCCGGTCCAGGGCGAGAGGCGCCGGAGCTATCGCCGGGATTAATATTGAAGGGCCGACGCCGACTCAGCCGACCGTCTAATGTTCCAATCGGGCCGTGGGTCGGGCGTCGAGTGAAAGGGTGAGGGCCATGACGGGCAGACCTGACCACCTCCTCCGGCCGAAACTTTTTAAGTGAAATCTAGTTCCCGATACACCTCACGTGGTCGTTTTGTCTATTGGCGGACTCAGGAACTTGAGCAGACTTGTGAGGCGACTGACAGAGCGCCCGACGCGACATCTAGACCAGCAGTCGGGGCGTTCCCATGGAGAGGAACATGTCCGACCCCCGTTTTGACGACAGTGAGTTGCCGGAAAAACCGGACCGAACTGTTAGCGACCGCGGTGACAGATTTGGATTAGTCGTAGCATCCGCCGTCTTCGCGGGCGTCGTGGTCTTAGTAGTCCTCTACACGGTAATGAGCGAGCGACTGAAACCCACGCCCAGGCCATCCGCCGAGAGCAGTCAGACCAGCCAAGCGACGGCGCCTCCCGCAAGTCACAAGTAACCGATTTCCAAACCTTCGGGCGGCCCGGTTCGCTTTGGGAGGTCATTCCGCGTCCGCAGGACGTGAGGGGCGGCTCGCCGTGCGGCAGGCATAGCGGCCGCCGCGGCGATAGGTCAGGGTCGGCGCCTTCCCCATACCATCGACGGCGGCGTGCGGTCGCGATGGCGGCCGCCTTCGCAGGCGGCGAACCACGACCACGAGGCCGAGCCCATCGATGAGCTGGTCACTTGGCTGGAGGCTCTGCCGTCACGTTTAGCTCTTCGCCGGCATCCCGCAATTTTTTGACCGCCTCGACACCCGCAGCCAGGTTCTGGATGGCGCGCTCCATATTGACGCGCTCGAGCTTGTTGCCCTTAAGCTTCTTGGCTTTCTTCTTTTCGGCGCGCAGGATCCGTTTGCCCTTGACCAGTTCTGCCTCAGCCTCGACTACATCGATCGTCTTTTTCCGCATAGGCGCTTAACCCCGCCGGTAAAGCGCGGTTCCTTTGTGCGGTACGCGACCTTGCGTACCCCCTGATGAGCCATGGACAACCCAATGGCTCTGTCGGCGCCGGAACAAACAGTTCATCTGGAACGTTCCAGGCGCGCCCAACAGCTTGCTGGAGAGGAACGGCGAGGAAGTCAGGGATGGCTGGCGGTACGAAGCCGAGACCGGGCAGAGAGAAATTCCAGGACGGCGCCAAGAAAAGCGAAAGCATGGTCCGGGGCGCGCCAGCAAGCCGCGCCGGGCTCAGCCATGACGGCGCGCCGTCCTCTCTTTGCAAATCAGGCACGGCGACGGCGATGAATGCTGGATCGCGACAACTTGGCCGGACGGGCACATCGAAGACGTTGCAAGCTTTAAGAGAAGCTGGACGCCAACGCGTAGATCGATGGTGCGAAATGCGCAGCGCCCGACGCAGTCGCGACAGGACTCTGCGTCCGTAAATGAGAACGCATGACGCTCCGTTGAGCCGTCCAAAAGGTTAACCGCCGAGACCTTGCTGGCCCGCCCCGATGAGCTGATCGAATAAACCGCGGCGGTAGAGAGCCATCGATATTTGCCGCCTTATGCTATGGCTCCACCGATTCAAGGAGTACCTTCGGGCCAGCCAGGTGTCCTTCGGGAGGATCAGGCAGGATGAGCACGTCGGAGCTTCCGAGGAAATCAGCCTCGGTTATCTGCGGCGATCCAATGACGATCACCTTACGAATGCGCGCCCGCTCGGCCGCACTCAATTCCTTCCAAATCAGCCGAGCGCTGTAGCCGCCTCCCGAAAAACCGTAGATCGCAGTTACCGTGCCGTCGCTACGAATGCGATCCAGGGCCATGATGACTTGTGGGCTATTGGCTCTCGCATTGCCGGCCACATCGAGCACTTCGCCTTCAAATCCCAGCCGCCGCGCATACTCCAGTGCTGAGTCGTCATCAAGCTGGCCCCGCGGTGGGCGTGCAAGCGAAGTAAATCCCCCGGGATCATGAACGCTCGGGTCACCGTCACGCACCAGTCGCCGAAGCTGAGCGAGGCCGCCGCCTAGCCCAACCAAGCGCGCCGCCCTTGCCCAAAAGGACAGGATGGTGAGGACCATTGCGACCACATGGACCGAATGTTCGGAAGCCGGGCGGCGGTCGCCCGTTCCCATGGAATCCTTTCGCGATTAACTTGCTTCATCAGCTGTGGGGCGCATCGTAAGGTGGACATGGCCCTCATCCTCCGACGTACTCCTTTCGAAACCTCTACAGAAGCACGGACGCAAGGGAAATCTGATGATGTGGCGCGAGATGCTCAACGCCGACTGTCCGAGAGACAGCGCTGAAATCTTCCGAATCTTCCTCGCCGCCCTCCTGTGGCCCGCGGCTCCTAACACGACAAGGATCGATAGCCACACATTCACGGGGCGGACTCTTAAGCGGCTCACGAAGAAGCTCAACCCCATGTGGTGGTTTCAGAACGACGACGAGCAGCGGCTCGACGACGGCACGACTGATTGGTACCGGCGGGGCCAGCCGCAATGGCTGCGGCGTCTCGCGTGGGAGCTTCGCAACCCGTTTCAGAACCTGCGCGCCTACGTGATCGGGGTGCAGGATCGCAACTACACCGTGGTGGGGCGGGCGCCGGTCCTAACGGTGCAGCGCGACGACCTGCAGCCTCCCGAGCGCGGCTGGCAGTGGTGCCTCCTGCGGCTCTTGCTGCCGCTGCCGTTCGTGAGCTACAGCGGCTCCAGGGGCGTCTTCTACGCCGGCTGGCAACCCACAGGCCTCTTCGGCTTCAAGGCAACCGGCTGGGCGCTCTACATCCTCGTGACGCTGATCCTGGCGGCAGTGGGAGCTGTGCTGATATAAGCCGCGAAATGTACTTCAAGGCGGTTCATGGGTGATGCTGGGGTAGAAGACGGAGCGCGTAACGATGCCCGAGCGGTAACAGAACAGACCGTTTCCCGATCTTAAAGGTCGGCAGCTCACCGTCTCTAACTCGGTGACGGACTTGCCCGCTCCGTTAGCCCCAGAAACTTGGCGATCGCGGAGGCGCCGTACAGCAACAGTCCAGTGTCGTCGGTTAGGAGTCTGCGATGGCACACGAAAACGCATTGCGTAAAACGCGGTTCCTGCTCCCAAAGCCAAAGTACGTTGAAGATGTGCGCGGTGCTTTGCTGATCGATGATGCGAAGGTCTCTACTGTACGATTGGATGATTGGAGTGTGCTTAGGAAGGAATTTTGCCTCGCGTCCGACCCCGGCCCGCACGGCTACATGCTGCACATCGGCAAAAAAGGGGTGTCTATCGCGGCCGTCTCGGAGCACGGTTTCTTCTATGCTGCGCAGACGCTTGACCAGCTCGTCGTGAAAGGCAGGGCACCCTGCATTCGCATTATCGACTGGCCCGATCTCCCAAGTAGGATGGTCGTCTACGATGTGCGGGGCACCACGGTCGACGTGGGGTACTGGAAGCGCATGCTCACCGAGCTCGCGCGGCTGAAAATAAATCAGTTGTCGCCGTTCTGGGAGGATGACTTCAAGTATCCGTCACTTCCCTATCTTGGTCATCCGGGTACGTTCGACGAGAAAAAGATCCGCACGCTCGAGGCCTTCGCCGCACGCAGGCAGATAGAGCTCGTTCCGCAGCAGGAATCTTTCGGCCATGCCCACGGACTCCTGCAGCACGATGAACTCCAGGAGTTGCGGCTCAACTGCAATGAGGGCACGGTCTGCCCGGGCATCGAGCCGACGTATCAACTCTTCGATGTGCTCTATGGTGACATCGCGCGCACATTCAAGCGTGCGAAAAATCTGCACATCGGCGGCGATGAGATATGCGGCTGGCATCAGGGCGCAGAGCTGACGTTCGCTGAAGATCCCCGTTGCAAGAATGCTTTGGAAAAAAACGGCGTTGAGGGCGTGGCAGCCGCGCACTTCAACAGGCTATTCGACATTGCCGCGGGGCACGGTATGCGCGCATGGGTATGGAGCGACGAGTTTCTGAAGCGGCCTCGCATCGCGGAACTCACCAACAAGAATTACGTGATGTGTATCTGGAACTACGAACAAACGGAACATTTTCCGGAGATAGCGCAGTTCAAGGAATGGGGATTCAAGGACATCTATGCATGCCCTGCGGTGCATGGGTTCAATGACCCGTACCCGTGGTACCCGATAAGCTTCGGCAACATCGCCGGATTCTCGAAAGCCGCGGCGAAAGAAAAGATCCTCGGCACCGCGACCACCATGTGGGGGATGACAAACGGCGGTAACGTCGAGAATTATCTGTACGGTCTCGCGTACGCGGCACAGTGCGGATGGTCGGTCGACGATACCAACATCGACGATTTCAATGCACGCTTTGCCTCAGCATGGTTGCAAGTACAGCGGCGCGGCGCAGGAGCGCACGTGGACAGACTCTTTTGGTTCCCGTGGCGCATCTGCGGCGGCGGCGCATGGCATCACAGAGAGATCACGGGGTTTTGGCAGCGCAATTTTGAGTGGCTGACACGGTACGTGCTCTTTGGCCCGTTCTTCGAAATAGCCAAGGAACTCAAAAACGAAGAGCTCGCATCGAGGGCCTCTTCCGCAAGACAGCTGCTACGGAACATCAGCGCGGCAAAGCGCTCCCTCAACTGGCTTCAAAAACATGCGACACGCAATCACGAGACACTCGTTTCCATGGAGCTCGCCATACGCGTATTCCAGCATGTGGCGAAGAAGGCCGTTGCGGTCTACGGCGGGGCGCTCGAATATCGCGCCGCTCACGCCGAGAATCGTTTCGCTCGCAAAAAGCTCTGCGCGATTCTGCGAAAGCTTCTTGCGCAGCTCCGCGTGCTGAAGCGCGACTTCCCTGCGCTCAAGGAGGGGTATGCGCAAGCGCACAAAAAGCGCTGCGGGGACCCACGCATCGTCGTAAAGCTCGAGAAGGCGGAGGGTTCGCTCGATACCTTTGCAGCCATGCTAAAACTCGGTATCAGAGAGGTCGAGGTCGCCAACTGGACGCAACCTCCGGAAGCGCTCGGACTACTCTAAAAGACGTGCCTGTAATCGTTGCGCAACGCTGCGACCGAGCCACAATGCCGACCGCCAACGGAACACTCAGGATCGGCGCGCGTTGTTTGCGCGCTTGCGGCTTCGCTGTCGCAGCCGCACGCCTCCAATGAGGTCTGCTTACGTTGAGTCGGTTAGATGACCAACTATCGCCGGGACGATTTCCGGTGCCCCTTGCCGATACTGCACGGGGCCGATGGGTGTCGGAGCTTTTCGTCAGCCGGCCGGTCGCGACATTCATCGTGCTCTCGGCGCTGTTTGGTGCGCTCACGATCGCGCTCACGCCGCCCTTGCGCGGGCCGGACGAGCCGCCGCATTTCCTTCGCGCGTACGGGCTCCTGGCCGGCGATATTGTTCCCTCCGTCACCGATGCGCGCGGCCGCAAGGGCGTCTTGCTGCCCGCCGCGCTGCACCGCGACATGGAGCTTTACGAGCGCGCGCTCCATCCGCTCTACCACCACGAAGACGCCAGCTTCCCGGGCGTGTTGCAGACGTATGCGCGCACGCGAGCCGAGGCGGCGGCGACGTCCACAGTATCCTCGTCCACCGTCTTTGTTCCTTATGCGGGATCGGAAGGTTATTCCCCGATCCCATACCTTCCCTACCTGCCGGGATTGGCGCTGGCGCGCCTCATCGATCTGGATTTTCCGAGTATGTTCTACTTGCTGCGGCTGTCCGGCTTCATCGTTCTCACGGCCGTGATGGCGTTCGCGATCGCGCTGGTGCCGCACCTGCAATGGCCGTTCGTCCTGATCGGGCTGCTGCCGTCGGCGCTGTTCAGCCGATCGGTGCTCGGCGCCGACGCCGCCGCCCTGGCCTGCGCGATGATGGTCGCCGCCCTGGCGGTGCGCGGCATCCATCGGCTGCCGGCCGGCGGCGCCTGGATGCGCGCGCTCTGGATGAGCTTGTGCGTGCTCAGCAAGCCCCCGATGCTGGCCTTCGTCCTGCTCGAAGCGATGCAGCTTCCGGCGCATTCTCCGGCGAACGGCGGCGCTCATCCCATCCACCACGGGTCATGGGCCCGCGCAATGCGGGCGCCGCCGGCCTGGCGCTGGCGATCGGCAGCGATCGTGATGGTGCCGGCGCTGGCACTGTCCGTGGCGTGGGTCGCCGCCAGCTCCGCCGAGGTTGCGGCGTGGCGCCTGGTGGAGGGCGGCACGGTGCCGCTCGAGCACTACCAGCCGCTGTGGAAGCTCGGCTTCCTGCTCGACGAGCCATGGCATTTTCCGCGCTTGCTGCTTGGCACCTGGCATTATCTCGACGATTACGCGCAGCAATTGGTCGGCATCCTCGGCTCGCTCGACATGCCGCTGC
>JBEVJT010000236.1:0-2549 GCA_040510075.1 Xanthobacteraceae bacterium | reverse complement strand
CCGTCGCATCATTCGAGGCTCGGCGCATCGCGCCGAGCCTCGAATGATGACGACTCATGAATCGGGCCAGGCCGATACATGTCACCGCGCATCCGCCGTTCAGATAGCTTCGTCGATCGCCACGACGTGTGGTCCAACGCGCAAAGGCGCACCGTCCTGTCCGTAGAAAAAACCATACGCCAGAAAAAGATCGAACTCCTGCGTTTTTCCTTTCCGGACCAGCACGGCGTGCTGCGCGGCAAGACGTTGCTCGCGCGGGAGGCCATCGATGCCATGCGCTCCGGCGTGACCATGACGAGCACGCTCCTTGCCAAGGATACTTCCCATCGCAATGTGTTCCCGGTCTTCGCGCGAGGGGGCGGCATGGGCCTTGCCGAGATGGGAGGCGCCGGAAATTTTTTGATGATTGCGGACCCCGAGACTTTTCGCCTGCTGCCCTGGGCGGAGAAGACAGGCTGGCTCCTCTGCGATTGCTATTTCCCGAACGGCAAACCGGTGCCCATGGCGACGCGGCAGCTCTATCGCGACGCGCTCGCGCGCCTCGCCGCATCCGGCTTCGATTATTTCGCGGGATTGGAGATCGAGTTTCATCTCTTCAAGGTCGAGGACCCGCGCCTTTCGCCCGAACACATGACTTGGCCGCCCGAGCCGCCTGCCGTCACGCACACGACGCACGGCTTCCAATACTTGACCGAAGCCCGCTACGACCAGGTCGCCTCCATCATGGATGTCCTGCGGCACAGCATGGCCGCCCTCAGGCTGCCGTTGCGGTCGATCGAGGTCGAGCTTGGTCCAAGCCAGTTCGAATTCACCTTCGCGCCTGAGGCGGGCATGGCGCCCGCAGACGCCATGGTTCTGATCCGCAGCACGCTCAAGCAGGTGGCCCAGCGTCACGGCTATCTCGCAAGCCTCATGTGCCGGCCGCGCCTGCCCAATACGTTCGCGAGCGGATGGCATCTGCATCAATGTCTTCTGGACAGAAAATCCGGTGCGAACGCGTTTGTCTCGAAAGACAAAAAGCAAACGCTTTCACCGCTCGGGCAAAACTTTCTCGCCGGACTGTTGGCCAATGCGCGCGCGGCGACGGCATTCGCGGCGCCCACGCTCAACGGCTACAAGCGTTATCACGGCATGAACACGATGGCGCCCGTTCAAGCGGTCTGGGCGCAGGACAACCGCGGGGTGATGGTGCGTGTGATGGGCGAAACCGGCGATCCCTCGACGCACTTCGAGAACCGGATCGGCGAACCCTTAGCCAACCCGTATTTGTACATGGCCTCGCAGATCTACGCCGGCCTCGACGGTATCGCGCGCAAGCTCGCGCCCGGCCCTTCCGCCGATGCGCCCTACGATCGCACCGCCGAACCTCTGCCCGCCACGCTCGATGAGGCGCTCGCCGCGCTGCACGCGAACGCGTGTTTCCGCAAAAACTTCGGCGATTTCTTTGTCGACTATTACCTGCACCTCAAAGAGGCCGAGCTTACGCGCCACCGCAGCGAGCTCACTGCAAATGCTGACCCGGGCGACGTCACCGAGTGGGAGCACCGCGAATATTTCGACATGCTGTAAGGCGCTCCACATGCTTTCCGTGTCTCGCCGAGTCCGGCCGTGGCAATGCAGACGTGCGTGCTTTCCAGCTGGCTCCGAGCACCTATCTGCCTCCAGCCGTCCTGTCGCGCGCGACTGTGTGCAGCTTGGACGAGCTTGCCGCTCTCCCGAACATATTTCCCGCAATCGTTGCCAGCTGAATCGAGGCGAGAAATTCGACCGCCTCCTCCCAATCGACCATGGTGGATGGAATTAAGGTCGTGCCCGCGACCAGTGCCATGACGATCTGCATCCCTGCGACTGTGAGCATGGCCATGCCAGCGCCCCAAAGCGTCGCCCAGATCCAGCCGCGTCGCTCATTCCAGAACAGGAGGAAACCTGCAGCCGGAGGAAGCAGGATATCAAAGAGCTGCAGAAAATAAAAATGCAGGCCCCATTTGAGCACGACCAGGTAGTGCGCGAGCACCATCACGAGTACAGACAAGGTTAGATAGATCAGAAGGGCGCGGGCACCCCTCCAATTCTCGCCGTCCGGGGCGGTCTGTGAGCCGGCGACCCCATCCAATGCAGGTGCATTCGGACCCTTTGCTGCCGCCGAGGTCGCCCCGATGATTTGATCCAGCGTGCGGACCGGATCCGCTTGATCAAGGATTCTGGGGGAGCCGCCCGTTCTTGCACCCGTCCAATACGGGCCGACGACTACGATCAGAACCGCACATTGCTTAAGGACCAAGTCGATGTGATCACGAAAATCGTGCCCGTACGGGATTGCGTCGATATCCAGGAAGATCTCTTCGCTCCCGTAACGTTCCGCGAGACGATCCGAGCGCGTGCAGCAAATAGACGAAGCCAGATCGGGCCTTGAGAAGCGGGTTTCCGAGGCGAAGCTGCGCTGCGAAGAAATTGAACGTGCGCTACAAGGACTGATGCACCAACAAATGGAGTGCGATGCGATCAAATCTCGCGTGGCACCCCTCCTCGATTCTGAAACTGGTGTTCGT
>JBEVJT010000235.1:0-3250 GCA_040510075.1 Xanthobacteraceae bacterium | reverse complement strand
GACCCGCGCTTCATTCGCAACCCCGGTCCGACCCAACCCAGGAGGCAAGCATGGCCAAGAGATCAGGGCGCAAGCGCAAATACTCGCGCAGCGCCGGCCGCGAGGTGAAGAACGAGATGCACCGCTACAAGCGGGGCAAGGCCAAGAGCGGCCCCGGCGGCAAGGGCGGCCGGGTGAAGAGCCGCAAGCAGGCGATCGCGATCGCGCTCTCGAAGGCGCGCAAGAAGGGCAAGAAGGTTCCGAGGAAGAAGAAGTAGAGAAGCGTTGCGCCAAAGAAAGAGCAATATCCGCTATCGGATAACTGGCGAAATGTCGGGGCGCGATAGCCAGGGCCTATACGACCATTTTGTGATGGCCGTCACATCGCCGGCGCAAGCCTGAACGCTAGTTTCCTCAGCATCGGTGGTCATGCAGATCATCCACACCAGGGAGATAGCGATGTTGACCACACTCAAGATGACTGTCGTGGCCGTCCTGCTGGTCGTCTCAGCCTCCACGGCTTTGGCGCAGAGGACGCCGATCGATAGCCAAAGCCTGACGGTGCCGCTGGACTACGGCCCATTCGAGAGAATGAGCCGACCCGAGTAGCCGCAAAAGCGCGTTCACGCGCGTCTTCCGACGCGCTATGCCATAGGCGAAGCGAAACCTGACCGGCCGATTTGGCCGGTCATCCTCTTTTCGCAATTGAGTTTCACCAGGCTTACGCGCGCGCGAGATCCGGCGGCGCGCGCATTTCCCTCGGCGTCTTGCCGGTCCACCGCTTGAAGGCGTGGGTGAAGGCGCTCGCTTCCTGGTAGCCGAGCAGCCAGGCGATTTGCGAAATGGTGAGGTGCGCGTCGTTCAAATAGCGGTTGGCGAGATCCGATCGCAGGTCATCCAGGATTCCGGCGAACGTCAGGTCTTCCAACGCGAGCCGGCGCGCCAGCGTGCGCTGGCTCATGCCGAGCTTGCGCGCAATCTGGTCCGCGCGCGCCGTCCCATGCGGCAACAGCGGGATGAGCGCATTCTCCACCCGCGATCGCAACGTCTCGCGGCCGGTTCGCCGGAGAGCGAGCGCCTCCTCGCAATATGTGGTGAGCAGCTCATTGAGATGGCGATCGGCGCCGACCACGGGCATGTCCTTGACCGTTGCGGAAAATGCGACCTCGTCAGCGTCGGCGCCGAACACGGCGCGGCGTCCGAGCAGCCTCGTGATCTCCGAGCAATCCTCGCTGCGGCGATGGATGAATTTTACGCGGGTGGGCCCGCCGGTTGGTCAGCTGCCGGCACGCGCGGATCAATGCGGTCGCCCAACCTTCGATCTGGTGCCGATCCGAATGGCGCGCGATGCCCACATAGTCGAAGACGATCGCGATATCCTTGCCTTCGAGATACTTCAGGGCGATTCCCTCGTTGCCTATCGTGCTGTAGCGCTCCGCCCGCCGCAACGCGTCGCCCAGCGTCTCCGAGGAAGCCATGACATAGTAGGTCAGCCCGATCTCCCGGAGGTCGAGATCCCAGGCGAGATGAACTCCGAGAAATTCGTCCCGCAGCGCGTTCGCTGCAATGTTGAGGAACTTGATCTGGCTTTGCACGCCGATGCGAAGGCGGGCGTCGTCAACCTGGCGGCGGGTGAGGCCGGCCTTGCGCAACAGCGGATCGAGCTCGATCCCGGCCGCCCGCGCGCGCATGCAGGCGAGCCTGGTCAGGACGCCCGCAGCGCTTGGCAGTGCGCCGAACCGCTTGGCCTTGGGTTTGCGCACATATGTAACCCACCAGGATACCGGGTTCGACTTTGGTAGCCTGGCCCAGACGAGCAAATCTTTGGCGGATGATAACAAGATGCCCGGGGAAAGTCGCCTATATGCAAGCGCGCTTTAGGCAACCGCTGCACGGCTGCCGCTCGTCAACGCAATCTGTTGGATACGATCTTGCGCAAGAAGCGACCGCTGCTGAGCCGATTGAACCAGGCCTACGTCAGCCTCGCGCTGATTCCCGAAGACACCGACGGTTCAAGGACCGTTTCGCTGGCGCGCTATGGCGCCTATGAGGTGCGGCTGGTCGAATTCCCGCCGAGCCGGGCCTCCGACGCGTTCCCGTTCTGGCTCCAGCTCTACCGCCGCGACCTCCGATCCTCGCTCGACAGCCGCTGTTGTCTCGATCTGGACCACGCGGAGGCGGTCGCCGAGCATCTGATGTCACGAGCAAGGAAGCTTCACCGAGCTCATGACGGTCACTCGCCGGCGAGCGGAGCCGTCACTCATGCGCGAGCCGGGGGACGATCAACAACGTAAAACCGCCTGAAACAAAGGCTGGTGGGCCCGAGAAATAACGAGGTCTGCCGCGCCTGTCAGCAGGCACGTTTCCCGTGCTCGCGCAACTCCCAATTGGGAGGTGACCGTTGGAACTCTGCCCTGCACTAGCTTGGAACCATGGGACGTGCCCACGATGCCGCAAACCGCTTTTCTCCAGGCACAGTTCGGTTTGACGCCCGCCGAAGCACGTCTTGTCCTGCGCCTGGTGGCGGGAGACTCGCTGAGGTCTTCCGCGAAGGCGCTCAGCATCGGATACGAGACGGCACGCACCACACTCAAGTCGGTCTTTCAAAAAACTGGAACGTGCCGGCAGGCGGAACTGGTCATCGTGATCATTCAGGCCATGCACAAGATGCGTTGATTGCGTGATCGGCTCTTGAGTGAGAGGCGACCAAATTGCTTCGGAATTCCAATCACTTTGATGGTGGGGCGCATGCATTTGGGCGGGCGAGTCGGCGTCTGTGTGATCGTTGCGATGATTCCAATGAAGCTGAACGTGCGTTAGGCGCGCAGGTCCGCGCATGAGCAAGCATATCCTCGTGGTCGAAGATCAGGAGGATAACCGGCAAATCCTGCGCGATCTGCTCGGCAGTGCCGGCTACGAGCTGAGCGAGGCCGAGAACGGCGAGCAGGCGCTGGCCGCAGTGGCGGCGCGGCGGCCGGACCTGATCCTGATGGACATCCAGCTTCCGGTGCTCGACGGCTACGAGGCGACGCGCCGGATCAAATCCGACCCGGCCTTGCGCTCGATCCCGATCATCGCGGTGACGTCCTATGCCTTGGGCGGCGATGAGGCCAAGGGGCGCGCGGCCGGGTGCGACGCCTACGTGACCAAGCCCTATAGCCCGCGCCAGCTGCTCGCCAGGATCCGGGAGTTTCTGCGGTAGCGCCGGCCGGAGGGGGCGGTCGATGAATTTGCAGCAACTGCGATATTTCGTTGCCCTGTGCGAAGAGCG
>JBEVJT010000234.1:0-27169 GCA_040510075.1 Xanthobacteraceae bacterium | reverse complement strand
GTTCCTTGTTCGTTTTCAGGTACGCATCCAACGTCTCCTGCAGTGTTCCGGCAGCCTTGCGCTTTGGGTCTCGCCCCTTGCGCATGTCCACGAGTAATTCACGCGCGCTTTCCTTCGCTTCGACGAGAGACATTTCGTTTACTGCCGCGATTGTGACCCGCCTCGTTTTCCCAAATCACGCTGGCAAATAAACGTCTTGCTGTTACTCACTCCACTAAGCAGGACACCGAACCCGCGGAGCTCTGCATCCCAATGGATAATCTGCTTGCCGGTGGCAGTAGGTGCGTGCAACTTACTAATGGTCTTTGCAGTCAGCTTGGTGCGCGGCATTGTGTGTAGTTCCAAATAAGGGATTTTGGGGGTACGCGGCTGCCAAAAGGTGTTTTAGGTTGCGAACACGTTGTGTGGTACAAACCCAACATGGCCTTATAACATGCGGGTTTGTAGAGCGTAAACGTTAGTTGTAATAAGGTGGTTAGGCTAGCGGGGTGTAGCACTCCGTTGTGTGTAGAGCACATTGAGCCCGCTGAACCGCTTTTATTCCATATGCGATAGCCCTGCCGTTGTGGGCGCGTCGCAGGGAGGGGACGGCATGAAGAGCATGGCAAGGTTGCTGGGCTTGGTTGCGACCATTGCTGTTGCCGCATTCGCATCGCCGGCAATGGCAGCCGAACCAGTGCAGATCGTTTATGGCTACCATCCGTATTGGACCGGTGCGTGGTACGGGGTGATCCTCAAGAAGATGGAGTTGTGGAAGAAACATCTCCCGCCCGGGAGCAGCGTGAAGTTCGAGCCTCATCTCACCGGGCCGCCGATGATCAACGCGATGCTCGCGGACAAGATGCAGATCGGCACCATGGGCGACATGCCCTCGCTCGTGCTCTCCACAAAACAGAAGATCGCAGACGTGCGCCTCGTCTCCGTGACCATGTTCAGCAACGGGCAGACCTGCAACAAGTTTCTGGTTGGAAAGAGCGCGCCACAGTTCAGCGACTACAATGAGGCCATGAAATGGATGAGCGGCAAGCCGTTTGCCTACCATAGGGGTACATGCGCGAACCGCTCCACCGAATCGCTGATTGCCAAGGGCGTGTTCAAGCCGTCCGAGATCCTGGTCATGCCGATCGAGGTGATCGCTTCAAATTTTGAGGCCGGCAAGCTTGCGGCGAGCATCATGTGGGAACCGCACGCGCGGCGCCAGGTTGAGCTGGGCAATGCCCGCTATGTGGCGACCGGAGCGCCCTGGCACGAGCTCGATGCGAATTTCACGTCCATGCGCCAGGACTTTATTGAAAAGCATCCGGAAGCAGCGGCGGGCTGGCTGAAAGCAGAGATCGAAGGACTGCAGTTTCTCATCAACAATCCGCGGGAGTCCGTCAAAATCATCACCGGCGAGCTTACCGGCTACGACGAGAAGACCGTGTGGGCGGCCCTCTACGAGGCAAATCCTCCGTCGATCGGCGGCGATCCGGTCAACTATGTCGCCAAACTCGCTTTCGACGCCGACATCATGGGGTTGATGACTACCGGATATCGATTTCTGCATTCGATCAAGGTGATCGAGTCACCGGAAATGCCGCAGAACGCGATCAATCCGGAGCCGCTGAAGCGGGCGATGCAGGAGCTGGGTGTGAGCGCGCCGCTTGGAGAAATTCGCGGGCAGCCACGTACCGCGTTCCAACAGTAAAGCACGTGATCGACGACTGCATCGGCCTCCGCCACGCACGGGCCGTGTGGGATTTTACCACCGGTGATGCCCGCCGTTTCTGCGATCGGCTTGAGCTGGCCGTCGATGCCATCGAACAGTTCAAGCAGCAAAACATCGCCCCCGACTTCGTACTGTTGCTGCACGGCCTGGCGACCCAGTTTGTAGCGCGCACCCTGTCCGGCTCCAAGTTCAAGGAGCCGGCCGGAGAGCATTTTTCCGCCGCGCATGAGCTGCTCGGGCGTTTTGCCGCGCTTGGCGGACGCATCGTGGTCTGTGGCATCGCCATGGAGCGGTCCGGCATCGCACCGCAGAACGTCCTCGACGGCGTCGCCATCGAGCGCAACGTGTTCGTGAATTCCGTCGCCCTGCAGAATCGGGGCTATGCTTACATTCCGATCTCATAAAATCGGACCGCATCGCGGGCGTAGAACCGTGGGATCAGCGCCCGGACAGCGAGCCAGCGTGCGCACGGGGCTGGAATTCCGACTTTGCTCAGCTCTCAAACCCGGGCTACTACTGGCCAGGCATTGAAGGGGAGGTCCCATGCGAACAACACGTAGAAATTGCAGGCGCGTGGCACTGACTGCGTTGATGGCTGCATTTGTGGCGGTGGTGGGCGCAGGAACGACGGCGAGCGCACAGAATTTCGGCAAGCCAGGAGAGCCGGTTGAACTCGTAGTCGGCCATCCGTGCTGCTACACGGAAGTCTGGTCGGTGATGGCCTTGCGCGGCAAGGAGTTTTGGAAAAAATATCTGCCGGCGGGCTCTTCCATCAAGTACGAGGTCGGACTGCAAGGGTCGACCATTGTCAACTCGATGCTCGCGCGCAAGCAGCACATCGGGTACATCGGCGATCTGCCGGCGATCATCGCCACCACAAAAGACAGCGTCGCCGACATTCGCATCGCGGGCGTTGCGGCCGTCGCCTACGATCAGTGCAACATTCTCCTCACCCGGAAGGACGCCCCCGATTTCAAGTCGGGTGACGAAGCCGGCAAGTGGCTCGTCGGCAAGCAGATGGCAGTTCCGAAGGGGACCTGTTCCGACATTTTCTCGCGCGAAGTGTTCAAGCGCGCGGGTGGGGAGCCCGCCGCCTATCTCAACCAGAACGTCGAGGTCATCACCAGCGGTTTCCGCGCCGGCAAGCTCGACGGCGCAGCCATATGGGAGCCGGTAGCCGCACGGCTGGTTCTTGAGGGTCTCGCGCGCCGGGTCGCATCGGGCATCGATTACGGCCTCAAGGATTCTTCCTACATCGTGATGAACGCTGAGTTGATCAAACACCGGCCCGATGTCGTCAAAGGATGGCTAAACGCCGAACTGGATGCGCAAGAGTACCTGACTGATCCAGCCAATGCGGCCGAAATGACTAAGTTGGTCATGACGCAAACCACGGGCTTCTCCGAGAAGTCCATTTGGATGGCGCTCTACGGCACCTATGCAAAAAGCCAGGGCGGCACGGACCCGCGCATGGAGCTGCCGTTCACCTTCACACCCGAAGTGATGGCGCTGCTCAAGAAGGACACGGAGTTTCTTTATTCGATCAGCGGCATCAGTTCGAGCAGTATGCGGCCCGAGGCGGTCATGACTGAGTTTGCGGACTCGGTCCTCAAGGACCGCAATTTAAAACCGCCGATCGGGCAAGTGCCGGCGCTTCCCGATGCTGCATATCGTGGCAACTGATGCCGTGAGTGCGGTGCCGGCCGTGCGCCGCACTTCTTTCACGACACAATCGCTTTGCTCGGTTAGTCTTACTCTGCCAGAAAATTGCTTGTATAGTCGCGGCAACACGCATCTCGCTCCGTCATCCTGAGGTGCGAGCGAGCGTAGCGAGCGAGCCACCGCAAGCCGGGCCTGCCCGACTTGCGCACTTAAGATCCGATCTCCGGTAAACCCGAGATCGGTGGATGCACGGCCCCGACCTGGGCCGCCATCTTTCGAGGCTCGGCGCTTTGCGCCGAGCACCTCAGGATGACGGTTCAGGAGCGGAACACACCCAAATTGCCGCTCGATTTGGTTTCATCGGACCCCGCTGCTCCCAGTCGTGCGGCGCTCGCTATGGAGCGCGTTGCACAATGGTTCAGGAGCTCAGAGCCTTATCTGATGCTGCTGGGCTTTGCTCTGTTTATCGCGCTCTGGGCGCTGACCGTCGATGTATGGAAGCTGCCACGGTTCAGCAACTTGCCGGGTCCCGCTGCGGTCATCAATGAATGGTTCAGCCCGCGTCCTACATTTGGACTGTCGGTCTACACCCCCGATTATTACCTGCACATCCTGACCAGCTTGCGCCGAGTGCTCATCGCGTTTGCGCTCGCCACTGCCATTGGCGTTCCGCTCGGTCTCATGATCGGCTGGTCGCAGAAGGTGCGCGAATACGTATTTCCGGTTTTTGAGCTGCTGCGGCCGATCCCCGCTCTGGCTTGGGTACCCCTCTCAATTCTGATGTTCAAGTCGACGGAAGCGCCGGTGATCTACATCACGTTCCTGCCCGCCTTCTTCGCCACGACGCTTAACACCGTGCTCGGCGTGGAATCGATCGACAATTCCTATTTTAGAGCCGCGGCCTGTCTCGGCGCGAGACCATGGCAAACCTTCCGTCACGTGGTGGTGCCCGGCGCGCTGCCGTTCATTTTCACAGGCCTGCAGATTTCCATGGGAGTAGCATGGTTTTCGCTCGTCGCCGGCGAGATGATTTCCGGCGAATACGGGCTCGGTTGTGTGATCTATACCGCGTACACCATGGTTAGCTATCCGACGATCATCATCGGCATGATCACGCTCGGGATCGTCGGCTATCTCTCCAGCGCCGCGATCCGCCTGCTCGGTAATCTCTTGATGCGCTGGCGCGTGCGCGAACTTGGTGTCGAGCCGGGACTGGCAATCCCGTCCCGCCCACCTGAGCAGCGTCCGCTTGCTCGCGCTGCGATTTCAGTTGCGCTATTTCTGCTGTGCTGGGAGATCGCGGCGCGTTCACCTCAGCTCTTCGGCGTGCATATCCCTGTTATCGGAGCTGTTCCAGCGCCAAGCCGGGTGTTGACGGCCTGGACCGCGCTGATCGGCGATTTCGGCTATTGGCAAAGCTGGTATCTCAGCACGTTGCGGGTGCTGGGCGGATTTGGCGTGGCCATGCTGATCGGCATTCCGCTTGGCTTGCTGCTCGCACTCAGTCGACCGATCTACCAGATCGTATTTCCGACTTTCGAAGTCTTGCGCCCCATCCCTCCGCTCGCCTGGGTGCCAGCTTCCATCCTGTTCTGGCCCACGCAGGAGCTGTCGATCGGATTCATCACCTTTCTGGGCGCGTTCTACACCGTTGTAATCAATGTCATCGGCGGCGCGCGCGACATCGACCGGCGCTACATGCAGGCTGCTTACGCCATGGGCTCGACCCGCAAGAACGTGTTCTTCCGCATCATGCTGGCGGCGACCTTGCCGTCGATCGTCGTTGGTGCGGCAGTCGGAATGGGAATTACCTGGGAAGTGGTCGTTGCCGCCGAGATGATATCCGGAGGCGGCAGCAGCATGGGCGGCGCCGGCATGTCAGGCGGTGTCGGCGGAGGGCTCGGCTTCTTTATCTGGAATTCATATACCGGCGGCTCGTATGAGCAGATCATTGTCGGCATGATCAGCATCGGCATTGCCGGCTACATTTCTAGCTCTGTCATTCGGCTAGCGGGACGACTGGCGACCCCCTGGCTCGCCTCCGGATAACCGCTCCGATCCGGAGTGTCGCACCAGAAAACAGCGATGGCACCGCGGCGAGTTGCGCCTCCTGGCGGTTCCACACTTTCTCGCCATACGATGTA
The DNA here is from genome assembly GCA_040510075.1 of Xanthobacteraceae bacterium. GTDB lineage: Bacteria > Pseudomonadota > Alphaproteobacteria > Rhizobiales > Xanthobacteraceae > VAZQ01. Next base: position 21,655 of record JBEVJT010000234.1, on the reverse strand, counting down.
ACGCCGAGAAGTGTGCCCTGTTCGAAAGCTCTATTGGTCGATATAGGGTGAACTGCTCCACCCTGACCGGCTTGGAAAAACCCTAACGCGCAGGAGGTGAAACTCCATGGCAAAGATCTCAATTCATCCGGCAGTAGACGACGGTCTGAAACCCGGTTCGCCCAAATTTACGGGTGGGACACTCCAGTGCAAATGCGCCAGTAATCCCGTGGAGATGAGCATAACGGCGCAGTGCGCCTACAATCATGTGTGTGGATGCACGAAATGCTGGAAACCAGCCGGGGCGTTGTTCTCTCAGGTCGCGGTCGTGCCCCGCGACACGCTGCGCGTTGCGAAGAACTTAGAAAAACTAAAAGTCGTTGACCCCAGCGCGGCCATTCAACGGCACGCCTGCACTCAATGCAGGGTGCACATGTATGGCCGAATAGAAAACACCAAACATCCTTTTTACGGATTCGACTTTATCCATACGGAGCTTTCAAACGATCAAGGCTGGGCGCCGCCTGAATTCGCGGCATTTGTCTCTTCAATTATCGAGTCCGGCACCCCTCCCGGACAGATGCCGGCGATCCGGGTGCGGCTCAAGGAGTTGCATCTCGAGCCCTACGACTGCCTTTCGCCGACACTCATGGATGCCATTTCGACGCATGTCGCCAAGGCCTCCGGTGTGCTGAGAGCCTGATCCGACTGATTTGCGAGTTCACCAGCCGCCGTTCCTGGGCTACGCCTGCGGAAAATGCCCACGTGGGAGACCGGCGTATGTCGCGCCTCTGAGCTCCATCTGCACATCCTTGAGTGCCTTGAATACCCCGGCCTGATAGGCCCCCAGTGCGCCGCCCGCCATTGCAGGATCAACGGTCGGAATAACAAACCTTATTTTTGCATATAACCCAGTTACTTCTACAGAATTCCTCTGGTGGAATTAAAAGTAGCGGGCTCTTCCTTTTGCTTTCTCTAGTGCTCGCCCTGGGACGCTTGGGTCTGGCCCGGCGGACGATTTGGTACTGGCGGGGCCACTACGACGCTTGACTGCGAACATAGCATGAACTATGTTCACTGAACGTTCTTGGAGGATTGCATGTACCAGCTTCGGCCCAACGAGCCCGTAACGCTCGCCTCGCTTGCCTTATTCATTGGAACCATCGCGATCTGGGCGCAGCTCCTCGCCAACCTTTGAGTCTCGCCAGGAGCCGCGCGGGGAGCACTGGGGAAAAAACCTGCCGCAGCTCGCTACCCGATAGACTCCGGGAAGGGCGCTCCGCACAGTCGCAGACTATTTGCGAATCGTCGGGATGCCGGGTTTCGTCCATCTGCACGTGCATTCGTCCTACTCGCTCCTTGAAGGGGCGATCACGATCGCGCGCCTTGCCGAGCTCGCCAAAGCCGACCACCAGCCGGCGCTCGCACTCACCGATACCGACAATCTGTTCGGGGCTCTGGAATTCTCTGAGAAGCTCGCCAGCGTAGGCATACAACCCGTCATCGGCTGCGCGCTCGCTGTCGACTTCGGAGATCAGGAAAAAGGTCAGGGGAACAGCCGCGCAGCAAGGGAAGAGCGACCGCGGCTCGTTCTTCTGGCGGCCCGGGGGGACGGCTACCGCAGCCTTATCCGGCTCAATACGCGCGCTTTCCTGGAAAGTGCGGAGAACGAGCCGCCGCAGATCAAGCTCGCATGGCTCGAATCAGAGTGCGAGGGTTTGATTGCCCTGAGCGGAGGGCCCTGCGGGCCACTCGATATCGCCTTGCGCACCGATCAGGCAAAGCTCGCCCGTGCCCGCTGCGAAATTCTGGCGCGCGCCTTCCGCGACCGCTTTTATATCGAGGTGCAGCGACATGGGATGCCTGCAGAACGCGCAGCCGAGCCCGCGCTCATCAACCTCGCCTATGAGTGCGGCCTGCCGTTGGTCGCTACGAATGAGCCCTATTTCTCGGGCCGGGACGATTACGAGGCGCATGACGCGCTCCTCTGCATCGCCGAGGGCCGGCTCCTGGTCGAGACGGATCGGCGACAGCTCACGCCGGAACACTGCTTCAAGACGCGTCGGGAAATGCAGGAATTGTTTGCGGATCTGCCGGAGGCAACGGCGTCCACGGTGGAGATCGCACAGCGCTGTGCCTTCAGGCCCCGCGCACAAGCGCCGGTTCTGCCGCGCTTCTCGGCGAAGGACGGCGCTCTCATCGATGAAAGTTCTGAGCTGCGGACGCGCGCGCGCGCCGGCCTGCAGCATCGCATCGAGGCGCGTGGCATAGCATCCGGTCACACGCTCGAAGAGTACGAAGAGCGGCTGTCATTCGAGCTCGACGTAATCGAGGGGATGAAATATCCGGGCTATTTCCTCATCGTTGCCGACTTCATCCAATGGGCGAAGGAACGCGGCATTCCCGTTGGTCCCGGTCGCGGTTCGGGTGCGGGCTCGCTCGTTTCCTACGCGCTCACGATCACCGATCTCGATCCTATTCGGTTCGCCCTCCTATTCGAACGTTTTCTCAATCCCGATCGTGTCTCCATGCCTGACTTCGACATCGATTTTTGCCAGGACCGGCGTGATGAAGTCATCGGCTATGTTCAGGAGCGCTATGGGCGGGATCGCGTTGCGCAGATCATCACTTTCGGCACGCTGCAGGCGCGTGGGGTCCTGCGCGACGTCGGACGGGTCCTGCAGATGCCCTATGGGCAGGTCGACAAGCTCTGCAAACTGGTGCCGCAGAATCCGCTCAACCCGGTTACGCTGAACCGCGCCATCGCCGACGAACCCCGCCTCCAGGCCGCCCGCGACAGCGATCCCGTGGTGCGTCGCGCCTTCGATATCGCGCAAAAACTAGAAGGCCTGCATCGTCACGCCTCGACCCATGCGGCGGGCATCGTCATCGGCGAGCGGGCGCTCGTCGACATGGTTGCGCTCTACCGCGACCCGAAATCGCAACTGCCGATCACGCAGTTCAGCATGAAATGGATCGAGCAGGCGGGTCTCGTGAAGTTCGACTTCCTGGGTCTCAAGACGCTCACTTTGCTCGAAACGGCGCGGCGGCTCCTGCGCAGGCGCGGCGTGGATATCGATCTCGCCGCCATCCCGCTCGATGACGAAAAGACGTATGCGATGCTGGGTCGCGCCGAAGCCATGGGGGTGTTCCAGCTGGAAAGCCAGGGCATGCGCCGCGCCCTGCTCGATATGCGCCCGGATCGTTTCGAGGACATCGTTGCGCTCGTGGCGCTCTACAGGCCGGGCCCGATGGCAAACATTCCCACCTACTGCGCGCGCAAGCACCGCCTGGAACAGCCCGACTACATTCATCCAAAGCTTGAGCCCATCCTGCGCGAGACATTCGGGGTGATCGTCTACCAGGAGCAGGTGATGCAGGCGGCTCAGGTGCTGGCGGGATATTCGCTCGGTGAGGCGGATCTTCTGCGCCGCGCCATGGGAAAGAAGATACGCAGCGAAATGCAAAAGCAGCGCAGCCGGTTCGTCGCAGGCTGTGTGGAGCGTGGCATCGGCGGCGATCACGCGGAGGCGATTTTTGATCTGCTTGAGCGTTTCGCCGATTACGGATTCAACAAGAGCCACGCCGCCGCCTATGCCCTCGTTGCGTACCAGACCGCCTATCTCAAGGCGAATTATCCCGTCGAATTTCTCGCTGCGTCCATGACGCTGGACATGGGCAATACCGACAAGCTTTCGGAATTCCGCTCGGAGGCGGAGCGGCTTGCGGTAAAAGTGGAGCGGCCCTCGATCAACCGTTCAGGGGTGGAATTCGAAGTCGATGCCGATGGCGTAATCCATTACGCGCTTGCGGCGCTGAAAGGCGTGGGCGGGCAAGCTGTTGAGGCGATTGTCGGCGCCCGGGGCGATGTTGCTTATGCCGATATCTCTGACTTCGCACGCCGCATCAATCCGCGGGCGGTGAACAAGCGCGTGCTGGAGAGCCTTGCGGCGTCCGGCGCGTTCGATGACCTCGAACCAAATCGCGCGTCCGTTTTCGCAGGCGTAGATCTCATGCTCGCGCATGCTCAGCGCGAGCATGACGCGCTCGCGATCGGAGCGCTGCAGTTCTCGTTCGGAGGCAGCGCACGCGACCTTATCCGACTGCCGGCGCTCGAGGCATGGTCACCCGCGGAACGGCTGCAGAAGGAATTCGAGGCGGTAGGCTTCTTTCTATCCGGGCATCCGCTGGACGATTACGCCGCGGCGCTCAAGCGCATGCGTTTGCAATGGTGGGGGGAGTTCGCGCGGGCCGTGCGCGCAGGCGCGACTGCCGGCCGGCTTGCCGCCACCGTGCTTGCCCGCACCGAGCGCCGTACGCGCACGGGCGGCAAGATCGGAATAGTCGAGCTCTCGGATCCCACCGGCCATTACGAGGCGGTAATTTTTTCCGAGGGTCTGCAACAGTATCGCGATGTCCTCGAGCCGGGAGCGGTGGTGTCGCTCACGATTTCCGCAGAGCTGCAGGGCGATGAGATACGTGCGCGCATCCAGAGCGCGGAGCCGCTCGACCAGGCGGCTGCACGGTTCTCCAAATGCCTGCGTGTTTTCGTGCGGGAGAAGGATCCGATCGAGAGCGTGGCGAAGCGCCTGCAAGGCTCTTCGGGAAAACAGTCCGCCCAACCGCGGTCGGATGGTGAAGTGGCACTCGTTCTGATGCTTTCCGGGGGCACCGAGGTCGAGGTCAAGCTGTCCGGTCGCTTTGAGGTCACGCCGCAAATGGCGGGCGCGATCAAGGCCGTCCCCGGCGTTGTTGCGGTGGAAGCGCTGTAGCTTTCGGCATCGACGCCGCGATTGTTGCGATGCGTCAGGAGCGCCTATATAAGAGCCTCATTCCACACGCGGATCTTGGCTGAATGGCCGTCCGGTGGTCTGCCGCTCGCAAGCGCGGCGGGCTCACGGGTTCGCGGCGGCTCAAACCGGAGAATGCTCTCATGTCGCTTCCCGACTTTTCCATGCGCCAGCTCTTGGAAGCTGGCGTGCATTTCGGCCATCAGTCTCACCGCTGGAATCCGAAAATGGCGTCGTTCATTTTCGGCACGCGTAATAACATTCATATTATCGATCTTGCGCAATCCGTCCCCATGCTGCATCGCGCCCTGCAGGCGGTCAGCGATACGGTAGCCAATGGCGGGCGGATTCTATTCGTCGGCACCAAGCGCCAGGCGCAGGATGCGGTGGCGACGGCCGCCAAGAAAAGCGCACAGTACTACGTCAATTCCCGCTGGCTCGGCGGCACGCTGACGAACTGGAAGACGATCTCGCAATCGATCTCGCGCCTGCGCAAGCTCGAGGAGATGCTTACTTCCGGCGAATCACAGGGCTACACGAAAAAAGAGCGGCTGACTCTGCAGCGAGAGCGAGACAAGCTCGACCGGGCGCTCGGCGGCATCAAGGACATGGGCGGCTTGCCGGATCTCCTCTTCGTCATCGACACAAACAAGGAAGACATAGCAATCAAGGAGGCTCGCCGGCTCAACCTGCCGGTTGCGGCCATCGTCGATACGAACTGCGATCCGGATGGCATCAGCTACGTCGTCCCGGGGAACGACGACGCCGCCCGCGCCATCACGTTCTATTGCGATCTCGTGGCGAAAGCCGCAATCGATGGCATTTCACGCGCACAAGGCGACCAAGGCGTGGATGCCGGGGCCGCAGTCGAGCCGATCCCCGAGGAGCTGCCCGCTTCCAGCGAAGGTCCCGGCTACGAGGTGCTTTCAGGACCGCGTGGCGTCGCCGATGATCTCAAGAAGCTTCATCACATGTCCCCTGCGATTGAAAAGAAATTCAATGATCTCGGGATTTTCCATTACTGGCAATTGGCAGGGCTGAGCCCGCAGGCGGCGCACAAGATCGGCGACGAAGTGGGACTGCCCGGGCGTATGGAAGGCTGGATCGCGCAAGCGAAGGAATTAAGCGCAGAGTAGCGCTCGTCTGCCCCGTCACGGCCGGGCCTGGCCCGGCCATCCACGCCTTTGCCGCCGGAGGAAAGTCGTGGATGCCCGGCAGAAGGCCGGGCATGACGTCCCGTCCAGCTGCTCGATCCGCGATGGGCCGGGCAGCGGAATAGGGGCGAATTCCCGGCAGAACGGACGATGCATATGGCGAATATCACCGCGCAAATGGTCAAGGAGCTTCGCGATCGTACCGGCGCCGGGATGATGGACTGCAAAGGCGCGCTGAACGAAACCGCGGGCGACATGGAGCAGGCCATCGATCTGTTGCGCAAAAAGGGGCTGGCGAGAGCCGCCAAGAAGGCCGGCCGCGTGGCTGCAGAGGGACTAATCGCTCTTGCCAGCAATGACAGCCAGGGCGTGCTCGTCGAGGTGAATTCGGAGACTGATTTCGTCGCACGCAACGACCTGTTTCAAGGGCTCGTCAAAATGATTGCCAATGTGGCGCTCAGGACGGGCACCGACGTCGAGCAGCTCAAGGCCGCCAAGATCGGCGGCCTCACGGTGAGCGAGGCTATCACGGACACCATCGCCAAGATCGGCGAGAACATTTCGCTCCGGCGCGCGTCTGGCTTGGCTGTCGCCGGCGGCACCATCGGCAGCTACATGCACAACGCCGTGGAAGAGGGCCTTGGAAAAATCGGTGTGATCGTCGCGCTGCAATCGAAAGGCAAGCCCGACGAGCTCAAGCGATTTGGGCGCTTGCTGGCCATGCACGTTGCCGCATCCAATCCGCAGGCGATCGATGCTGCGGGACTCGATCCGCAGGTTATTCATCGCGAACGGGATGTGCTGGCTGACAAATATCGAGCGCAAGGCAGGCCGGCGAATGTCATCGAGAAGATTGTCGAGTCCGGCCTGAAGACCTTTTACAAAGAGGTATGCCTGGTCGAGCAGGCGTTTATTCACGAGCCTGATCAGAGCGTGGCGCAGGCGATCAGCGAGGCCGAGCGAAAAGCCGGTGCGCCGATCAAAATCACCGGCTTCGTGCGCTATGCCCTTGGCGAGGGAGTAGATCGCCCGGTCACCGACTTTGCCGCTGAAGTAGCCGCAGCCACCCGCAGTTGAGCCATCCCTTGCCACCCGAAGCGGACACAGCAGGGATCAAGCCTGCACTTCGATACCGCCGCGTCGTGATCAAGATATCGGGTGAGGCGCTCATGGGCCCCCATGAATTCGGCGTGCACCAGCCGACGATCGCGCGTATTGCCGCGGACCTCGCAGCAAGCCAGCGCCTCGGCGTCACGCTTGGCGTCGTGGTCGGTGGCGGCAATCTCATTCGCGGCGCCAACGTTGCGAAGGAGGGGATTCCGCGTGTAACCGCGGATATGATGGGCATTCTGGCCACTGTGATGAATGCGCTTGCACTTGAAAGCGCATTGGAAAAGATCGGAGCGCCGGCGCGCACCATGTCGGCCCTGACCATGCCGGAACTGTGCGAGACCTATGAACGGCGTCGCGCGCAACGTCACCTGCAAGCAGGGCGCATGCTGGTGTTCGCTGCCGGTACCGGCAACCCGTTCTTCACTACCGACACCACCGCCGTGCTGCGTGCGGCTGAACTTGGCGCCGAAGCCATATTGAAGGCAACAAATGTGGACGGTGTGTACAGCGCCGATCCCAAACTCGAACCCCGCGCCGAGCGCTACGCGCAGCTGACGCACCGCGAGGCAATCGAGCGTGGACTGAAGGTCATGGACACGACTGCCTTCGCGCTTGCTCGGGAGAATAGTTTGCCTATCATCGTCTTCTCCATTCGCGAGCCGGGGGCGATCGCGGCGGTGCTCCGGGGCGAAGGACGTTTCACGCTGGTTAATGTATGAGAGCGCATTTTTCGCGAGCATGAGCACGTTCGCGTTGCAGCCGGTCTGAGGATTGCCATGGCGACTCCCGCGCATGATCTCAACGAACTCAAGCGCCGCATGCAAGGTGCCATCCAGCTGTTGAAGCAGGAGCTCGGCGGCCTGCGCACCGGCCGGGCCTCGGCGGGCCTGCTCGAGCCGGTGCAGGTCGAGGCCTACGGCACGCATATGCCGCTCAACCAGGTTGCGACGGTGAGCGTGCCCGAGCCCCGCCTGATCTCCGTTCAGGTCTGGGATCGCTCCATGGTTCACGCGGTGGAAAAGGCCATTGCAGCTTCCAATCTCGGGCTCACTCCGGCGACGGAAGGTCAGACTTTGCGGCTGCGCATACCCGAACTCAACGAGGAAAGGCGGCGCGAACTGGTGAAGGTCGCGCACAAATACGCTGAAGGCGCGCGCGTCGCCGTGCGGCACGTGCGGCGGGACGGCCTCGATGTGCTCAAGCGGCTCGAGAAGGAGCATAAGATCAGCGAGGACGATGGCAAGCGGCAAGCTGAGCAAGTGCAGAAGGCAACGGATGAGGCCATCGCCGAAATCGACCGTATGCTGGCGGGCAAGGAGACGGAAATCCTCACGGTGTGAGGAACATCAGGCATGCTGACACCCGAGCCGCTGCGCGATGCGCACACAGGTGCCGTACCGCGTCACGTTGCCATTATTATGGATGGGAACGGGCGCTGGGCGGCGGCGCGCGGGCTGCCGCGCGGGGCAGGGCACCGCCGCGGCGTTGAAGCGCTGCGCAAAACCGTGCGCGCCGCTGGTGAGATCGGCATAGAGTTTCTGACGATATTCTCATTCAGTGCGGAAAACTGGTCGCGTCCCGCCTCGGAAATACGCGAGCTGATGGGCCTGTTGCGGCGCTTCATCCGTCGTGATCTCGCGGAATTGCACCGCAGCGGCGTGAAAGTCCGCGTCATTGGCGATCGCGAGACTCTGGATGATGAAATTCGGCACCTGCTCGAAGACGCGGAGCAGCTGACGCGTGCGAATGACAAGCTGGTCCTGATCGTCGCGTTCAACTACGGCGCGCGGCAGGAGATTGCGCGCGCGGCGCAGCGCGTTGCCGCCGCGGTGAGCGCGGGCGATCTAGCGATTAGCGCGGTCACAGCCGACAAGCTCGCGGCCTACCTCGATGCGCCGGATCTGCCCGATCCTGATCTCATCATCCGCACAAGCGGCGAACAGCGGCTCTCGAATTTTCTGCTTTGGCAGGCCGCGTACAGCGAGCTCGTCTTCGTGCCCACCTACTGGCCGGATTTCGATCGGGCAGCGCTCGAAGAAGCCATCGGCGAATACCAGCGGCGCGAGCGTCGCTTCGGCGGACTGGCGGCGCGTACCGGAAGAGCATGACTAGACTGTGACGGACGGTCCCGCAGAGCCGGTACGGCGGTCGAGAATGCGCACCGAGCTTGCCTTGCGTGTTGCCTCCGCAGCGGTGCTCATCCCGCTCGCAATTGGCGTCGCTTATGTCGGCGGATGGGCTTTTGTCCTTTTCTGGACCGCCGCGGCGCTGGTCGTCCTCGTGGAATGGACCAGGCTCGTGGGCGTGGGCCGTGCCGACAAACCCATATGGCTGGTCTTTGGATTTTTCTATTCGGCTGCGATTGCTGTTCCGCCCATTGTTCTGCGCGCAGATGAGCAACTTGGTTTTGCTGCAATAATGTTCGTTTTCGCCATCGTCTGGGCCACGGACACCGCGGCATATTTCGTAGGACGCGCTGTTGGCGGTCCGAAACTGATACGCCGCGTGAGTCCCAAAAAAACCTGGGCAGGAGCGTTGGCGGGAGCGGTCGCGGCCGTGCTCGCGGCGGCTCTCGTCGTCAAGGCGACCGGGCTTTCACCAGCGTTCGTCGTTATGATCTTGGCGCTCGTCTTATCTATGTGCGCCCAGGGTGGAGACGTGATCGAGTCCTGGATCAAGCGCCGATTGGACGCAAAGGACTCCGGCAGACTCATTCCGGGGCATGGCGGTTTGATGGACCGGCTCGACGGGTTCATGGCGGCAGCTCTTGTAGCGGCGTTTATCGGAGTGCTACGCGGGGGAATGCATTCGCCGGGCCGCGGGCTGTTGATATGGTGACACACACAGCGCCCATGCAGCTCAACGGCTTTGCCGCTGGCGCTGTCGAGCGGACGGTCACGATTCTCGGGGCCACAGGCTCGATCGGCACGAGCACGATCGATCTCATCAAGCACCAGCCTGACCGCTATCGCATCGAAGCGGTGACGGCGAGCAGGAGTGCAACCGCTCTGGCGAGCCTGGCGCGCCAGATGCGTGCGCGCTTTGCCGCGGTGGCTGATCACTCTGTATATGGCGAGCTGAAGGACGCGCTTTTCGGCACGGGAATCGAAACCGGCGCCGGTGAGACCGCCGTCATAGAAGCGGCGCAGCGACCCGCCGACTGGGTGATCGGTGCAATCAGCGGAGCAGCCGGTCTCAAGCCTACACTCGCTGCCGCTGAACGCGGCGCAATACTGGCGCTTGCGAACAAGGAGACGCTCGTCTGTGCGGGTGGCATGTTCATGCGGCGCGCCGCCGCCGCGGGTGCCACGGTGCTGCCCGTCGATTCGGAGCACAACGCGCTGTTCCAGGCCATGCGCGGCAGCCGTCGCGAGGATGTCCGCCGAATCATTCTCACTGCCTCGGGCGGTCCCTTTCGAACGGCGGATGCGCAGACAATAAACAAGGCGACTGTTGCTCAGGCCCTCAACCATCCCAATTGGTCCATGGGGCCGAAGGTGACGGTCGATTCCGCGACCCTGATGAACAAGGGTCTCGAAGTGATCGAGGCCCATCATCTGTTCGGGCTTCCTGCCGCGCAAATCGATGTACTCATTCATCCGCAGTCCATTGTGCACAGCCTTGTGGAATTCTGCGATGCGTCCCTCATTGCGCAACTCGGCAGTCCAGACATGCGGATACCGATTGCATATTGCCTTGCATGGCCGGAGCGGCTCGTCGGCCCCGCGCCGCGCTTGGACCTCGCTCGCGCCGCGACATTGACCTTCGAAAACCCGGATTATGAGCGTTTTCCTGCCTTGCAGATTGCGCGCAAGGCACTTGAGGCGGGAGGAGGGGCGCCCACCGTTCTCAATGCGGCCAATGAAATCGCAGTTGCGGCATTCCTCGGCAACCGACTACCTTTCGGGGGCATACCAGCGCTTGTGGAGGCTGCCCTTGAGGCGGCGGTGTCCCGAAATTGGACAATGGAACCCGAATGCATCGAGGAGGCACTGTTTATTGACCATGATACTAGATTGCTCGCACAGGAACTCTTGCCCGAAATTGCCGCAAAGGCATTGTAGAAGTTACGACTTCGGGGCGAGGGGGATGCCCAAACCATGAGCTTTGACCTCTTGAACGGAATGAACATGCTCGGGTCGGGCGTGCTCGGCATCCTTGTTCCATTCCTCTTCGTTCTGACGCTCGTCGTATTTTTTCACGAGCTTGGCCATTTCATAGTGGCGCGGTGGTGCGGCGTCAGGGTGCTGGTTTTCTCAATCGGCTTTGGCCCCGAAATTTTGGGCTTCAATGATCGACGGGGAACGCGCTGGAAGATTTGCGCAATCCCGTTGGGCGGGTACGTCAAGTTCTTCGGCGACGACAATGCCGCGAGCGTGCCGGATCAAGCGGCGCTGGCGAGCATGTCTGAGGAAGAGCGGCGACACAGTTTCGTGCATCAGCCGGTCGGACAGCGTGCGGGCATTGTCGTCGCGGGGCCCTTGGCAAATTTCCTGCTTGCGATCGCCATCTTTGCCGGCCTGTTTATGCTGTTCGGGAAGCCGAGCACCTCGGCTCGCGTCGACGCGGTGCAGCCGGGAAGCGCGGCGGAAGCGGCGGGCTTCCAGCCTGGTGATTTGGTCGTGTCCATCAATGGCCGCGAGATCGACAGTTTCTCCGACATGCAGCAGATCGTCAGCACGAGCGCTGGCGAGACGCTCGTGTTCGAAGTGCAGCGCGCCGGCAAGCTCATCACGCTGAAAGCCACGCCGACGCTGAAGGAAGTGAAAGACCGATTCGGCAACGTGCACCGGCAGGGCATCCTTGGAATCACCCGCTCGCCGTCGCCGGACGACACGCACTTTCAGCCGGTCGGGCCTCTCAAAGCGCTTGAGCTTGGAGTGCAACGAACCTGGTTCGTAGTCGAGCGCACGCTCTCCTATGTCGGGGGCGTCGTCTCGGGCCGCGAAGCCGCCGATCAACTCGGCGGTCCGATCAGAATTGCGCAAGTTTCGGGGCAGGTCGCGAGCGAGGGTTTCCCGTCGCTCCTGAGCCTGACCGCGGTGCTGTCAGTTTCGATCGGTCTCCTGAATCTTTTCCCGGTGCCACTGCTCGACGGAGGGCACCTTCTCTTCTACGCAATCGAGGCGCTGCGCGGAAAGCCACTCTCGGAGCGCGCGCAGGAAGTGGGGTTTCGGATCGGCCTGGCGATAGTCGTGATGCTGATGATCTTTGCGACTTACAACGACATCCTGCATCTCGCGGCGCAGTGGACCGCCTCCTGATGGGGGCAAGATGATGGTGAGCAAGTGAGGCCGGGCTGCACGAAAGATAAATCAATTTAGGGGAAGAGTTCCATAGTCGGGGCGACGACCTTTCTCGTGAGTGCGCGCGTCGTGCGGGCTCAGGGGGACGATAAAGGGCGCATGGGGGAATGAAGTTCGGTCGGTTTGTAGTGCGAGGGCTTGCTTGGCTTGCCCTCGGCGGTGCGTTGCTGAGCCCCGCCATTGCGCCCTTTTGGGCGCCGCACGCCTATGCGCAAGTCGTCAGCGTCAGTTCGATCATCGTCGAAGGCAATCGGCGGGTCGAAGCGGACACGATCCGTTCGTATTTCCGCGCCGGGCCGAACGGACGCCTCGACGCTTTCCAGATCGACGAGGGCGTGAAGGCACTCTATGCCACCGGGCTGTTCCAGGATGTGCGCGTGCGCATCCAGGGCGGTCGGCTCATCGTGACGGTGATCGAGAATCCGGTCATCAATCGCATCGCGTTCGAGGGAAACCGGAAGGTCAAGGACGAACAATTAAGAGCAGAGATTCAATCGAAGGAGCGCGGCACGCTTTCCCGGCCGGTGGTACAGGCGGACGTTGCACGTCTCGTTGAAATGTATCGTCGCAGCGGGCGTTTCGACGTCCGCATCGAGCCGAAGATCATCGAGCTGCCGAACAATCGAGTCGATCTCGTTTTCGAGATCAACGAAGGAGCGAAGACCGGCGTAAAGCTCATCGAGTTTGCAGGCAACAGGGCGTACTCGTCCTATCGCCTCAAGGAGGTGATCAAGACGACGGAGACCGGACTGCTTGCGTTCCTGCAGAGCGGCGACATCTATGACCCCGACCGGATCGAAGCCGATCGGGAATTGCTGCGCCGGTTCTATCTCAAACATGGCTTCATCGACGTCCGCGTCGTTTCCGCGATGGGAGAGTACGACCCGGCAAGGCGCGGCTTCGTCGTTACGTTTATTATCGAAGAGGGTGAGCAGTACCGGATCGGATCCGTCGAGGTGCAGTCGACGGTGCGCTCCATGGACCCGACACCGCTGCGCTACAAAGTGCGCACCTATGTAGGGGATGTTTACAACGCCGAGGCGGTCGAAAAGTCGGTCGAGGAAATGACCATCGAGGCGGCCAGGCAGGGATATGCCTTTGCCACCGTTACCCCTCGCGCGACGCGCGACAACCAAAACAGGACCGTGCACCTCGTTTTCACGGTCAGCGAAGGACAGCGCGCATATATCGAGCGGATCAACATCCGCGGGAATACGCGCACGCGCGACTATGTCATCCGGCGGGAATTCGATATCGCCGAAGGCGATGCCTATAACCGGGCGCTCGTCGCCCGCGCAGAACGGCGCCTGAAGAATCTCAACTTCTTCAAAGTCGTCAAAATCACGCCGGAGCCCGGCTCAGCGCCTGACCGCGTCGTGCTTAACGTGGACCTTGAGGAGCAATCAACCGGGGAGTTCTCCGTCTCCGGCGGTTACTCCACATCGGACGGCTTCCTGGCGGAGGTCAGCATCGGCGAGCGCAATCTGCTCGGCCGCGGCCTGATGGGAAAAGCATCGATTCAGTACGGACAATACGCCAAAGGCTTCCAGGTGTCTGTCGTCGATCCGTATTTCCTGGGGTATCGAGTAGCTTTCGGCGTCGATGTTTTCGGCAAGCAGCAGGATCCGACAAGTTACATCTCGTACACGACAAAGACACTGGGATTCGGCACGAGGTTTGGATTTGCGTTGCGGGAAGATCTCGCGCTGCAACTGCGGTATTCGCTATATCGCCAGGAAGTCGCGCTGCCCGACATTCTCAACGACTGCCTGCTGTCTCCGAACGCCATAATCAACGGCGGACCGGGCGTGCCGTTTAACGATAACTGTTTCTTCAACGGAGAGGCTTCGCTGGCGGTGCGCCGCGAGCTCGCGAACGGCGCCGTCGATACGTCCCTCGTGGGCTACACGCTGAGCTATAACGCGCTCGATAACAATCGAAATCCCACCAAGGGCGTGATGGCCGAGCTGAGGCAGGATCTCGCAGGGGCGGGAGGCAACGTCAAATTCTTCCGTACCACCGGCGACGTTTGGGGGTACCATGAGGTCGTGCCGGACGTCATCGGCATGCTGCATCTGCAGGGAGGCCAAATCAGCGGCTGGGGCTGCAAGAACGACACCTCGGGAAACTTGCTGAACTTGCCGGCCGAATGCCTGCGCATGCTGGACCACTTTCAGATGGGTCCAAATCTCGTGCGTGGTTTTGCCCCTGCCGGCATCGGCCCTCGTGACCTCTCGCGGGCAGCGATATTTGGAACAGGCGATGCGCTGGGCGGAAGCCTCTACTGGGGCGCCAGCCTGGAATTGCAGACGCCGTTGTATTTCCTGCCGAAGGATACCGGCATCAAGATTGCGGCTTACGCGGATGCAGGTTCGTTGTGGAACTATGTTGGTCCGACCAGTTGGGCTGCGACCGGCGAAGTGCTATCAGGTTCCGTATGTTCTACCCCGCCATGTCCGCTCGACAATTCCATGCATATTCGCTCGTCCGTGGGCGTGGGCTTGATTTGGGACTCGCCGTTCGGCCCGCTGCGGTTTGATTACGCCTTCCCTCTCACGTCGGAGCCCTATGACCGGATCCAGCGGTTCCGGTTCGGAGGCGGCACGAAATTCTGATCGGAACTCCGGGACTTGCCGGGGTGCGGCATGAGCACGCCCGCGTTTTTCCAGCGCGGTGCCGGAATCAGCGTGGGCGAAATCGCCACGCTGACGCGTGCCGAGCCTCGGCCCGAGGTCGATCTGGGCCGCCGCATAACCGGAATAGCCGCACTCGAGCTCGCGGGCCCCGCCGATCTCGCCTTTCTCGACAAGCCGAAATATGCCCAAGAGCTGTCGACCACGGGGGCGGGCGCGTGCCTCACGCGCGAACGCTACGCTGCCTGCGCGCCAGTTGGTGTGAGCGTGCTCTGCGTCTCGGACCCGTTCCGCGCGTATGTGCAGGTGGCGCAGAAGCTGTTTCCTGAAGGGTTACGCCCCTCCTCGCTGTTCAACATAACTGGATCAGCCGCGGGGGCTTTCGTGCATTCCACGGCTCGTGTTGAGAGTGGCGCGACGATCGATCCGGGCTGTGTCGTTGGCGCCCAGGCGGAGATCGGCACCGGCACTCGTATCGGTGCCGGCGCAGTCATCGGACCCAACGTTCGCATCGGCCGCTATTGTGTGATTGGGGCGCAGGCGTGCGTAACCCATAGCCTGATCGGCGATCGCGTGATTGTGCATCCCGGATGCGCGATCGGTCAGGACGGGTTCGGCTATCTCATGTCCCCTGGGGGGCATCGCAAAATTCCGCAGCTTGGGCGCGTCATTATTCAGGACGACGTTGAGATCGGCGCCGGGACCACGATCGATCGCGGCAGCAATCGCGATACCGTAATAGGCGAGGGGAGCAAGATCGACAATCTGGTGCAGATTGCACACAACGTTTCCATTGGCCGTCACTGCATCATTGTTGCCCAGTGCGGCATTTCAGGCAGCGTTGTCATCCGCGATTATGCCGTGCTCGCGGGAGCGGCCGGCCTTGCGGACAATGTGACCATCGGCGAGGGTGCGGTGGTGGGCGCGCGCAGTGGAGTGATGTCCGACGTGCCGGCAGGCGAGCGGTGGTTCGGCTATCCCGCCATGCGCGGGCGCGAATATTTTCGCATGATCGCGACCTTCCAGAATCTCGGCAAAAAAAAGCGCGGTCTGCCGCATGACGAGAAAACGCGAGATCAGGAGCATGAATGAAACGCTTGAAGCGGCGGATATTGCGTCAATTCTCAAAGCTCTCCCGCACCGCTATCCGTTCCTGATGGTTGATCGCATCATCAAAATACGGGGCGGCGAGTCGGCAGTGGGCATCAAAAACGTCACCGCGAACGAGCCCCAGTTCATGGGCCACTTTCCCGGCAATCCGGTATTTCCTGGCGTGCTGCTCGTGGAGGGCATGGCGCAGACCGCGGGTGCGATTTGCGTCATTTCCGGCGACGCGACGCAGCAGCCAAGGAACGTGTTTTTCCTTACCATCGACAAGGCGAAATTCCGCCGGCCCGTCGTGCCCGGAGACACGGTCGAATATCACGTGCAAAAAATAGCAAGGAAGAAAAACATGTGGTGGTTCCGCGGCGAGGCGAAAGTTGCCGGCCAAATCGTTGCCGAAGCGACTGTCGGCGCCATGCTGGCGTAGGTCTGCAGAGTGATCGGTCCGATGATCGATCCAACCGCTCGCATCGAATCCGGCGCGGTGATCGGACCGCACGTAAGCATCGGACCTTATTGCATCGTCGGTCCGCACGTCGTCATTGGCGACGACTGCAAGCTCGCGGCGCATGTTCATGTGGCGGGCCATACGAGCATCGGGCCGCGCACCTCGATTTATCCATACGCGTCCTTGGGAACGCCTCCGCAGTCCGTGAAATATCGCGGCGGTCCGACGCGGCTCGTGGTCGGCGCGGATTGCAGTATTCGCGAGGGCGTCACCATGAACACCGGCACTGAGGATGACCGCGGCGTCACCACGGTGGGCGACCGCTGCATGTTCATGGTCGGCTCTCACGTTGGCCACGATTGTCAGGTGGGTAACGACGTGACCTTTGCAAACAATGTCGTGCTGGGGGGCCATGTCACGGTGGGAGATTTTACGGTGTTCGGCGGGCAGTCGGCGGTGCGCCAATTCGTACGCATTGGCGAAGGCGCAATGGTGGTGGGCCTGAGCGGAGTGCCCAGTGACGTCATTCCGTTCGGCCTGGTGCGCGGGGCACCGGCAAGATTGGTCGGTTTGAACATCATCGGAATGACGCGCCGGGGATGGAAAAGGGCCGAGATCCACCGCTTGCGCACGGCCTACGAGGCAATGTTCTTCGGCAGCGGAAGCTTCCGCGAGAGATTCGAGCAAGTGGCGCAACAATCGGACGGCGACCCGTTGGTCGCGCGACTCGTCGAGTTTATTAGGTCGGGAACGCGCCCGCTAACAATCGCCGCCCGTCGCGCGGAAGGCGAGACGGAAGAATGAGCGCGGCGACGGCCGGTTCGGCGAGCGATGATCCCATCGCCATCATTTGCGGTGCCGGCGCACTGCCCTTTGCGGTTGCCGAATCCGTAATGAAGCGCCGCCGGCCTGTCGTCCTCTTCGCCCTTCGCGGCTGGACGGACCCCGAACGTGTTCGCGCGTACCCACACTACTGGGCAGCTTTGGGACAGTTTGGCTGGTTTTGCCGCATGGCACGAACGGAGGGGTGCAGGGAGGTGGTCTTCATCGGCTCGGTCGCGCGACCGCGGCTTTGGCGCATGAGGCCTGATGCGACTACGCTGCGATTGCTGCCGCGTGTCTGGCGGCATTATCGCGGCGGTGACGATTATCTGCTCTCGGGCATTGGCAAAATTTTCGAGGAGCATGGCTTTCGTCTTGTTGGCATCCCGGAAATTGCGCCTGAAATACTCATGCCGGCGGGCCCGCTGGGCCGTCATCGGCCGAGCGAACAAGATGAACGAGACATAGCGAAGGGGCTGCTGCTGCTGAGTGCCATGAGCCCGTTCGATGTTGGCCAAGCTGCGGTCGTTGCCGACCAGCGGGTACTCGCGATCGAGGCGGCGGAGGGGACGGACGGGATGCTTTCGCGCATTGCACGCCTGCGGCAAGACCGAAAGATCGAGCCTGGCGTCGGGCGAGGCGTTCTTGTGAAAGCCGCCAAACGCGGACAGGATCGACGGCTGGATCTGCCCTCGATCGGGCCGCAAACGATCGAACTTTCTGCCAAGGCGGGACTTGCCGGCATTGCCGTTTCCACCGGCAGCGTGATCCTGGCCGAGGCGCAACGCCTGCCGCAGGCTGCTGACCGGGCGTGTTTGTTCGTCGTCGGGATGCCCGAGGAGCCCCCCGAAAAATGAGCTCGACTTCGGTTGCGGGCGAGGAGCGCACCGCTCTCAAGCTGTTCCTCGTCGCCGCAGAGGATTCGGGCGATGCGCTCGGTGCGAGTTTGATGCGTGCGCTGCGCGACTGTACCGCGGGGCGCGTTGAATTTGCCGGGGTAGGTGGCCGGGAAATGTCGCGGGAAGGGCTTGCAAGCCTCTATCCTATCGACAATTTTTCCATCATCGGCTTTAGCGCCATCCCCAGGCGCCTGCCGAGAATTCTCTGGCTGATGCGCCGAACCGTGAAAGAGGTCCTGGCGAGAAAGCCGGACGCTCTGATCATCATCGACAGCCCGGGCTTCACGCTTCCTATTGCTCGCCGCGTTCGAGCTGCCGATCCCTCGATCGCGACAATCGAATATGTCTCTCCCCAGGTATGGGCATGGCAGCCGAGCCGGGCGCCACGCATGCGCGGGTATATCGATCACATTCTTGCGGTCATGCCGTTTGAGCCCGACGTGCATCGGCGACTGGGCGGACCCCCTTGCACCTATGTGGGGCATCCGCTCGCTGAAGCAGTGGGGCGATTGCGTCCCTCCGCTGATGAAGCGCGGCGCAGGCTTATGAAGCCGCCCATTCTGCTTTTATTCCCAGGCAGCCGGATAGCCGAAATTCGGCGTCTGCTTGGGGTATTCGGGGATGCTGCAGCATTGGCACAGGATCGTGTCGGGCCACTCGAGCTTGTGTTGCCAACCGCTCCCCACTTGGCCTCCGAAATCACCGCATCCTCGCGGGCCTGGCGCGTGCGGCCTCGGATCATTGCGGAGAAACAAGACAAGGAGGGCGCGCTCCGCGTGGCAACGGCGGCGCTAGCCAAATCAGGCACGGTCACGCTCGAACTGGCCCTTGCCGGCGTACCCATGGTGGCAGGCTACAAGGTCTCCGGGCTCGAATCCCTGGCTGGCCGCCGTATTGTAAAGCGCATACCCTCCGTCATTCTCGCCAATCTCATGCTCGGTGAAAACGCCGTTCCGGAGTTTCTCCAAGAGAAATGCACCGCAGAGAACCTGGCCGCGGCTCTCGTGCCGCTTCTCGCCGATTCGCCAGAGCGGGCGCGGCAGGTCGCGGCATTTTCTCGGCTCGATGGCGTCATGCAGATCGGCGTGAAGATGCCCGCGTTCCGAGCTGCGGAGATTGTCCTTGAAGTGCTCAGCCATGCGGACGGCTTTCGCGGTCGCGCTGAACACCCCGCGGGCCTATGATTTGTGACCTCGTCTAATATTGCTCACAGTTCGCTCAAATCTTTAGCGCCGGGGGATCGATGCGCATTATTTTTGGTTTGCTCCTTTTCGCTTTGGCGTTCGGCTGGGCCTGGTTCTTGAGAGTTTTTGAGGCAGCTGACGCTGGCCGAGTTTAAGAACAGCGGCTAAATTAAACTTTGTTCATGGCCTGAATGGCACGGTTTTTGGCTGATTCTGCACGTAAATATGCAGCAATAATTTCACAGAGGCGCGGGTGAGCGAGCCGGTCCCGTTCAGATATCGTGCCTTCCTGAGCTACAGCCACCGCGATAAGGCGTGGGGCAAGTGGCTGCACGCAGCACTCGAAGGCTATCGCATCGACAGGGACCTCGCCGGGCGCGAGACGCTGGTCGGGCCGGTGCCGAAGACATTGCGTCCAATCTTTCGCGACCGGGAGGATTTCTCTGCCGGGCATTCGCTCACCGAACAGACGATCGCGGCGCTTGAAGCGTCGAAATTTCTGATCGTCATCTGTTCCCCCAATGCCGCGCAAAGCCACTACGTCAACGAAGAGGTGCGCCGCTTCAAGACGCTGGGCGGTGCCACGCGTCATCCCGGTGATCGTCGACGGGGTACCCGGCAATCCGGCGCACGAGTGCTTTCCGCCCGCGCTCGGTTGCCGGGTCGACACGGATGGACGGATTACGGATGCGCGCGAGGAGCCGATCGCGGCCGACGCGCGCCCGGAGGGCGACGGCAAGGAGATCGCAAAGCAGAAGGTGGTGGCGGGGCTCCTCGGGGTCGGGCTCGACGAGGTTGTACGCCGCGCCGAACGCGCGCGGAGACGCCGCAACTGGTCGGCACTGGCCGGAGTTTTTCTTCTTCTTGCGCTCCTGGCAACCGGCAGTGCCGTCTATGCCTGGCGACAGCTCAAGACCAACGAGGCGTTCCTCAATGATGCCACGCTTAAGCGCGCGACCGAGATTGTCGACGAAGCGGTGGCGCTGGCGGAGAAGCACAGCATTCCGCGCACCGCGATCCTGCGGCTCCTTGGAAATGCCGAAGGTCTTTTCGGCGACATGGCGCAGGACGGACGCCCGACTCCGGAATTGCGTTACCGGAAGGCGTGGATGCTGATCCAGTTCGCGCGCAATTATGAAATTTTGGGAGAAACGGAGAAACAATTCGGTCGTGCAAGCGAAGCCTACCGGCTGCTTGCCGGGCTTGTTGCGGAAAAGCCTGACGACAAGGTTTATCAGAGAGATCTGTCGATTGCGTATGCCGAGGTCGGTGACGTCCTGATGATGCAGGGCAAGCTCCCCGAGACGCTGCAGGCCTATCGCGAGAGCCTGACCGTCATGGCGCGCCTCACCGACGCCGATCCCGAGAACGCTTCCTGGCAGTACGACCGAGCCATTGCTCATGAGCGCGTTGGTGACGTCCTGGTTCAGCAGGGCAATCTGGCTGCAGCCTTTGCGGAATTCCAGGCGAGGAAGAGCATCATCGAGCGGCTGACCGAGGCGCATCCGAACAATGTTGGCTGGCAGCGCGATCTCTCCATCGCCTCCAGCAAAATCGGCGATGTGCTGATGGAGCAAGGGTGGGCGGCGGAGGCGCTGCAAGCCTATGGCAAAAGCCGCACCATTATGGAGCGGCTGGCCAAAGCTGATCCCGACAACGGCGATCGGCAGCGCGACCTGGCAGTTGCCGATGAGCGGCTCGCTAACGCATTGCTCGCGGAAGGCCATTCGGATGAGGCGCTGCGAGCCTATGAGGAAGCTCTGGCCATCAAGCAGCGCATGGTCAGGGCCGATTCCAGCAACTCCCGCTGGCAGCGCGACTTGGCCGTTGCCTACAGCAAAGTGGCCGACGTGTTGTTGTCGCAGGACAAACTGAACGAGGCCCTGCGAGCCCACCGCGACAGCCTCGCAATTGCCAAGCGCCTGGCCAACACCGATCCCGCCAATGCAGTTTGGCAACGCGACCTTGCGGTGTCGCACAACAAGATTGGCAACGTGCTGCTGGCGCAGGACCAGCTCGACGAAGCCCTCGATTCCTACCGTGAGAGTGTCGCGATCATTGCGCGCCTGTCTAATGCCGATCCCACCAATGCCGGCTGGCAGCGTGATCTCTCAGTCACACACGACAAGATCGCCGATGTGCTGCTGGCGCAGGGGAAGCCGATAGAAGCGCTGCAAGGCTATCGCCATGGCCTCGTCATCGCGGAGCGTCTGGCCAAAGCCG
>JBEVJT010000233.1:0-6373 GCA_040510075.1 Xanthobacteraceae bacterium | reverse complement strand
GCGTGCCGCGCTCGTGGCCGAAAAACTCGACCACCATCCGGAATGGTTCAACGTCTACAACAAGGTCGAGGTGACGCTATCCACCCACGACGCGGGCGGGGTCACCGAACGGGACGTGAAGCTCGCTGCCGCCATGGATCGCATCGCTCGAGGTTCGTCATAAGCCGCACAAAGTATCGTCATTCCGGCCGAGGCGAAGCCGAGAGCCGGAATCCATAATCACAGGCCTTAGGGTTATGGATTCCGGGTTCGCCGCTGCACGCGGCGCCCCGGAATGACGGGTTCGGGAAAACGTTGCTACGGCCGCAGCACGAGCTTGCCCATCACGCGGCGCCCGGCAAGCTCGTTGAGCGCTTCGGCGGTTTCCGACAATGGATAGATCTTCTGGATGTGACACGAGAGTTTGCCGTCCGCGCACCAGCGCGCGAGCTGTTCGAGCGCACGCTTGTATTCAGCGTTTTCCTGACGCACCCACGCACCCCAAAAAACGCCGAGCACGGCACAGGCCTTGAGCAGTACCAGATTGAGCGGGATTTTGGGAATTTCTCCCGCCGCAAATCCAACGACAAGGTGGCGTCCGCCCCAGGCAAGCGAACGCAGTGCGGGCTCGCTGTAGCGGCCCCCCACGGGGTCGAACACCACATCAACGCCGCGCGTGCCGCCGAGCCGCCGCAGACCCTCGCGCAGGTCTTCTTTCTCATAATCGAGTAGCTCGTCTGCTCCATGCGCGCGCGCGAAGGAAAGTTTCTCTTCGCTCGACGCGCAGGCAATCACGCGGGCGCCCATGATGCTGCCGAGTTCGATGGCCGCTAGCCCCACGCCGCCTGAAGCGCCCAATACCACCAGGCTCTCGTTGGGCTGCAGGTTGGCCCGGTGCTTGAGCGCGTAATAAGTGGTGCCATAGGTGACGGTCAGCGCTGCCGCGCGCTCGAAATCGAGGTCGGGCGGCATTTTGACGATGTGCTGCGCAGGCACGGCGGTCTTTTCCCGCGCTGCATTGAAATTGGTGTAGCCGAAGACGCGGTCTCCAGGTGCGAACTCGCTTACGCCTGAACCAACGGTTTCCACAATCCCGGAGAACTCCCCGGCCGGTGAGAATGGAAAGGCTGGTTTCGTCTGATATTTGCCAGCAACGAGCAGCGTGTCGAAGAAGTTGAGCCCGGCCGCCATGACCTTCGCCACCACCTCCCCAGGGGCGGGTTGCGGGTCCGCAATGTCGGCTAGGACAAGGTCCGACGGCGATCCAAACTTTTGACAAAGGACGGCTTTCACGAATTGCGCCTCCGGTAGTTTGGCCTTCACATTGCCGAATTTCTTCAGCATTGCCATAGGGATTTCCGCGCGTGGGGCGGAATGGAGGTATTCATAATGTGGCGGATCGCTGCGGCCGCGCTGTCCATTGCGCTCACCATGCCGGTTGCGGCGATTGCGCAGCAGCCGCCTAAACCTGCGGCTCCGCAGCAGGCGCCCAAGCCTGCGGCTCCGCAGCAGCCCAAACCTGCGGCCACGGCGAGCGCCCCCGCAAAGCCCGCGGGCGAGGCTCAGCCTACGCTTCTCGGTCAATACGCAGATTGGGGTGCCTATACGGCCACTCCCGGGGGAAACAAGATATGTTTTGCGCTTGCCAAACCGAAGAGTTCCAAGACCGAGCCGCCCGGACGTAAGCGCGATCCGGCTTACATCTTCGTTTCCACGCGCCCGGCGGAAAAGGTGAAGAACGAACTTTCAGTGGCCATAGGTTATCCGTTCAAGTCCAGTTCGGACGCGACCGCCGAGATCGGCACAGCGACATTCGCCATGTACACGCAGAACGACGGCGCCTGGATCAAGAACGTCGCAGAGGAGACGCGCCTGGTCGACGCGATGCGCAAAGCCGCCGATCTGACTGTAAAGGGTACCTCTCGCAGCGGCACACAATCGACGGACCAGTATTCGCTCAAGGGGCTTGCGCAAGCGCTCGACCGCATCGAGCAGGAATGCAAGTAGTATCCAGTGTGGCGGTTCAGAAGTCCGCATCATTCTCGCCGCGAGTCCGAAATGCGGACTTCTGAACCAAAGCCACACTAGATCAATAAGTTACCAGTGTCCTTCGATTCCGAAGTTCGCAAACGAGCGTGCCGCAGAATGATGCGAACTTCGAAATCGGGACACTAGTGCGGCATGATCCGCGTCGGCATCGGCGGCTGGGTTTACCCGCCCTGGCGCGGCACGTTTTATCCAAAAGACCTGCCGCAGGCGCGCGAGCTCGAATATGCGAGTCGCCACGTCACGACGATCGAGATCAACAGCACGTTCTATCGCACCCAGAAGCGCGAGAGCTTCCGGAAATGGGCAGCTGAAACGCCGCCCGATTTCGTTTTTTCCGTCAAGGCGCCGCGCTTTGCCACCCACCGCAGGGTGCTTGCCGAAGCGGGAGAGTCGATCGAGCGCTTCTTGGCGAGCGGTGTCCTCGATTTGAATGCAAAGCTCGGACCCATTCTTTGGCAGTTTCATCCCTCCAAGAAATTCGAACCCGATGACTTCCGCGCCTTCCTCGAGCTCTTGCCGAACCGGATGAATGGAAGCTCGCTGCGGCACGTCGTGGAAGTGAGGGATGCGAGCTTTGTCGATGCCGCGTTCATCGAGCTCCTCCAGAGCCGTTCCGTGGCCGTGGCGCTCGTCGATTCCGACAAGCATCCGCTGATTGCGGATCTCACCAGCGATTTCGTGTATGCGCGTCTTGAAGCCACGTCCGCCAAGGTCAAGACCGGCTACCCGCCCGCCGTGCTGGAGCAATGGGCGCGCCGCGCAAAAGCATGGACCGGCGGAAGCGCACCGGATCTCGCACCCATCGGAGGCAAAGCGCCTGCCAAAAAGCGCGACGTGTTCATGTATATGATCGCCGGCGCGAAACTACGCGCACCCGCCGCCGCCATGGCGCTGCTCGAGCGACTCGAGCAGTAAAAGACAGTTGCTTAATCCTAGCGGCCCCTCCATGTATGTTTGAGATTGCAATGGTTTCTGAAACCTGATGAGCGCATCTCTCCAGCAGCAGGATCTGGCGCATAAGTCGGCTGCGTCACTGGGAATCGAAAAACGGCCGCTCGAGCGCTACGTCGCACCTGCAAAGCCTTCGCTGGTGGGCCTCTCGCGCGTGGAACTTGCACACCTCCTCGAGGGCATCGGAGTGCCGGAGGGCCAGCGCAAGATGCGCGTCCAGCAGCTGTGGCACTGGATGTACGTCCGCGGCGCGACCGAGTTCGGCACCATGAGCAACGTATCGAAGGAGCTGCGGCAAGAGCTCGATCGCCATTTCACGCTGGCGCGGCCGGAAGTCGCGGTCGAGCAGGTTTCGGCCGACGGCACCCGCAAATGGCTGATGCGGCTTGCCGGCGAGCACCAGGACGAGCGGCCGCATGAAATCGAATGCGTCTACATCCCGGAACCCAACCGCGGCACGCTCTGCCTCTCAAGCCAGGTCGGCTGCACGCTTTCCTGCTCCTTCTGCCATACCGGGACGCAACGCCTCGTGCGCAATCTCACAGCAGGCGAAATTGTCGGGCAGATCATGGTGGCGCGCGACCGGCTTGCTGACTGGCGCGTTCCAAATATTGGCGCTGAGAGCGACGGCAGGAACGCACGCCTCGTGTCCAATATCGTCATGATGGGCATGGGTGAGCCGCTCTACAATTTCGAAGCGGTCCGCGATGCACTCCACGTGGCGGCGGACGGGGAAGGCATTGCGATCTCCAAGCGCCGAATTACCCTTTCCACTTCAGGCGTAGTGCCCAACATCCCGCGCGCGGGCGCCGCGGTCGGCTGCATGCTTGCGGTGTCGCTCAACGCCGTCAATGACGAGCTGCGCAACCAGCTCGTGCCGCTCAACCGCAAATATCCGATCAAGGAGCTGCTCGCCGCCTGCCGCGCCTATCCGGGCCTGTCGAATGCGCGGCGCATCACCTTCGAATACGTGATGCTCAAAGGCGTCAATGACTCGCTCGCGGATGCCAAGGCGCTCATCCGCCTGCTTGCGGGCATTCCGGCCAAAATCAATCTGATTCCCTTCAATCCCTGGCCGGGCACCAGGTACGAGTGCTCCGAGTGGGAGCAGATCGAAAGGTTTTCCGAAATCATTTTCAACGCGGGCTACGCCTCTCCGGTGCGCACGCCGCGCGGACGCGACATTCTCGCCGCGTGCGGTCAGCTCAAGAGCGAGAGCGAGAAGCTCTCCGCGCGCGAGCGCCTCGCCCTGCGCGCCATGGCGCTGACCGATTGAGCATGGAAAACGTCGGTCGTCTCCTTTTGCGCTTCCTTCTTGTGCCGCTTGGCTATTTCGTTGCGGTACTCGCAGGCACTCTCATCATCCTGGTGGGTTCCTGGAAGCTCTGGGACGCCGGCTCCCTCGACATGGATACGCGTGCGATCGCGTTCTACGGTTATCTATTTGGCGCGCCGGTGCTGCTTGTCATGCTGCTCAGCGTCATGTGGCTGCCCGCCGCGATCGGTGTGCTCATCTCCGAAACCTTTGCCATCCGTTCGTGGATGTTCCACGTCGCCAACGGCGCCATCTGCGCGTGGGTGACCTGGAGTCTTTTCGGCTATGCGGACGAGCGCCATCTGCCCCTCAACCAGCCGGTCGCGATCGTCGCGGCGGGGCTTGCCGGCGGCCTTGCCTACTGGGCGGTGGCGGGGTGGAACGCCGGGTTCTGGAAGCCGGTGTTCAGGCCGGACGTGCAGGCCATCGATGCGGCCTCACCTCCGCCGCAAATCCGTTAGGAAATGCGCGCTAGTACTCGGTTTTAGCGGGGCAGCATGCAAGCCAACTTCATGAAAATGCGGGGCATCGTCATCGAGTCGCTGAATGCGCGGCGGGTTGCCGGGCTCGTGCTGCTCGCGCTGCTTCTTGCGGGGTGCGATGCTTGCGGAGATTTCAATATGCTGCGCGGCGAGAGCCAAGCCTGCCGCCAGCAGCCATCTCAGCAGCCCTCTCGCTAAAGTGCCGCATACGCTATCCTTAGAAAGCGCTGCATGAACCGCGCAGGTTTGGCGGTTGCGCTGGCGCTGGCGACCGCGGTGGGCGTGATTTTTGCGGTTTGGCCACAGCTCGATATTGCGCTGGCGGCGCCGTTCTACGATCCGCAACGCCATTTCTGGCGCACCTACGACCCGTTCTATCAGCGGCTGAGCAGCGTCACGATGTGGATAGTGGCGCTTGTTGCGGCGCCTGCCATGCTCTCGCTTCTCGCGAAATTTGTCTATCCTGACCGGCAGCCATTTATTCGTGGGCGTGCGGTCTTTCTCACGTTGGTCACGCTTGCCTTGATTCCCGGTATCCTCGCCAATCTGGTTTTGAAGGAGCATTGGAGCCGGCCGCGGCCGCTGGGCATCGTCGAGTTCGGTGGGCCCGAGCATTTCCGCCCGTGGTGGGATCCGCGCGGCGAATGCCCCTACAACTGCTCGTTCGTCAGCGGCGAAGGCTCGGCTGCATTCTGGACGCTTGCACCCGCGGCCGTGACGCCACCGCAGTGGCGGGCGGTCGCTTACGCTGCGGCGCTCGCGTTCGGCTGCGCAGTCAGCATATTGCGGATGGCCGCGGGAGCGCACTTCTTTACTGACGTGTTCTTTGCCGGCTTCTTTGCTTTCGTTGTGATCTGGTTACTGCATGGCTGGCTTTATCGCTGGAGGGCAACCCGCATTTCCGACGTCCAGTTGGAACGGGTGGTCGGAAGAATGCGACCTAAACGCGCGTAGGCCTACGAGCTCCGCTCCCGCGTGCTACCAACGTCCTAATCACAAGCCGCGCGGCTCAAGCGCGCGTGGAAACGACCAGAGGGTTTTCGCGGTTGGCGCTCGAGACTGCTGCATTGCCGGCATCGGCATGGGCAGAGCGTGCGGACGTTCTGCGCGCGCTGGCGCGCTGGCTTTGGTCGGGCGCCTTGCTCACCGCGCTCGCTTTTCTTGTCCTCTATCCTGTGGCCATGCTGCTTCTCGGCGCGCTCACCAATACGAATCCGGTGGTGGACGGGTTCGGCGTGCTCAATCTGTCGCTCGGAAATTTTCTCAGCGTTCTCGACAATCCGAACGTACACGAGGCGCTGCTTAACTCGCTTCTCGTGTGCACCGGGGGCATCGCCCTTGCCGTGGCCATCGGGCTCACATTCTCCTGGATCGTGGTGCGCACCAACACGCCGTTCAAGCGCGTTATCGGAGCGGCGAGCATGATCCAGCTGTTCGTGCCGCCCCTCGTCGCAGGCGTGGCGTGGTCGATCCTCGGCTCCCCGAAGTCCGGACTGCTCAATGCGATGCTTCGCTGGGCGGGCACAGACTGGCGCATCGATCTCTACTCGATGGCGGGCCTGATCGTGGTCTTCGGGATGTATTACGCGCCGTACGT
>JBEVJT010000232.1:0-3269 GCA_040510075.1 Xanthobacteraceae bacterium | reverse complement strand
ATCTCGCCCTTGCGCATCTGCTCCAGCGCGATCTGGTGCGGAATGAAAGTGTTTTCTGCATTGATGCCGAGGCGGCTGAAGATCAGCGGCCCTGAATAGGCCGCGGCCGTGCCCTGGGTGTTGAAATTTACCTTCTTGCCAGCGAGGTCCTGCAGGCTCTCGATCTCAGGCCGGACAAAGATATGCAGCTCCGACGGGAAGAGATTCAGCAGGTAACTGATCCGGCGCCGGATCTCCGGGACCTGAATCTTGTACTCTTCGAGCGCATCGGAGTTGATGATCGCCGTATCAACGCCGCGCAAATAGAGCAGCGAGTTCAGATTTTCGGTGGCGCCCCGCGTGACGATCGGCAGGACATGCAAGCTCGGGCCATCATCGACGATGCGGGCCATCTCGGCCGCGAGACGCAGCGGCGCACCTTCGAGCAAGCCGCCGGCAAGGCCGACGGTCCAGGCGTTCATCTTTTCCTTTTCGTCTTGTGGTGGGGTGCGGCGGACGATTGAGGCGGCCCCGCCCTTGGCGGGTTGCGCGCACACGTCAATCGATAGAAGCATCAGGGTTATAGGCGCCAATACGGCGACCAGCTGCCACGAGCGTGGCTTTGGCAAGTTTTTCATCTCTACCCCCTCTTGATCGCCAACGGCAGCCTTTTGCCAACGTCAATGCGTGAACAGAAGCCTGATCCTCTCACTGGCGCAACGCGTCGAGTCGGTCCTTTGCCTCCTGAATGCCGCCAGTGTGCGCCTTCGCGTAGTACTCGCGTGCTTTCGCCGCTTCGCCGCGCGTTCCACGGGTGCCCCATGCGGACAAAATGACGGGATCGTATGTTTCCGCGAGCATGAAACTTGCCTTTGCGTTGCCGTTCTCTGAAGCGCGCTCGAGAACGATCCGCGCCGCTCCGATATTGCCCTGGCTGAGCAGCGCACTGGCGAGCGCGATCAATTTGGCTGCTTCTTCATTGCCCAGCCCTCCTGCGGCTTTCGGCGATTCCGAATTCGCGGCTCGCGTCACAGGGACGACATTGCCGTTCGCCGAGCGCCTAACCGCAACGCTTTCACCGGTCGTGCGCTGCATCGATGCGAGGTCCAGCGCCATGGCCGAGGTCTTGTCGCGCTCCTGCTGCAGGGACCGTCGCAGTTCCGCGGCGGTGGTCTCCGCCGCCTGCTTCTGCTGCACGGCTACATCGACGGCCTTCTGCGACTGCGCGGCTCGGGTCTCGATCTCGCGCTGTGTTCCCGCAAGCTCGCTCGCGAGGGCCGCGGCACGCGCCTGTGCCTCGTCGAGCGCGCGACGCTGTGGCTCGGCAGCCGTCATCGTCGCTTGCGCGGCCTTGGCTTCCTGCATCAGGGCGGCGGTCTTCTTTTGCTCCTGCTGCAGGGATTGTTGCAGTTGCGCGATGGCAGCCTCGGCCGCCTTCTGCTGCACGGCTTCACCGAATGCCTTTTGCGATTGCGCGGCCTGGGTCTCGATCTCGCGACGTGTCGTTTCCAGTTCGCTCGCCAATGCGGCGCTGCGCGCACGTTCCTCGTCCATCGCTTGACGATGTTGCGCCGTGCTCGCGGTCAGCTCTTTTCGTGCGGCGGTCACTTCTAGCGCGAGAGCAGCCGCTTTTTTGCCCTCCTCTTCGAGCGATCGAGCGCTCTGCGCTGCTTCCGCTTCCGCCCACCGTTGCACATCGAGCCCCTCGATAGCGCGTCGAGTCTCGTCAGGTTCTTGCGCAGCAGCTTCGGCTCGATCCGCCTTCAGGGATAGTTGCGCTTCCGGCACGGACACCACCGCGGTCTGCTGCACCCGCGCAGCTTGCTGCGCTTCCGCAGGCGCAGTGGTCTGATCGGCTTCGGCCCGCTGCAGGGCAACCGAGTTGCTTATCAGCGAACCCTGGTTCGCCGATCGGCTTTCTTGCTCGGTGATAAGTTTATCTTCGTGACTGGCGTAGCGGGCCACATAGGCCATGACCTCAGCGCGGAAGTGCGTGACGACGAGCACCGTCGCAACGAGAGTTAAGGTGATCGAGGAGACTGCAAGTCGCCGTGCACGGCCGCGCCGTGATTGCTTGCGGGACCTTTCGTCTTCTCGCAGGAGATACGCGCCAATGGATACCAATGGGTCGGCGTGATCTTGGTTGGCTCGCCGTTTTCACCGAGCCATTGGTCCGCCTTAGTCGACCAGTGAGCGACGTCATAGGTCCCGCTCGCATCATCCTCAAGGATGATGGCTGTTCCGTCCCTCGGTGATTCCTTAATCGGGTGGCGCTGCAAAGACGCCTCCTGACGGGTTATCGGGCAATTATTCTCACTTCCAATACAGAAAGCCTATGACACCCAGAGCAAGACCACAAGCATCGCTTTGGCTGAAGCCTCTAAAGAGAGTTTGGACGACGGGGCTGAATTTTCTCGCCCGGGGGTGCTGCGTCGATCCTTCTGAGAGACGTTAATTTTCGAGTTCCTCACCGACGATACATTGCTGCAGCGTCCTCACCGTGATGTCGATGCTTGAGCTTAGAACGAACGTCGATTGTTTTTCTTTCAGAGGTATTACGTTGGGACCTTAGAACCCGCGAGCAGGTCCCGTCTGTTCCATTGTGAACACAACGAATAACGCATGTGCATCCATCTCCCTCGTCAGTAAGACCCCAGTTTCTGTAGGGGCCTGTCGCCACGTCACCGACCGCAGCGTGACGAACAGCCAGTGCGTTCGACCATCATCGACCATTGCTCGCCGCATCGGTCGCCCAATCCGTTTAGGTATCGGGTGCCATCACTTCGGGCAGCATCACGCGAATAGGCGGTGCCATTAACATCCGCTTAACGGATTGGGCGGACCATTGGTCCCGTCCTTGCCAGCCACATTGGACATTGTGTACTGCAAATCGAGCCGTCACCGCCTGCACCCGGTGACGGCTTCTTTGCTGTCCGGGACATGAGATGGGCGGCACAGTCATTGAAGTCCGACGCGCCTTCGCCGTGGCCTTGATCAGAACCGTAGTCTTACGGTGGTCTCAGTGTTCGATCCGCCCGGTGCCGGGCTTTTCGCTGCCGTGGTGACGACCATCAAGTGCAGGTGAAACATCTCCTCATCGTCCGCGACGATCCGGCTGGCGCGTTTGAGCCGGGCAACACCCGGTGGCAGGTCCAGGTATCGGCGGCGACCGATCTCTGATGCCGCAATCCATTAGCAGCCGTTGCAAGATCACGTCGCCAAGAGCGACATCGCGGCTTATTCGATCACCTCGTCAGCCTGTGCAAGCAGCGGCTCGGAAACTTCTAGTC
>JBEVJT010000231.1:0-7089 GCA_040510075.1 Xanthobacteraceae bacterium | reverse complement strand
CGTCTCAAGGCATTCCCCCGGTCAGCCCAGAACTAAATCCTCTCGTGACCGGATTATTGCTATGGGTCAACAGCCGCGATTGAGCAATCCCCATCGGAGCCGCTCCAGGCCGCCTCCTGCCGGCCGATCATGTGCCGCCCGATTTCGTGCACGTCCGCCTCCGTGCGCGTGGTCTCGAACACGAGCCTTCCTTCAAACATCACGGCGATACGATCTGCCAGTTCCAAGAGCTCGTCCAAATCCTCGCTGATGAGCAGCACCGCGGCGCCGCGATTGCGCGCGGCCATGATCTGGCCGCGTATCTCGCGGGTTGCAGCGAGATCGAGTCCGAAGCATGGATTCTGCGCGATGAGCAACAACACCTGCTCGGATAATTCGCGCGCCAGCACCACGCGCTGAACGTTGCCGCCGGAAAGCGTTTCGAGTGGCGCATCCGTCCCGGGTGCGCGGATGCCGTAGCGTTGGATCAGAACTTCGGCATGCCGCACGAGCGCGCGCCGCCGCACGAAACCCGCGACAGCGTTCGGCGGCACGTCGAATATCCGAAATGCCAGATTCTCGGACACCGACATGGTTTGCACGCAGGCGTTGCGCAGCGGCTCTTCGGGCAGCACATGCACGCCGCGCGCGCGCAGCTCTTCTCGCGTGGCTCGGTAAGGCGAGCCGGCCACGCGGACTTCGCCGGTCTCGCGCTGCCGCTGCCCGGCGAGGACCTCGACCAGCTCGCGTTGTCCGTTCCCGGAAACTCCGGCGATTCCGAGGATCTCTCCCGCCCTCACGGCGAACGAAACACCCGAAAGCGCGGGAGCGCCCCTATCCCCTACGGCGCAAAGCTCACGCGCGTCCAACAAAATCGGACCGGGCATCTCCACTGCGCGTGCCGCGGGCGGTATGGCGGCACGCCCAAACATGAGACGCTCGAGCTCCTCGCGTCCAAGTTTTTCTCCTTCGCCCACGTTGCGGCCGTCGCGCAGCACGGTGACCCGGTCGGCGAAACGCAGAACCTCGCGGATCTTGTGCGTGATGAGCACCACCGTCAGCATGCCGGCTTTCGTCATGCGCTGCAGCGTGCCGAGAACCTGGTCGGCCTCGTCGGGCGTGAGCACCGAGGTCGGCTCATCCAGCATCAGGAAGCAGCAACCGAGATAGAGCTGTTTGAGGATCTCGAGTTTCTGCTTCTCTCCGGCCGCCAGCACGGAAACCGGAGCGTCCGGGTCGAGCGCGAACGGCATTTGCTGCTGGAACGCGTCGATGCGCCGGCGTTCCGCCTTCCAATCGATGATCGCCGGCAGATCGCCGCGGCCGAGAACGAGATTTTCGGCAACCGTCATGTGCGGCACCAGGGTGAAATGCTGGTAGACAAGACCCAGTCCCAGCGCGTGCGCCTGGCGCGGATTGTCGATGACGCGCGGCGCAGCATCGATGACGATCTCGCCCGCGTCGGCGTGATGATAGCCCATCATGCATTTGACGAGCGTGCTCTTGCCGGCGCCGTTCTCGCCGATCACCGCGTGAAGGCTGCCGGGGGAAAACGTCACGGCGACATGGTCGAGCGCGCGCACGGCGCCGAAGCTCTTGCTCAATCCTCGCACCTCGACGCGCGGAATCATTTGCTGATGGTCAGCTCGCCCGGCGCGCCGATAAAGCGGTGACGTGTCGACGAGCTCCAGGTGAGAATGACAAGCGTGAGGATATAGGGTGCTGCGTTGAACAGATAATATCCCTGCGCGATACCGACCGACTGCAGCGCCGGCCCGAGCGCGGCAGCGCCGCCGAACAAGAGCGATATCCAGAAGCAGTAGAGCGGATTCCAGCGCGCGAAGATGACAAGCGCGACCGCCATCAGGCCCTGACCGCTCGAGAGGCCCTCGTTCCAATTGCCCGGATAATAAAGCGAAAGAAAAGAGCCGCCGATCCCGGCGAGAAAGCCACCGGCCATGGTGGCAAGCGTGCGCACCCGCTCGATCGAGTAACCGAGCGCATGCGCGGCTTCGGCGCTGTCTCCGACTGTGCGCAGCATGAGCCCCCACCGCGTATTGCGCAGTCCCCAGTACAGCACTGGCGCGAGCACGATGCCGACAAGAAACAGCGCGTTGATTTCGAGGGCTGCACGCACCGCGGGATGCGCGCTCCAAGTGCCGAGATCGAGGCTTGGCAGTCGCGGCCCCCGCGGCTGGATGAAGGGCTTGCCCAGAAACATCGCAAGCCCCGCGCCGAACAGAAAGAGAGCGATGCCGACCCCGATGTCGTTCACGCGCGGAAGATTGCACACGGCCCCGTGCAGCAAACCCAATGCCGCGCCAACGAGCCCCGCTGCGAGCACGCCAAGCCACGGCGATCCAGTCATGTAGGCCACGGCAAACCCGCTCATTGCTCCCATCACCAATGTACCCTCGAGCCCGAGATTCACGCGGCCGCTTTTCTCGGTCAGCGTCTCGCCCAGGCTGACAAAAAGGTACGGCGTGGAAATGCGGATCGCTCCGCCCATGACCGCGATGAGCACACCCCACCAGCCGAGGTCGGATTCGCTCATGCAATCCTGCGCCGCCAGCGGCCGTAGAGCGTGTTCGAGGCGAGTACCGAAATAAAGATGCACCCCTGGAGCACCGCCGCGGCCGCTGCGGGGAGATCGAAGCGCCGCTGCAGCAAGCCCCCGCTCGCCGCAATCCCACCGACGAGGATTGCGACCGGAATGATCGCAGCAGGGTTTTGCCTCGCGAGGAAGGCTACCAAAATGCCCGCATACCCGAAGCCGACGACCAGAGACTCGGATGCGGCGCCATGCACCGCGGCCACTTCGAGAGCTCCGGCCAAACCTGCTGCCGCCCCGCCGGTGAGGCAGGAAAACATCATCAGCCGGGCAGTCGGAAGGCCCGCCACCTGAGCGGCACGGATGTTGGCGCCGAGCACCGCGACGGCGAAACCGAAGGTGGTGCGGCGCATGAGCACCCAGAGCGCAAGGCAAGCGGCGATCCCCACCGCAAGACCCCAATGCACATTGAGGTGCGGCAGCGTGCCAATTCGAAACGGCGAAGGGATGGACCAACTCGTGGCCTTGAGGGTTTCGCCGAAATCGCGGATCGGCCCGCTGATCAGATGATTGAGGATGGCGATGGCGATGTAGTTAAGCAGCAACGTCGAGATCGTCTCGTTGACGCCGCGCCAGAGCCACAGCGCCCCGGCAAATCCGATCCAAAGGCCACCTGCGAGTGCGCCGCCGGCAAGCACGGCAATCGTGCCGAACGCCGGCGCCGCCTGTGCCGCGCACATGCCCACGAGCACTGCGGCGATGCCGCCCCACACCAGCGCGCCTTCGCCGCCGATGACGAGCAGTCCGGCACGGGCCGGTATCGCCGTGCAAAGCGCGGTGAGCATCAACGGCGCCGCAATCGTCAACGTCGCTTCGAGGGAGAACCAGGTCCCGAACGCGCCGAGAAAAAGAACGCGATAGACGGCAAACGGATCGATTCCGTTGAGCGCAATAAAGATGCCGTAGACGAGCAGCGCGACCAGAATTGCACCGCCCGAGAGGGTTGCCGCTTCAACCGAGCGCCAGGCGTCGGCACCAAACATTTATAAGCTCCCTCTCCCCGCCTTTTTCAGCGGGGAGAGGGATCAGGCTGCGACTGCCGAGAAGGCATCGATCAGCTCTTATGCCGCTTTATTTCAGCCCGGTGCGGCCGATCGCTCCCTCGACGAGAAACTTGACCTTGAGCTTGAACGCGTTGTCCTCGTTATCGATGACTTCGCCTTCTTTCAGGACCATGTTGCCTTCGTTGTCCTTGAGCGGTCCCTTGTAGAGATTGAACGTGTTGTCCGCGAAACCTTGCCGCACTTTGGCGACCTCGGCGCGCGCCGCCTCGGGTACAGCTTCGCCGAACGGACTTATGGCGACCATGTCGCGCTTGAAGCCGCCGCGATAGAGGTTGGGATAAGCACCGCCGGTCTGCCACGCCTGGACGAAATCACCGCCCTTGGCCCAGTTCCACTCCGCGCCGGTGAGAAAGCCGTTGGGCGCGAGCGCGCTGAGATCGGTGTGATACCCGCAACTGTAAACGCCGCGCCGCTCCGCCGTCTCAATGGCCACCTTCGGACTGTCGACATTGGCGACAATGACATCCACGCCCTGGTCGACAAGGCTGTTGACGGTTTCCGCTTCCTTGACCGGGTTGTCCCAATCGCCCGTTATGGTGACGAGGCACGTGGCGTCGGGGCGTACCGAGCGCGCCCCCAGGATAAAGCCATTGCAGTTGTTGAAAATGAAATAGAGCGGCTTTGAGCCGATGAAGCCGAGCTTTCCGGTCTTGCTCATGCGGCCCGCCGCAATACCGCAGAGGTAGTGCGGCTCCTCCATGTAGCCGCGATAGCCGATCGAATTCTTCGCGTCGCCTTCCTTCCACAGCCCGCCCGCATGGACAAACAGCACCTGCGGGTATTTGGGCGCAAGCTTCTGGATGAAGGGCCAGAAGCCGAAGGAGGTGGGAAACAGCACCTTGCAGTTGTCGAGGTTGATCATGCTTTCCATGACCTTTTCGACTTCGGCTGTCTCCGGGACCTTCTCCTGCTCGAGAAGCTTTACACCTTCGAGCTGAGCAATCTTGCGCGCGGCAACCGCATGCGCCTGATTCCACCCGTAATCCTGCCGCGTTGCCGCATAGATGAACCCGACCGTAATCGGCGTCACTGCCGCCGCCGCGCGGCCTGCGAGCAATGGAGCGAGCGCGGAAGCCGCAACGATGTTGCGGGTGTTCTGCAGCAGGTTACGACGGGTCAAACGCGTGGAATGCATTTTTTTATCCTCTTTGGCTGATCGAACAACCTCGGCAACACATTATGCATATTCATCAATCCGGCCGTCCGTGTCATCGGATTTTTTGGCAGCGTCCGATGAGCGTCAGCAAATCCGGGATTGATTTTCCCGCATGTCGCTTTGCTCATGCGGGCTACTCTTGCGTCCTACAGCTTCGGCATCGGTCGCTTCTGCTTCGCGAGCGCGGGCACCTTCACCCAGGCCTCCCCGTCCAGTACGACCTCGTCCTCGACCATGCAGGTGCAGGCAAGGCGCGCGCGGGATCGATCGGGTATCAACTCGGCAACCGTGACGGTCACCGTCACCTCGTCCCCGATCTTCACCGGCGCGTGGAAATTGAGCGTCTGCGAGATGTAGATCGCGCCGGGACCAGGGAGGCGCGTGCCCAACACCGCCGAGATCAGGCTGGCGGTGTAGAGTCCGTGGGCAATCCTTCGTCCGAACTGCGTCTTGGCGGCGAAATGCTCCGAAAGATGAATCGGATTGCGGTCGCCGGTGAGTTGCGCAAAGCCCACAACATCGGAGGACGATATGGTCTTCGAGAGTGTCTCTGTCATTCCGACCGAGAGATCCTCGAAATAGAGCATGCGCAGCGCTAGGATCATGGAAGCCGGCCCCTTCTCCTGAGGAGGCCCGTTTTTGGTTTTCAGTTTCCTCATGCGGCGGCGAGTTCCTTGTCCTTGGCCTCGGTGCGCTGGAGTGCGCTCCGTTGCGCGAGGCGCGATGTATAAGCCACGAATTCGGAGCGTTCCGGGAGCAATTTGAACTGCATGCCCCAGCGCAGCGTCGACCCGATCACCACATCGGCGGCAGTGAATTGCTCGCCCAGGAGATAAGGCCCGCGGGCGACGGCATTCGCGACCACGTTCATGCAGGTATCGAAATCGCCATATCCCAGCGCCGCGCGGCGCGCCTCCTCCTTGCGCGGAAAGGCGCGATCCATGATGGCGGGCTCGATGCAGCTTGGGCCGAAGAAGAGCCACTTGAGGTAAGGCCCGCGGCGCACATCGCCGATCGGCACATTGAGTTTGGCGCGCGGAAATTCATCGGCCAGATACGCGCAAATCGCGGCCGCCTCGGTGATGACCACGTCGCCGTGCTGCAGTGCCGGCACCTTGCCCATGGGGTTGATCGCGAGATAGTCGAGCGCACGATTGTCACCGCGGCTCAGACTCAGCAAATGAATATCGTAGGGCTCGCCGATCTCCTCGAGCATCCAGCGCACGATCGAGGAGCGGGAAGGCGCAGCATGATAGAGCGTGAGCATCATCAGACCGAATGACGGAGGACGAAGGAGACGATAATAGCGGAGAGAGCAGTTTCGAGAAAACTGTCCTCTACTTCCGCAGTCTGTCGTCTGTCGTCTGTCGTCCGTCCTCCGACGCGAGCGAGCGCATGCAGGTGAGAGCGTCATAAGCGAGCTTGCGCGTGAGTTCGCCTGCGGCCAGCGCCGGCGCAAGCGCTGCGGCTTGGCCTGCCCACATGGGCGAGAAGTCCCCCGAGCCTTGCGCTTCCGCCTTGGCGCGGAGGGGCGCCAGCGCCCCGGCAGCCAAAGGAAATTGCGGGGCGATGTCCGAGACCGGGCCAAGCTCGCGCATCACCCGGTTAACGAATCCGCGCGCGGGGCGGCCGGTCATCAAGTTGGTCAATGCCGTGCCATCATCGTGCGCGTCTTCCAGGGCCTTGCGATGCGGTGCCGAGATGCGCGCCTCTGGACATTTCAGATAGGCGCTGCCGATCTGCACGCCGGCCGCTCCGAGCGCGAAGGCCGCGGTAATGCCGCGCCCGTCCGAAACTGCGCCTGCCGCGATGACCGGCACCGTGACCGCATCGACCACTTGCGGCAGCAGCGCAAACGTGCCGGGTTGGGAAAAAATATCTTCAGTCAGGAACACGCCGCGGTGGCCGCCGGCTTCCGCGCCTTGGGCGATGATGGCATCGCAACCGCGATCTTCGAGCCAGCGGGCCTCCGCGACAGTCGTTGCCGCGCCCATCACGCGTGCCCCCGCCGCCTTTACGCGCTCGACCAGGCGCTCCTCAGGCAATCCAAAATGGAAGCTTACCACTTCGGGTCTGGTCTCTTCCACCACTTCGCACATGGTGGCGTTGAACGCCGTGCGGTTGCTCGATGGAACCGGCGCCAAGGGGTCTATTCCCAGCTCACGGTAATAGGGCGCAAGCCGCTCGCGCCATTTCGCCTCGCGTTCATTGCTGAGCACGGGAGGCACGTGGCAGAAGAAGTTGACGTTGATCGGTTTCTTGGTGCGCTCGCGGATGCG
>JBEVJT010000230.1:0-7658 GCA_040510075.1 Xanthobacteraceae bacterium | reverse complement strand
TCAGGTGCGAGTGCGATCCAGCTCGGATTGGAGGCAATCCGGCGCGGCGAGGCTGATGCAGCGCTGTGCGTGGGCACCGACGGCTCCGTCAACCCCGAATCCCTGATCCGTTTCTCCCTTCTATCCGCGCTCTCCACCTCGAATGAGCCGCCG
Organism: Xanthobacteraceae bacterium; assembly: GCA_040510075.1. GTDB lineage: Bacteria > Pseudomonadota > Alphaproteobacteria > Rhizobiales > Xanthobacteraceae > VAZQ01. The sequence continues at coordinate 7,505 of JBEVJT010000230.1, read as the reverse complement.
GAAGCCGCGGCCAAACCGTTCTCGAAAAACCGCGATGGTTTCGTGATGGCAGAAGGGGCCGCAGCGGTCGTGCTGGAGAGGTATGAGCGCGCGCGGGCGCGCGGCGCGAAGATTCTCGGCGTAGTCGCAGGATGCGGGGAGATGGCGGATGCGTTTCACCGCACGCGCTCCTCTCCCGACGGCAAGGCGATCATCGGATGCATTCGCAACGCGCTCGCCGACGCGCGGCTTTCGCCCGAGGACATCGACTACATCAACCCGCACGGCACCGGCACGCCAGAAAACGACAAAATGGAGTATCTCGGGATCTCGGCCGTGTTCGGCGAACGCGGAAAATCCATTCCGGTCTCCTCGAACAAATCCATGGTCGGGCACACGCTTTCGGCCGCCGGAACGGTTGAGTCGGTGTTCACGCTGCTCACCATGCAGCACCAGCGCGTACCGCCGACTATCAACTACAATGTTCCCGATCCGGCCATTCCGCTTGATGTCGTGCCGAATGTGGCACGGGACGCGAAGGTGCGTCATGCGCTCTCCAATTCGTTCGGATTCGGAGGCCAGAACGTATCGCTGGTTATGAGCGCCGAGCCCGTGTAGCGCATGGCATCGTTCATGCGCACCCTTGCGCTCGTCGCCGACCGCAAGGTCGAACTGGCCGACCACCCTGCCCCGGCGCCGCCCGCCCCCGATGAAGTGCAGATCAGGGTACACGCGGTTGCGCTCAACCATCTCGATCTCTGGGGTTATCGCGGCATGGCATTCGCCAAGCGCAAGCTGCCGGTGGTGGTCGGGGTGGAGGCGTCAGGCGAGATCGCGGACGCCGGCACGCATGTGCATGAGTTCAAGCGCGGCGATCCCGTCGTCATGTACGGGGCGCTCACCTGCGGGGCGTGCAAGGCCTGCCGCGAGGGCCGCGACAATCTTTGTGAGAATGTCGCTGGCATCATGGGATTTCACATCGACGGCTTTGCCCGCGATTTTCTCAACATGCCCGCGCGCCTCGTCATCCCGGTGCCGAATGGCGTAGGCCTGCGCGACGCTGCATGCGCGCCGATCGGGTTTGCGACCGTGCAGCACATGCTGTTCGATAATGCCAAGCTCGAGCCGGGAGAAACGCTGCTGGTGCATGCGGGCGGCTCCGGCATCGGCACCGTCGCAATTAAAATGGCGAAAGCGATCAGCTGCACGGTGATCACGACGATAGGCGACGATGCAAAAGCCGAGAAGGCGAAAAGCCTGGGCGCCGATCACGTGATAAATTACCGCACGGATCGCTTCGAGGGCGCGGTGCGTAAGATCACCGGCAAGAAGGGGGTGGACGTCGTTTTCGAGCACGTCGGGGCCGATACATTCAATGGCTCCCTCTTATGTCTCAAGCGCGGCGGACGCCTCGTCACCTGCGGGTCGACCTCGGGTCCCACGACGACGATCAATCTGATGCAGCTGTTCCAGCAACAATACCGCATAATTGGATCGTTCGGTGCCTCGATGCGAAACATCCGCGAAAGTCTCGCGAAGATGGCACAAGGCCTCCTTCCGGTGATCGATACCGAGCTGCCGCTCGCGCAATACGAGCAGGCTCTGGCGCGCTTGGAGAGCCGGCAAGTTTTTGGCAAAATCATCATCACGCTGTGATGCGATCTCCGCCTGTGACTGTGCGCAGGCGGGTTCGCCGCGCCGAGCGCCGCATCAAGATCGCTGCCGACGCGCTCCTCGGCGCGCTTGCGGTCGGCCTGTTGCGCATCCTCCGCCTCGTGCCGCGCCGGCCGATGGCGGATTTTGCCGCCGCGGTTATGCGTACGGTCGGACCCCTGCTCAAGGAGCACCGCCTTGGGCATGCCAACCTTGCCGCGGCTTTTCCTGAAAAATCGACTGAGGAAATCGCACGAATCCTACGTGCAATCTGGGACAATCTCGGCCGCGTGGCGGCCGAATTTCCTCATATCGATCGGCTGCAGATGTTCTTCCCTCCCCGGAACGAGGATGGCGACATTCATTACACGCTCGCGACCGATGAGCGGTTTCAACGAATGCGCCGCGACGGCAAGCCCGCTCTGATCTTCGCCGCCCACCTCGCCAACTGGGAATTGCCCGCTTTTGTCGCGCAAAAGTTCGATCTCGACGCAACCGTGCTTTACCGCCGGCTCAACATCGGCTCTGCGAGCGACGCGATCATCGGGATCCGCGCCGGCAGCATGGGCAACCTCGTGCCCACCGGGCTTGATGCGCCACCCAAGCTCATGCGCATTCTCGAACAAGGCGGCCACGTCGCCATGCTGGTCGACCAGCACTTCGTGAACGGCGTTGACGTGATATTTTTTGGCCGGTGCTGCAAAGCCAATCCCTTCATCGCACGGCTGGCGCGGCATATCGATTGCCCCATTCATGGCACCCGCGTCGTGCGCCTGCCTGACCGCCATCGCTTTCGCGTCGACCTGTCGGAGGCGATCGAGACGCCGCGCGATGCGGACGGCAAGCTCGACGTGCAGGGCACGATGCAGGCGATCACCACAGTGATTGAAGGCTGGGTGCGCGAACACCCCGAACAGTGGCTCTGGCTGCACCGCCGGTGGCGGTAAAGGACAGGCTACCTTCCCGTCTTCACCCGGATCCACAGCCGGTTCATCAGCCGTTCGGTCTTGTGGTCGTGCGCGTTGATGGTGAACAGCCGCTGCATCGTGGCCTCGTCCGGATAGACGCTCTTGTCATTGAGTAACGCGAGATCGACGAATTTCTGGCTGGCGAGATTTCCGTTCGCGTAGGCGACATAGTTCGAGTTCGCCGCAGCCATCTCCGGCTTCTGCAGATAGTCGATGAACGCATAGGCTTCCGCCACGTTCTTGGCATCGCGCGGAATGGCCAGATTGTCGAACCACAGCTGCGCGCCTTCTTTCGGGATGACGTAGGCGATGTCGATTTTTTTCTTCGCTTCGCTCGCGCGCTTCTGCGCCTGCTTGATGTCTCCGGAGTAACCCACGGCGAGGCAGATTTCGCCCGAAGCCAGCGCATTGACGTATTCGGATGAGTGAAACTTGCGCACCATCGGCCGCACTCGGCTTACGAGATCGGCTGCGCGGTTAAGATCGTCTTCCGCCGTCGAGTTGGGATCGAGACCGAGGTAGCGCAGAGCGGCCGGCAGGATGTCGTCAGACGAATCGAGCATGTGCACGCCGCAATCCTTGAAGCGCGACAGGTACTCCGGCTTGAACACGATGTCCCAGCTGTCGATACCGCGGCCGTCAGCGCCGAGAGCCTCGCGCGCGTTTTTGCTGTTGTAGCCTATCCCGGTCGTGCCCCACATGTAGTTGACGGCATACTCGTTGCCCGGATCATAGGCGGCGAGACGAGTCGAGATTTTGGACCACATGTTCGCGAGGTTCGGCAGCTTGGTCTTGTCGAGTTTCTGAAAGATGCCGATCTTGATCTGGCGCTCCATGAAATAGGCGGTCGGTACCACCACGTCGTACCCGGATTTGCCGGCGAGCAGCTTTGTTTCGAGCGTGTCGTTCGAATCGAAAGTGTCGTAGCGGACCCGGATGCCCGTTTCTTTCGTGAAGCTCTCGACCACGCTCGGCGCGACGTAATCCGACCAGTTATAGACATTGACCACGCGTTCCGCCGCCTCGGCAGTGCTGAACAACATCAGCGCTGCAAGCGTTGCGGCAACAAAGTTCATGGTCGCGGCGGGCATTACTCTTGCGTGGGCAGTCCGACCGCCTTCCAGGCCTTCAGGCCCCCCGCGAGATGCGCGTTATATGGAAGGCCTGCGGCCTGGGCGATCAGCGAGGCCCTGACCGAGCGGCCTCCCACACTGCATGCGAACACGACCTGTTTCCCTTGCGGATCGGGGATCGCGGCGGGATCGAATTGCGACATGGGGAGAAAAAACGCTTCCGGATAGCGCTCGACCGTGGTTTCGTTCGGCTCGCGCACGTCGACCAGCAGCACTGTGCCTTCGGCAATGCCGCGCGCGACCTCTTCTGGCGAGAGGTCGCGTACGTTTTCGCGGGTAAGTTGCGCAGCCATGAAGAATGCTCCTTCCTATATCGTCACCTGCGTGCCGACTTCCACGACCCGGCCCGTCGGGATCTGGAAATAGTCGGTCGCGTCGTTGGCGATGCGGGTCAGCATGATGAAAAGACGGTCCTGCCACTGCGGCATGCCGGAGCGTGCCGCCGGCTTGAGCGCACGGCGAGAGAGGAAGAAAGACGTCGACATGATGTCGAAGGTCCAGCCCAGCTTGCGCGCGATTGCAAGCGCTTTCGGCACATTGGGACTTTCCATGAACCCGAACCGCAGCCCCACGCGCGTGAATGTCTCCCCGACGTTTTCGATGGTCACTCGTTCGCTGGGTTCTACTCTGGGCGTCTGTTCCGTCTTGATGGTGAGAATGACATTGTGCTCGTGCAGCACCTTGTAGTGCTTGAGGCTGTGCATCAGAGCAGTCGGAGCGGAATCGGGGGTGCTGGTGAGAAAAACCGCGGTGCCCGGCACCCGTGTAGGCGGCTTTTTCTCCAGCATGCGCACCAGATCGCTGAGGCCGATTTCCTGACGCCTGGTCTTTTCGAGCAGAAGCCGAGTACCGCGTCGCCAGGTATACATCGTCGTCATGACCAGGCTGCCAAACGCCAGCGGCACCCAGGCGCCTTCGAATATCTTGAGCAGATTAGCGCCGAAGAACGTCAGATCAACGAACAAGAACGGGGTCATCAAGGCGCAGGCGGCAAGCGGGGACCAGCGCCATACTTTCCACACGACCACGAGAGCCATGAGTCCGTCGGCGACCATCGTACCGCTGACAGCTATGCCGTAGGCAGAAGCCAAAGCGCTTGACGAACGAAACAGTCCAACGAGCAGCAGCACGCCGACCAGCAGAAAAAGATTCACCCGCGGCATATAGATCTGCCCGTAATGGGCTTCGGAAGTATGTCGAACCTCGAGACGCGGCAGCAACCCGAGCTGAATCGCCTGCTGCGTCATTGAGTACGTGCCGGTAATCACCGCCTGGCTGGCGATCACCGTCGCCGCGGTAGCGAGCGCCACCATGGGCAGCAGCGCCCAGTCCGGAAAGAGCAGAAAGAAGGGACTCTCGAGCGCCTTCGGATTCGCGAGCACCAGCGCGCCCTGTCCCAGATAATTCAGCGCCAGCGCTGGAAACATAAACCCCACCCAGGCGGTCTGGATGGGCCTGCGGCCGAAATGGCCGAGATCCGCGTAGAGCGCCTCAGCGCCGGTAACCGCAAGGAAGACGGCGCCGAGCGTGATCAAGCCGACCATTCCATGCGTAGTCAAGAAACGGACGGCGTAATACGGATTGAAGGCGAAAAGGACTTCTGGATCGCGCACCACCGACACTAATCCTGCGATCGCGATGACCAAGAACCACACCGCTGTGATCGGCCCGAAGAACGAGGCAACCTTGGACGTGCCTGTCGCCTGGAGAGAAAACAACGCGACCAGGATGACAACCGTGAGTGGCACGACGTAATGCTCGAAGGCCGGGGTTGCGACTTTCAGACCTTCGACGGCGGAGAGCACGGAAAGCGCCGGTGTGATCATCGCATCGCCATAGAACAATGCAGCGCTGATGATCCCGCACAGGGCCACGACCCCTGCACGGTTGCCGAGCGCGCGCTGCGCCAACGCCATGAGCGCAAGCGTGCCGCCTTCTCCGCCATTGTCCGCGCGCAGCAGGATCACCACGTATTTCAGCGTGACGATGACGATCAGCGCCCAGAGAATGAGCGACAGCACCCCGAGTACCGGCTCGCGCAAAACTGCCCCATCGCTGCCGGCAACCGCGGCGTTGATGGCTTCGCGGAACGCGTAGAGCGGGCTCGTTCCGATATCGCCAAAGACGACGCCAATGGTGCCGAGCGTCAGTCCCCAAAAGGTGGACCGCGAGGAAGCTTGCGTACGAAGGGCCCCGGCGGCAGCGATGGTGGACGGCATGCCTGCCTCAAAAACCGATCACCATGCAGGAACGGATCATGCTTCGGGGGTACGAAAGAGGGGCAGCTGTATATCACGCCTTCTGCGCTAGCAACATGCCGCACAAGGACTGGTTCCGGCGTGCTGCGCACGCCTTCATCGTTTCAGCATACATTTTGCGCATGGCGGTTCAGAGAATCCCTCGCCCCTGACGGCAGCCTTTGCTGCACTTTGCGGGTGGCGCCCGGCTAGGCTATCTGAATGGAACGAAGGCGGGCTGCCAAGGCGGCATGCGCTCGCACAATGGGAGGAAAAAGAAATGCGCGAGATCGGCCATTTCATTGGTGGCAAGCAGGTGCAAGGCGCGTCTGGCCGCAGCGGTGACGTATTCAATCCAAACACCGGAGAGATCCAGGCGAAAGTTGCCTTCGCGAGCAAGGCTGAAGTCGAGCAGGCGATCGCCAACGCGCAACAGGCGCAGCCCGGCTGGGCGGCAACCAACCCGCAGCGCCGCGCGCGGGTGCTGCTCAAGTTTCTCGAGCTCGCGCAGAAGGAGTTCGATGCTCTTGCGCGCCTTCTCTCTTCCGAGCACGGCAAAACATTCAGCGATTCGAAAGGCGATATCCAGCGCGGCCTCGAAGTGGTCGAGTTCGCCTGCGGCATTCCCCATCTCCTGAAAGGAGAGTTCAGCGAAGGCGCGGGTCCAGGCATTGATCTATTTTCGGTCCGCCAGCCGCTCGGAGTTGTCGCGGGCATCACGCCATTCAACTTCCCAGCTATGATCCCGATGTGGAAGTTCGCACCCGCCATTGCCTGCGGCAACGCGTTCATCCTCAAGCCGTCCGAGCGCGACCCCTCCGTGCCATTACGACTCGCCGAGCTCATGATGGAAGCTGGGCTGCCGCCCGGCGTGCTCAACGTCGTCAACGGCGACAAGGAGGCGGTGGACACCATCCTCACCGACCCGCGCATCAGGGCGATCGGATTCGTCGGCTCTACCGCCATCGCCGAATACATCTACACGACCGGCTGCGCGCGGGGAAAACGCGTGCAGTGTTTTGGCGGCGCGAAGAATCACATGGTAGTCATGCCCGATGCAGATATGGACCAGGCGGTAGATGCGCTCATCGGGGCGGGGTACGGATCGGCGGGCGAACGCTGCATGGCGGTCTCCGTGGCCGTTCCCGTCGGCAAGAAGACAGCCGATATCCTCGTCGACAAGCTCATTCCGCGCGTTGAGAGCCTGAAAGTCGGGCCCTCGACCGACACGCAGGCGGACTACGGCCCCATGGTCACGCGGGAGCTCCTCAACAAGGTGAAGAACTATGTGGATGTGGGCATCAAGGAGGGCGCCAATCTCAAAGTCGATGGCCGCAATTTCAAGATGCAGGGCTATGAGAACGGGTTCTTCATGGGCGGCTGTCTGTTCGACGAAGTGACCCCCGACATGCGCATCTACAAGGAGGAAATTTTTGGCCCGGTACTCTCGGTCGTGCGCGCCAAGGATTATGAGGAAGCGCTGCGGCTTCCCTCGGAGCACGAATACGGCAACGGCGTCGCCATCTTCACCCGCG
>JBEVJT010000229.1:0-2882 GCA_040510075.1 Xanthobacteraceae bacterium | reverse complement strand
CATGGGCGGGGTTGCGGTGAGCGACGCAGAGAAGGCAACGATCGCGGAAATTTCCAGCGCGCTCAAGCTGGCGGCGTGATCGAGACGCGTCAGCCGCAACCAAGACATCAGTAATCGCGGTATCGATGTCGCGCCGCATGCTGTGAATTCGATCTGGCCACCTAAGCCAGCCGACTGGGTGGCGACACCCAACAGCAGGGAGATGATCCACATGAATTCCACCCCTTCACCTAGCGAGCGTGGCGGCCAGGATGGCCTGAGCGAGGAAATCAACAAGCTTCGTCGGGATTTGGGAAGTTTGAAGGATAGTTTTACGCGTCTTGCATCGCAGTCGGGCAGCGAGGCGGCAAAGACTGTTCGCAGCCTGGGCCAAACGGCGGTCTCGCAAGTCGGCAGCGCCGCCAGTGGAGTAGCCGATGCCGGATCCGAGCTTGTCTCCTCAACTAAGGAGCAGGCCAAGACCTTCGCATCCGAACTCGAAGGCATGGCACGCGCAACCCACTGGGCACGATCGTCGGCGCGTTGGTGGTCGGTGTGATGATCGGGATGCTTTCGCGGGGACGAAGTTGATGTTCGTTCCATTGCTGGACGCGGTCCGCGCCGACATCGATCGGCAGATCGGCTGGAGCAAAGACCAGGTTCGGCGCCAGACCCGCTACACCGCTCTGATCGGCGCCCTCGCAGCCATCGCCGTGCTCGCCGTCCTCGGCGCAATCATTATCGGTCTGATCGCGCTCTATTTCTGGCTTGCGATGCGGATGAATCCGCTCGCCGCGCTGGGCATGATCGGCGGCGCTTTGCTGGTGGTTGCGCTGATCCTCGTTGCCGTGGCTTTCGTCTGGGGGCGTCCGCGACTGGCCCCACGGCCGCGCCTGCAAATCGCGCAGCCGGTGGCCTTGTTCGAGGCGCTGATGCAAGGCGGCAGCGGGGAAACCTCGAAACCGGCGAGCCGCAGCTCCCGCCCGACATTGCTGGGCACGCTTGCCCTTGCCGTTGTCGTTGGGCTGATTGCAGGCCGCAGGCTGTAGTGGATCGCCGCGCCCTCAAAACTCCGATCGCGGCTTCGGCGGCCGCGTGGCTCGGCAAGGGATTTGTCCGCTTTTTGCTTCTCATGATCGCCGCCGCAGTGGTCGCGGCGCTTGCGGCAGGTTACGGCATAGTCCACGACTACAGCTACCTGCGCGCATCGATCCTTACCGGCTCGCAAGGAGGCCAGTATTACGCGCTGGCCACGCGCCTCGCCGAACGTGCCAAGCGGGAGCACGGCACGCTCACGGTCATCGCGACGGCAGGCTCGATCGAGAACGTCAACCGTCTCGCCGCCGACCGGGGGCATTGCGCCGAGATGTTCGCTCTCATTCAGGACGGCACGCCGGTGCCCGCCGACACGCGGCTCGAGCTCCTTGGCCGGTTGCCGAAGCCGGAGTCCCTGCTGCTGCTCGGCAGACAAGGCCATTCCTTTCGCAACTTCTCCGACTTGCGCGGTGCATCCATCGGCATCGGGCCGGAAGGCTCCGGCACCGCTTACCTCATGCGGCAGCTTTTCGAGGATGCAGACCTCCGCGAGCTCAATGCCCACCTCTCCCACCATGAATTGCAGGAGCAGGCGGGACTAGTGGCGGAGGGAAAGCTCGACCTCGCCGCTTTCGTCATGCAGGAGGACGCCGAATTTCTGCGCGACGTCATCCGTCAGCATAACCTGGATGTGGTGTCGCCCCAGGATCTGCAGGGCCTGATTGCGCGTTATCCGTGGCTCAGTATCGGCCGCATACCGGCGGGCCGATATGATCTGGTGCGCTCGCTTCCTGCAGCCGACAAGCCAATCGCACAGCTGGCAACCTTGCTTGTCACCAGTTCGTGTGCGCAGCGGGCCGACCGGGTGGCGCTGCTGATGCTGGTCGCGGCGGAGCTTCCGGGTTTCACGCGCGGCAATCCGCCAACCTCGACGAGCTCCGCCACGGCATTAAGGCTCGCCCCTTCGGCGCAGCAATTCTTTCTGACCGGCGAGCCCGAGATTGCCGATCGATACTTCCCGTGGCTGATGAATCTCTTGTCGCCGGCCTACTGGGTCTATCTGTTCATGGCCGCGACAGTTCTTTTCAACGGAATGAAGGCATACAGCCGATTCCGCCTCTGGCGGATCGATGCCACGCGCGAGAAGCTCGAGACAGGGCTCAAGGGACTTGTCAATCCAAAGCTCACGCACGCGCAAATGCGCGAGCTGCCGGCAGAAACCGTGATGGCGTACTCGGAGAAGCGCGCTGCCGCCCAGGCGATCATGGACCGACTGATGGCACTGCGCGCCCGCTGCCAGCGCTACACAAATTCTTTCATTACCCCGATGGGAGACGAAATGTTCTATCGCTACCAGCAAAACCTAATCGACGAGGCGACAACCACGGTGGGAGCATTGCTGCAGCGCTCGCCAAGTCCCGAAAGCGCCGGCGCACATTGGCGTCCAAATTTGCCGTAATGCACAATCCGCTTTTTGAGACGGCGGGAGTTCATCACACTGCTCGGCGGCGCGACGGTGGTGTGGCCGCTCGCGGCGCGGGCGCAACTGACTGAGCGCGTGCGGCGGATCGGGTGTGCTGATGTCCTTTGCTCAGGACGATTCAGGCACCAAAGCACGTCTTACGGGATTCCGGCACGAGCTCGATAGGCTTGGATGGTCGGAGGGTACAATGTACGGATCGATTTTATCGCTTGGCGCCGGCCGGTGTTCAGGCGCCTATGTTCGCGAAGGAACTGCTCGCCCTGCAACCCGACGTGATCCTCGCAGTGTCGACCCCCATTACCACCGCGCTGCAGCGGGAGACGCGCACGGTTCCGCTTCAACCAACACTTCGACGGCATCAACACCGCGAAGATCGGCGTGAACT
>JBEVJT010000228.1:0-47798 GCA_040510075.1 Xanthobacteraceae bacterium | reverse complement strand
GTCGTCGCGATCGCCGGCGTGATCTCCATTTTCAACCACCGTTTCGCCTCCGCCGAGCCGCTCTCCGTGTCGTTCTCCGGCGAGCTGATCGCCATGGTGGTGATCGGCGGCATGCGCAGCTTTCTCGGCCCCGCGCTAGGCGCACTGTTCTTCATTCTGTTCCGCGAGTTTCTGTCGATCTGGACACCAAACTGGCTGCTCTGGTTCGGCGTCCTGTTCGTCGGCTTCATCGTGTTTTCGCCCACCGGGCTCGTCGGCGTCGCCGGCCGGCTGACCGCGCCCTGGCGCGCAAAACGCATCGAAGCCGCCGCCATGGCGGCACGCGCCATCGCACCTGACGCGCCCCTGCCCGCCCTCTATCGGCGCGAGCACGGAAGCGTCGCGCCGGTCCTCGTGGCCAACAACCTCGTCAAACATTTCGGCGGCATTCACGCGGTCGACGGTGCGAGCTTTGCGGTCAACGATCGCACGTTGCATGCGCTCATCGGTCCCAACGGCGCCGGCAAGACCACCGCGTTCAATCTTCTGTCTGGCCTCTATCCGCCCGATGCGGGCACTATCGAGCTGGAGGGCCGCTCGATTGCGGGGCTCCGGCCCGAACGCATCAGCGCCGCGGGCGTCGGCCGCTCGTTTCAGATCACCAATCTCTTTCCCTCGCTGACGGTTGTGGAGAACGTGCGGCTCGCCGTGCAGGCACGCCACGCGGAGCGCTTTGCATTCTGGCGCGCGAGCGCCGGTCTTGCCGACGTGAATGCCGAGACGGCCGAGCTCATCGCTTTCCTGGGGCTTGCCGGCATCGAGCGCGCGGAAGCGGCTTCTCTCTCGTATGGCGGACAGCGCCTGCTCGATCTCGGTATCGCGCTCGCAACGCGCCCACGCATCCTTCTCCTCGATGAACCGCTTGCCGGGCTATCGGCGACGGAACGCGCCCGCGTCGCTGCGCTCGTGAAAACAATCTCTGCCGAAATCCCTGTGCTGTTCGTCGAGCACGACATCGACCGCGTGTTTGCGATCGCCGACCACGTCACGGTGATGAGTGAGGGCAAGGTGTTGCTCGACGGCACAGTGGCGGACGCACGCGGCGACGCCAAGGTGACCGAAATCTATGTGGGATCGGGCAGCGCCGCACTCGCCGCAAAGCCGCGCACGTCTGTCGCCGTTCCGTCGACGACACTCCTCTCGGTCGACAAGGTCGAGACGTTCTATGGCAAGAGCCACATTCTCACCGGCGTCTCGCTCGACGTGCACGAGCGAGAAATCGTGGCGCTGCTTGGCCGCAACGGCGCCGGCAAGTCCACGCTGCTCAAGACGCTGGTCGGCATTACGCCGTCTCAGTCAGGCTCGATCCGGCTCGCCGGCGATGATGTGGCGCGGCTGCCGTCCGCGCAGATCGCCAGGCGGGGCATGGGCTATGTGCCGCAGGGTCGCGGCCTCTTCGCCGGCATGAGCGTCGCCGATAATCTCGCCCTCGGCCGGCTCAAGCGCCGCACCGGCAACGGCATTCATTGGGACGATGACCGTATCATCGAATTCTTTCCGAGGCTCGCCGAACGCTGGCGCACGCCGGCCGACTATCTCTCCGGCGGCGAGCAGCAGATGGCCGCCATTGCGCGCGCGCTCGCAGGCGACGTACGCGTACTGCTGCTCGACGAACCGTTCGAGGGGCTTTCGCCGGCGATTACAGAAGAGCTGTTCGACGCCTTCGACCGCATGCGTCACGAAGTGGCGATGATCATCGTCGATCATCACCTCGATCTTGCGCTCGCGCTATCCGACCGCACCGTCGTGCTCGAGCGCGGCGCGGTGACGTTCACCGGCAGCTCGCAGTTGCTCAAGGACGATCTCGCATTGAGGAGGAAGACACTGTGGCTCTAGCCCAACGCGTTGCCATTGTCGGCGCAGGCCTCATTGGCCGCGCCTGGGCCATCGTGTTCGCCCGCGCCGGCTGCGAAGTCGCGCTCTATGACACCGACGCTGCGGTTGCGCGCGATGCCCTGGCGCAGCTTCGTGGCCCGGATGAGCGCAGCGATATCCGGGAATCTCTCCGCGGGTGCGTGCGCGTAGCCGATACGCTCGCTGCCGCGGTCGAGAACGCAACTTTCGTTCAGGAAAACACCCCCGAGACGCTCGCCGCGAAGCTCAGCATCTTTGCCGAGCTCGACAAGCTCGCCCCTGACGACGCAATCCTCGCCTCCTCCAGCTCAACCATTGTGGCGAGCCGCTTCACCAAGGATCTCTCCGGCCGGCATCGCTGTCTTATCGCGCATCCGGTCAACCCGCCGCATCTCATTCCGCTGGTCGAGCTCGTCGGCGCTCCCTGGACGTCGGCCGAAACCATCGCGCGCGCGAAGGAAATCTATGCCGCTGTCGGCCAGGTCCCGATCGTCGTGAAACGCGAGATCGACGGCTTCATTCTCAATCGCCTGCAGGCGGTGCTGCTGTCGGAAGCGTTTCGCCTGGTGGAAGACGGCTATGTGACGCCGCAGGATCTCGATCACACGTTGAAGAATGGCCTCGGCCTGCGCTGGTCGTTCATGGGGCCATTCGAAACCATCGAGCTGAATGCGCCCGGCGGCATTCCGGACTATTGCCGCCGCTATGGCACAAGCCTCGCCGCGTTGAGCGACGCCGACGAGGCGATCTATCAGTCGCCTAAGCTCGATACGATTCTCTCGCAATGGGGCCGCGCACCGAGTGAGGCAGAGATTGCTGCACGCATGCGCCGGCGCGACCGCCGCCTCGCGGCGCTGCGCGGGCATATGAACTCTCAACCACCAGCGTCATTCCGGTCGACGCCGAAGGCGGAGAGCCGGAATCCATAACCCCAAGCCTGTGGTTATGGATTCCGGGTTCGCCGCTTCGCGGCGCCCCGGAATGACGGTTTCCTTCGCCCCGCATAGGGGTTCTTCTTCTCGCGCAGCGTGAGGCGGAGGGGTGTGCCGCCCAGATCGAACGCCTCACGCAGGTTGTTGACGAGATAGCGGCGATAGGAGTCAGGAAATGCATCAATCCGGCTCGCGAACAGCACGAAGCTGGGCGGTCTGCTCTTTGGCTGCGTGATGTAGTTGAGGCGCAGCGACCGCCCCTTCACTGCCGGCGGCGGATGCGCTGCAGAAACATCCGCCAGCCAGCGATTGAGCGCGCTCGTCTCCACGCGCCTGTTCCAGGTTGCGTATATTTCGACCACCGCGTGCATGAGTCTCTCGATGCCCTGGCCCGTCAGCGCTGAGACCGCGACGACCGGCACGCCCTTGAGCTGCGGCAGCCAGTGGTCGGCCTCCTGGCGCAAATCTTTCGGCGCGCGGCGACTGCTCTCGAAGAGATCCGATTTGTTCATTCCGACGACGAGCGCTCGACCCTCGCGCTCGATGCCATCGGCAATACGCAAGTCCTGTTCTTCGTAAGGGGCCTGCGCGTCCATGAGCAGGATCACCACGTCGGCAAATCGCACCGCATTGAGCGCATCGGCGACCGAGAGCTTTTCGATCTTGTCCTGCACACGCGAGCGGCGGCGCAGGCCTGCAGTGTCATGCACAAGAAATGTTTGTCCCTGCCACCACAGATCGACCGCAATCGCATCGCGCGTCGTGCCGGCTTCCTGCGCGGTCAGGAGCCGCTCTTCACCCAGAAGCCGATTGACCAAGGTCGATTTGCCGGAGTTTGGCCGGCCGACCACGGCTATGCGGATTGGCTTCTCGGCTGGTGGCTCTGAGCGCGCCTCAGCGACGCGACTTGTCTGTTCGGGCAAGGCGGCGCGCAGCGCTGCATAAAGGTCGGCGAGCCCTTCTCCGTGCTCGGCCGAAATGGGAATGGGTTCGCCAAGTCCGAGCTCGAACCCCTCCTGGATCGAAAGCCTTTTGCCTTCGCACTTGTTCGCGACCAGGATCGTCGGTTTGCCGGAGGCGCGCACGACATCCGCAAACGCGCGATCGGCGGGCAAGATGCCTGCGCGCGCGTCCATGAGAAACAGCACGGCGTCGGATGCGGCAATCGCCGCGCGCGTCTGCGCCTGCATACGGCCGGTGAGCGTTTCCGAGGGAGCTTCATCGAGCCCGGCCGTGTCGAAGACGGTGAATTCGAGATCGCCCAGGCGCGCCCGGCCTTCGCGACGGTCGCGGGTCAGGCCCGGACTGTCATCCACGAGCGCGAGGCGTTTTCCGACGAGCCGGTTGAACAGCGTCGATTTGCCGACGTTCGGCCGTCCCACAATGGCGACGGTAAAGGGCATGATCCTCCCGTCATGCGCGGGCGTGACCCGCGCATCTATCTTCTTGGTGACAATCCGAAGTCACCGCTTTTGGCTAAGGAATGGATTGCCGGGTCAAGCCCGGCAATGACAGTCCGCCGCGTTTACTGGGCGCGCGTGCGATCGCTGTATGTGGGCGGCGGCTCCGGCCACTGCACGCCGCTCTGACTCTGATTTTGCGGCGTCGAGGGCCACGCGCCGGCGGTCTGCTTCTGTTGCGCAGCCGGTGGCTCGGGCCATGGCGACTGCGGTGCGGCCGGTTGCGCCGCGGAAGCGGTTGCCGACTCCGGCGGCTTGGGCTTGGCCGCCACCTTCGGCTTGGGCTTTGCTTTCGGCTTCGGTTCAGATTTCGCCTCGGCCGGCTCCGCAGCAACTTGTTGCGGCACCGACTGGGTGGTTTCGGGCTGAGCCTGAACCTGATTGCCGCGAACAAGTTCGGGCGGCACGCCCTGGGGCACGCCAGGGGTGCCCTCGGGAAATACGGGCCTGCGGTCACCCTGGAGCTTTTTCTTGGTGTTGAGAAACTCCAGGTCGAACATTTCCGTCGGATCGAAGCTGTCGCAGCCCGCAAGCAGCAATGCGCCCGCAAAGCTCATCAGCAGAAGGAATGTCCGCGTGCGGCTTTTCATTCAGCGCACCTCGCTTTTCGTTTCCGGCATGCTCAAGGCGGCAAGCATCTCCACGCGCGAGCGCGTTCCGGCGGGTGTCTGCGGATCGGTCATCATCAGATCGAGCCAGCGTTTTGCGAGTACGGTATCGCCGGCGCGCGTCGCGCCAAGCACCAGCAATTCGCGCGCGGTATGCCGAAACGCGCGCTCGTTGGCCGCAGCCGGCTCGAGCGCAAGGCGCGCTTGCGCAAAATTCCCCGCATCGATCAGCAGGGCTCCGGCGCGGACGGCTGCCAAATCCTGCAAATCCGGCCCAGACGCGCTGTCAGCGGCGATCTTCTCATATGCGGCCACCGCCGCCTTTGGATCGGTTTGCGCAAGTTCCGAGGCCGCGCGCATGCGCGCAAGATTACGATAGCCCGCGGTACCGTCGGCGGCGAGTTTCGCGAACGCCGCCTCCGCCTCGCTGTGCTTTCCCGCCTCGGCAAGCGTCGTGGCAGCTTCGAATGCAGCACCGCTTTCAGCCGCCTTTTTCGCCTGCCAGTACGCATAGCCGCGCCAGGCTCCCACGCCCGCAACGATCAGTAGGAGGAGCGCGACAATATAACTGCCGTAACGCTGCCACAGCTTTTGGAGCTGTTCGCGCCGGACTTCCTCGTCTACTTCCCGGAAAATATCGGCCACGGATTCCCCTGCGCGCGGCTGGGTAGCGCAATCCCAGCGGCGGGAGCTAAGCCCAGCGATGTGGCGCAGGCAAGGCAAAGCGCGGCCTGGCGCCTCGCCGTAAGCCCTTGATCGTCAACCGGTCCCCGTTTTTTTGGCCCGCATCGGATAGACGTGTTCGGAAGCCGGAAAGGCGCGGCTGCGAACATCTGCCGCATAGGCGGCAACGGCAGCCTCGATGGCCGGGCCAAGCTCGGCGTAGCGCTTGACGAATTTCGGCACGCGCGAGGACAGCCCGAGCATGTCTTCGAGCACCAGGATCTGGCCGTCGCACGCGGCGCTGCCGCCGATTCCGATGGTCGGAATAGGCACGGCCGGGGTGATACGCCGCGCCAGCGGCTCGGCCACTGCCTCGATGACGAGCGAGAACGCTCCCGCCTCGCTTACCGCGCGCGCATCGTCCTCGATGGGGCCCCACTGCTCCTCTTCCCGGCCTTGCGCGCGAAACGAGCCGAGGGCATTGATGGACTGGGGCGTGAGGCCGATGTGACCCATCACCGGCACCCCACGCTCGGCGAGAAACGCAATCGTGTCGGCCATGCGCCGGCCGCCCTCCACCTTGATCGCCCCGCAGCCCGTCTCCTTCATGACGCGCGCGGCCGACCCGAACGCCTGCTCCTTCGAGGCTTCGTAGGATCCGAACGGCATGTCGACGACCACGAGCGCGCGTTGCGAGCCGCGCATCACCGCGCGTCCCTGCAGGATCATCATATCGAGCGTCACCGGCACGGTGCTTTCGAATCCGTGCATCACCATGCCGAGCGAATCGCCGACGAGGAGGAGATCGCAATGCCGATCGAGGAGGCGCGCCGTGTGCGCATGGTAGGAGGTGAGCGCAACAATCGGCTCTCTGCCTTTGCGCGCGCGAATCTCGGGTGCGGTGATCCGCGTCTCTTCGCTCTGCGCCGACATCATCGCATCCCTAAAATGCCGCGCGGCCAAATACCGCGTGCCCAACCACGAGTGGATGAAAAAAGAGACCGAGCAGCACATAGAGCACGGTCCCGACGACAATCGCGATCACGTCATTACGCCGACCATTGACGGGCAAAGCGGGTGAGCCCGGGTCTGTCCGATATTTCAGGCTGGCCCGGTCATATCCTGCCCAGAGGAGAAACGAGCCGAAAAGGATAATGGAGCCCAGATCCCCGTTCGAGATGAGATGCGCGACAGCCCAGGTCTTGATGCCGACCAGCATGGGATGCCTGAGCTGGCGCCAGATATTGCCGCGGATGTAGGCGGCCACCACGAATATGCTCGCCGGCCACATGAGCAGCTCGGTGACGTAATAGGTCCAATGCGGCGGATACCAGACGTCGATCCAGCCGCTCGCGCGGTATTTGCCGAAACCGAAGCCGATGAGCAGGATACCCACGACCGAAAGGACCGCGACTAGTGCCTTGTAGGGCCGCTCCCCAATGGTGTCGACGACGGCAGCGCGCGCGCCGCGCAGCGTCACAAACACATGCGTGCCGATGAACAGCGCTAGCCCCAGCAAAAGCTTGCCCATGGATGGGAGCGTAGCGCGAATTGAGCGACGAGAGAAACCAGGACATCAACCGTTCGTCCCGGCGAAAGCCGGGACCCGGTCTGCTGGAATCCCGCTTGCGCGGAATGAGCGGAGGAGGATGCACGGCATGCGAACCACGCTGGCGATCTTGATGTCCTGCCTCCTGCTCGCGCCCGCGACCGCGCAGGACTGGCCGGCGAAGACGACGAGGATAATCGTGCCGTTCGGGCCCGCTTCAAAGCCCGATATGGTGGCGCGCCTGCTCGCCGAGGGACTGCAGCATCAGACGGGCCAAGTTTTCATCGTCGAGAACAAGCCCGGCGCAAGCGGAAACCTCGGAACGGATGCGGTTGCCAAGGCGACTCCCGACGGCGCAACCCTGGGCGTCTCGATCGGCGGACCGCTCGCCATCAACACGCTCCTGTTTTCGTACCTGCCCTATGATCCACGAAAGGACATCGCGCCCATCACCCAGCTGATCACCCAGCCGAGCGCGCTCGTCATCAACGCCGGGCTTGGCATCGGCAGCGCGCGCGAGCTTGTCGGGCTCCTCAGGGAGCAACCGGGCAAATACAACTATGCTTTGGCATCGGCTCGCTTTCCCATCTCGCCTTGGAGGCGATTGCGCTCAAGAGCGGCACCAAGGTCGTGCACATCCCTTATGCGTCCTCGCCGCAGGCAATGACCGCCATCATACGCGGCGACGCGCAGATGGCGTGTCTGCCCGCCATCGCGGTGACGCCCCATCTCGCGTCCGGAACGGTGAAGATGCTTGCCGTATCAACCCCCGAGCGCTCTCCGTTTCTGCCGGACACGCCCACATTGAAAGAGGCCGGAATTGACCTCGAGGCCGATGCCTGGCTCGGCATGATTGCGCCTGCGGGATTACCGGACGCGATGCTTGCAGCCATTCACGCACAGGTGCTGCGTGTGATGGCGGAGCACGATTTCCGGGAAAAGCTTTCAACTCAGCTCATGCTGCCGGTCGGCAATTCACCGGCCCAGTTCCGCGAGGTGATCGAAAACGAGATCGCCCGCTGGGCTCCCGTGATCAACGCGCTTGATCTGAAAATCAATTGAGGCTGTAGCCCGCATGAGCGAAAGCGCAGCCTACTCCCACTCGATCGTGCCCGGCGGTTTCGAGGTGACGTCGTACACGACCCGATTGACGCCCTTCACCTCGTTGATGATGCGGGTCGCGACGTGGGCAATGAATTTCATGTCGAACGGATAGAAATCCGCCGTCATGCCGTCCGTAGACGAGACGGCGCGCAGGCCCACCACATAATCATAGGTACGATAATCGCCCATGACTCCGACCGTGCGCACCGGAAGCAAGAGGGCGAACGCCTGCCAGATGTCGTTGTAGACTCCCGCGCGCCTGATCTCCTCAATGAAAACGTCGTCGGCCCGGCGCAGGATCTCGAGCTTCTCGGGGGTGATCTCGCCCGGGCAGCGGATTGCGAGCCCGGGACCAGGGAACGGATGGCGGCCGACAAAGGCTTCGGGGAGTCCGAGTTCGCGACCCAGCGCGCGCACCTCGTCCTTGAAAAGTTCTCGCAGCGGCTCAATGAGCTGCATGTTCATGCGCTCCGGCAGCCCGCCCACATTGTGGTGCGACTTGATTGTGACCGAAGGTCCGCCGGTGAAGGAGACGCTCTCGATCACGTCCGGATAGAGCGTGCCCTGCGCCAGATATTCAGCGCCGCCGAGCTTTTTCGCCTCGGCCTCGAACACCTCGATGAACAGCTTGCCGATGATCTTGCGTTTGCGTTCGGGATCGCTCACCCCCGCGAGCGCTTCGAGAAACATGCGCCCGGCCTCCACATTCACGAGCGGAATGTTGTAACTGTCGCGAAAGAGCGCGATCACCTTCTCCGCCTCACCGAGCCGCAGGAGCCCATGATCGACAAAGACGCAGGTGAGTTGTGCGCCGATCGCCTCGTGGATGAGCACGGCAGTGACCGCCGAATCGACGCCGCCCGACAAGCCGCAGATCACGCGCGCGCTGCCGACCTTCTTGCGGATATGCGCAATCGCTTCATCGCGGAAGGCGCGCATGGTCCAATCGCCGCGGCAGCCCGCGATCCTGCGCACGAAATTGCGCAAGAGCGCCGCGCCGTGCGGCGTGTGCACGACTTCGAGATGAAATTGCGTGGCAAAGAACCGGCGCCGCTCGTCACCGATCATCGCGATGGGCGCGTTCGGCGAGCTCGCCAGCACAGAAAAACCCTCCGGCAGGCGCGTGACCCGGTCGCCGTGGCTCATCCATACTGGATAGCGTTCGCCGGCGCGCCAGGTGCCTTCCAGGAGGGGCGATTCCGCGGTCACCAGCACTTCCGCGCGCCCAAATTCGGCATGGTGGCCCGCTTCGACGCGCCCGCCGAGCTGCAAGGCCATGGCCTGTTCGCCATAACAGATGCCGAGCACCGGCACGCCCGCTTCGTAGACGGCGGCCGGCGCGAGCGGGGCGTTCGCATCGAGCACCGAAGCAGGGCCGCCCGAGAGAATGATGCCTTTCGGCAAGGGATCGAGAGCAGCCTCCGCTTTCTGAAAAGGCACAATGTCGCAATAGACATGCTCCTCGCGCACCCGGCGCGCGATCAGCTTCGTCACCTGCGAGCCGAAATCGATGATGAGAATGCGATCGTGCGTCGGTTTCGCTGCGGGGGCAGCATCGCGCGCGCACACGGAATCGAGTACGGTCATTGCCGACCTATGTGCGGCCGGTCCGGGGTCCGGTCAAGCGCGGCGGCACGACCTTCCCCGTCGTCCCCCGTCCCGCCCCGCTCCTGGGGCGAGACTCCCAAAGCCGGGGTACGTATGACGATGAACGTGGTCATGTCCCAAGCGTTGCGTATGCCGGCAAGGAGCAGGGTCATGAGTGCGGCTGCAAGCACCAGCAGGCCCGTCGCCCACTGCATGAACAGGAGCACCGCGGAGGCGAGAACGAGCACATAACCCAACACCGGAATAAGCGCGTAAAACAGGCGGTCCATTACGTCCACCCTGAAGGTCCGGCGGACGAAAAGTTGCAGCCACACCCTTGCAGAATGGACGAGCCCGACAACGCCGCAGACGGCGAGCAGGATGGCAAAGCTGCGCCAGCTCTCGTCAGGAATGACAGCCGCGATGCAAACGAGGAGCACGGTGCTGAAATGGACAACCGTGGGGCTGAGAAACGCCCGCATGGCCTCCCGGTTTGCTTCCGTGAACAGGTTTGTGCCGATCGTGGCGGTGACGAACATCAGCCCGACCAACGTGGCTGCGGCGGTGCCGAGCAGCACGTAAAAGTCGTGCCAGAGGTGAACGAACTCGGAGAGTGGCGCATGCATCGCGATGACCTCAGCTAGATTCGGTTTCTCGTCAAAACCGAAACGTAGAAGCAATCGGTGCCCGTGCGGCGCGCGGTCATCAGAAGCCCCGCCTCTGATGTGAGCACGGCATTGCGGAACTCGGTCGCGCGGTCACCCAGCGCGTTTGAGACCTCGGCCGGCGGAACGGTCGTAAACTGCGGATGGCGCGTGCGAAAGTCACGCACCTGATCTTCGTTCTCTTCCGTCAACACCGAGCAGGTGACGTAAACGAGCCGACCGCCCGGCTTCACCAAAGGCGCGGCGCGGTCGAACAGCTCGATTTGTTGCTTGAGCCGGATCGCCAGAGCTCCGGGGCGCAGCCGCCATTTGGCGTCGGGATTGCGCCGCCACGTCCCGGTGCCGGTGCAGGGCGCATCGAGAAGCACGAGATCGGCATGCTCGTTCAGATCGGCGAGCACCTCTTCACGCGCTTTGGGCGTCCTGACCTGCACGTTGTGAACGCCCGCGCGCGCGAGCCGCGCATGAATCGGCGCGAGCCGGCGCTTGTCCAAATCCGTGGCGTAGATTTGCCCCCGGTTTTGCATCAGGGCCGCAAGGACCAGCGTCTTGCCGCCAGCGCCGGCACAGAGATCAATTACCTGCTCGCCGGGGTTTGGCACCGTGAGCAGGGAAGCGAGCTGGGATCCCTCGTCCTGGATCTCGATGCCGCCCTTGAGAAAGAGCGGCTCGGCGTGGATTGCGGGACCTTTATCCTCAGGCCTGCGCGCGACCCGTAATCCGACGGGCGACCAAGGCGTACGCAAAGTTGCAAGGTGAGACAGCGCTTGCGCCGCAGAATCGGGATTGGACTTGAGCACATTGACGCGCAGATCAAGCGGCGCGCGCGCCGTAAGGGCCGCGCCCTCGGCGGTACGATCCTCGCCAAACGTGCGGCAAAGGTATGGGTCGATCCATTCAGGATAGTCCCCGCGAATCCAAGGCGGCGCGTCGGCAAGCTCAGGTGAATGGAGCCGCGCGCGCTCATCCCCGGTCAAGGGTGGAGGTGCAAAACGCGCCCCATTCACTAGCTTGTCGATTGCCTCGGCATCGAGCGACCGCGCAAGCCGTAATGCGCCGAGCACCACCGCGCGCGCACTTCCCTCCCCCATGACGTGTGCGCTTGAGGCGCGGCGCCGCAGAGCGTCGTAGACAAGCCCAGCAATTGCCGCACGATCACCCGAGCCGGCAAACCGGTGGGAAAGGCCCCAGTCTTTGAGCACATCGACCGCCGGCCGGCGGCGCGCCTCGATATCAGCAATGACTTCAATGGCCGCGGAAATCCGTGCCCCGGGCGTCATCCCCTAACCGCGGCTGGGGTAGTTGGGGCTCTCGCGCGTGATGGTGACGTCATGCACATGGCTCTCGCGCATCCCAGCGCTGGAGACGCGCACGAACTCCGCCTTCTGGTGCAACTCGGCAAGCGTGCGCGCGCCCACATAGCCCATGGCAGCGCGTAGGCCGCCGGCGAGCTGGTGCACGACCGTCGCCGCAGGCCCTTTGTACGGCACCTGCCCTTCGACGCCTTCCGGAACGAGCTTGAGCGAATCCTTGATGTCCTGCTGGAAGTAACGGTCGGCCGAGCCGCGCGCCATGGCACCTACCGATCCCATGCCGCGATATGTCTTGTAGGAGCGTCCCTGATACAGAAATACTTCGCCGGGCGTCTCGTCGGTTCCGGCAAGCAACGAACCGATCATGGCGCAGGCTGCGCCCGCAGCAAGCGCCTTGGCCAGATCACCCGAAAATTTGATCCCGCCATCGGCAATCACGGGGGTTCGGCTGTCGTGTGCGGCTTCAACCGCATCCATTATCGCTGTGAGTTGAGGCACACCCACCCCGGCAATCACCCGCGTCGTGCAGATCGAGCCCGGGCCAATGCCGACCTTGATTGCGTCGGCACCCGCATCGATCAGCGCCTTCGCCCCTTCGGCAGTGGCAATGTTGCCAGCCACGACTTGCACCGCATTGGACAATCGCTTGATGCGCGTGACCGCCTCAAGCACCGCGCGCGAGTGGCCGTGCGCCGTATCGACCACGATGAGATCGACGCCCGCTTCGATCAGCCGCTCGGTCCGATGCAAACCGGAATCGCCGACGCTCGTGGCCGCGGCTACACGCAGGCGCCCCTGCTCGTCCTTGCAGGCGTGTGGATTGGCAACGGCTTTTTCTATGTCCTTGACGGTAACGAGCCCGACGCAGCGGTACTGATCATCGACGACCAGAAGCTTCTCGATGCGGTATTGATGAAGGAGCCGCTTTGCCTCTTCCTGGCTTACGCCTTCACGCACCGTGACGAGCCGGTCTTTCGTCATCAGCTCGGCCACTTTCTGGCGCGGGTCATTGGCAAATCGCACATCCCGGTTGGTCAATATGCCGACGAGCTTGCCCGCTCGCCCGTCGCCGCCGCCTTCCACCACCGGAATGCCCGAAATGCTGTGCTCCTTCATGAGCGCAAGCGCTTCCGAAAGGGTGGCCCCTGGCGCGATGGTGAGCGGGTTCACCACCATCCCGGATTCGAACTTTTTCACTTGGCGCACCTGCGCGGCCTGCTCGTCGGCACTCACATTGCGGTGAATGACGCCAAGACCGCCCGCCTGTGCCATGGCAATGGCCATCTTGGCCTCGGTTACCGTATCCATGGCCGAGGCTACGATCGGAATGTTGAGCGCGATCTCGCGCGTGATGCGCGTGCGGATGTCCGCATCCGAGGGAAGCAACTCGGACAATCCGGGCTTGAGCAGCACGTCATCGAAAGTGAGTGCTTCGCGCAGGATCCCGTTACTGTCCTGATCCATGACCGTCCCAGTCGCCCGATTCGCGGGCTCGTTT
This sequence comes from Xanthobacteraceae bacterium, assembly GCA_040510075.1. Taxonomy (GTDB): domain Bacteria; phylum Pseudomonadota; class Alphaproteobacteria; order Rhizobiales; family Xanthobacteraceae; genus VAZQ01. The sequence continues at coordinate 34,526 of JBEVJT010000228.1, read as the reverse complement.
AAGGGCTCGATCGAGCTGGATAGGTTCCATGCGCGGCGAAACAGCGGCTTCGCGCGTCACTCGGCGGCCCGATTGTGGGTTGGCGAGGGTCGTTAGCACGGGTTGAGCAGAAATTCTAGCGGGCTTCGTGCCTATCGCGCCTGCTTTCCGCGAAAACCCAAGGCGAGGAGATAAAGCTCAGCCGAATCGACGCGGCTTGCCCGCGGTTTCACGTGCTTCACCCGCATGAAATCACGCTTGAGGCTCGCCAGAAGATCTGCCTCGGTGCCTCCCTGCAGGACCTTGCACAACAAGCTGCCTCCCGGAGCGAGCACCTCGATTGCGAACTGAGCCGCGGCTTCCGCGAGCGCCATGATCTTGAAATGGTCAGTCCGGCGGTGCCCGGTAGCATTCGGCGCCATGTCGGAGAGCACCACATCGGCCGCGCCTTCCAGCACGGACTTGATCGCGTCGGGAGCGCGCTCGCTGAGGAAATCGAGACGGAGAAATTCAACCCCCGGGATTGGCGCCATGTCGATGAGATCAACGGCAATGACGCGTCCCTTCCCCGGCGCGGCCTGCACGCGTCTCGCTGCCACCTGGCTCCAGCTGCCTGGCGCGGCGCCTAAGTCCACGACGCGGGTGCCCGGTTTCATGAGATGATGCTCGTCATCCATCTCGATGAGCTTGTAGGCCGCACGCGCACGCCAGCCTTCGCGCTTTGCTCGTGCCACATACGGATCGTTGAGCTGGCGCTCGAGCCAAAGGCGCGAGGAATGCGACCGGCTCTTTGCCGATTGCAGCTGCACGTGCCGTCGGCTTCCTGATGCTGTCATGTCAGCGCGAAGTCTCCCAGGCGCCATCCTGGCGCATCATCTGCACCAACATGCCCTCGCGCAATCCGCGATCGGCAACGCGCAGGCGTCGGCAGGGAAACGACAGCCGGATCGCATCAAGGATCGCGCAGCCGGCGAGCACCAGATCCGCGCGTTCCGCTCCGATGCAGGGATTGGCAACCCGCTCCTCATAGCTCATGGACAACAGGCTTTCGATCACATGCGCTGCCTGATCGATTCCCATCCAGCAGCCGTCGACCCGGCGCCGTTCATAGCGTCGGAGTTTCAGATGAACGCCCGCAATCGTGGTCACTGTGCCAGATGTGCCGAGCAGATGGGTTTCATTGCGGTCGACTCCGCCATGGCACTCGGCGAAGCCCCGGACGTAAGTCGCCACTTCGCTGATCATCGCCGCATAGGTTTCGCGGCTTACGAGTCGACCTCCGTGACGCTCCGCGAGCGTAACAACACCGACAGGAAAGGATACCCAGTTCCTGATCTTCGGAGGCGGTGGGCCGCGCCCGCTCGGCGGCGAACGATCAAGCCGAACCAGTTCCGAAGAGCCGCCGCCGATGTCGAACAGGATGACGCTCTCCGCACTCGGGTCCATCAGCGGCGTACAGCCTGTAGCAGCGAGCGTTGCCTCCGTTTGCCGATCGATGATTTCGAGCTCAAGGCCCACTTCCTGCGCGATGCGAGAACGGAATTCTTCGCCATTCGCGGCGGCGCGACATGCTTCAGTGGCAATCAGTCGGGCGCGCGTGACCCCGCGCGCATGCATCTTGTCTCGACAGATCGCAAGCGCATCGACTGCCCGCCGAATGGCCGCTTCACTGATGCGGCCAGAGCCCAGAACTCCCTCTCCCAGTCGAATAATGCGGGAGAAGGCATCGACCACGCGGAAACCCTCGTGCGTGGCTCTCGCCACCAGAAGCCGGCAGTTGTTTGTTCCGAGATCAAGCGCGGCATAGACAGGCCGCACATTGTCGCTGCCGCCGTTGGCACGATCGTGCCGCGGCTCGCCATCAGTCGAGCACCGACTCCACCGTGACCGCGGCTGCGGTCTTTCGGCATGGGCGGAATCGAGGCTGCCGGTTGCCCGGCCCTCGTCCGACATTCACTTCCTTCCCCCCTGCCGAAGCCTCCCTGCGGCTCGAGGGCAGTGGATATGTCCAAATCAATCGTGCCGCTTGTACCACGCGCTCGCGAAGCGCAACAGACCCGAAGGCGCATGGCGCAGGGCCGAATGGCTTGTCGCAACGATTCGCCTCCACTATTGAGCCCGCTCCGGTTTTCTCGCGGCATGGTCTGATGAACCTGCAGAGCGACACTGAAAAGCTTGCGCTGACGAAGTTCGCGGTCGGACAAAGTGTTCCGCGCGCAGAAGATCCGCTCCTGCTGCGCGGACAGGGCTGTTACACCGATGACATACAGCTCGACGGCGCGGCTTTTGCCGTAATGGTGCGCAGCCGTGTGGCGCATGGCGTGCTCAAGGGCATCGACACCAATGCGGCCTGCCGTCTACCCGGCGTGCTTGGCGTCTATACCGGTGCCGATCTTGCGGATTACGGGACGCTCAAATGCGTCGTGTCGTTCAAGAACCGCGACGGCACGCCCATGAGGATGCCTCCGCGTCCGGCCTTGCCGACCGACAAGGTGCGCTTTGTCGGCGATCCCATCGCTTTCGTCGTCGCGGAGTCGCTGTTGCAAGCAAAAGACGCTGCCGAAGCAATCGAGGTCGAGATCGATCCGCTTCCCGCCGTCGTGCATCAAGAAGAGGCCGTCCTTGCAGACGCGCCGCTCGTTCATGTTGAGGCGCCCGCCAATGTGGCCCTCGATTACCACTATGGCGATGCTGATGCGGTGAGCGCAGCCTTCGCGCGCGCGGCACACGTAACGCGGATGAAGCTCGTCAACAGCCGCGTGGTCGTGAACGCGATGGAGCCACGCGCTGCTGTTGGCGTGTACGAGAAGGCGGCCGGACGCTTCAGTTTGCACGTGCCCAGCCAGGGCGTGTTCGGCATGAAGAGCCGCATCGCCGAGATTCTGAAAGTCGATCCCAAACAGGTGCGCGTTTTAACCGGGCAGGTCGGCGGCTCGTTCGGAATGAAGTCTGCGCCCTTTCCCGAATACGTCTGCGTCCTGCATGCCGCGCGCGCCCTCGGCCGACCTGTGAAATGGACCGACGAACGTTCCGGCAGCTTCGTCTCCGACAGCCATGGGCGCGATCACGTCGTCAGCGCCGAGCTGGCCCTCGATGCCGACGGCAGCTTTCTGGCGGTGCGGCTGACGAGCCTGGCCAATGCGGGGGCCTTTCTTTCGCCGATGTCGCCACAGCCCTCGACGCTCAACGCCGTGCGCAATGTGCAAAACATGTACCGCACACCGCTTCTGGAAGTGTCGACTAAATGCGTATTCACCACGACAACACAGGTCTCAGCCTATCGGGGTGCCGGACGGCCCGAAGGCAATTATTACATGGAGCGATTGATCGACCAGGCTGCCGAGGAAATGGAGATCGATCGCGTGGAGCTCCGGCGGCGAAACCAGGTGAGGCCGCGGGAACTTCCGCGCAAGATGGCCTCCGCCAGCGTGTACGACAGCGGAGATTTTCCCACAGTGCTGAAGCGGGCGCTCGACCTTGCCGATGTGAAGGGCTTTGCACGACGTAAGCGCGACAGCCGCAAGCGCGGCAAGGTGCGCGGCCTCGGGATTGGCAACTTTCTGGAAGTGACCGCTCCTCCTGGCAAGGAGATGGGCGGCATCCGCTTCGAAGCGGACGGCACTGTCACGATCATCACGGGCTGTATGGATGACGGCCAGGGCCATGCAACCCCATTTGCGCAAGTGCTTGCGCAAAGGCTCGGGCTGCCGATCGAACGTATCCGGCTCCTTCAGGGGGACAGCGACGAGCTTCTCGTGGGGGGCGGCACTGGCGGATCCAAGGCGATCATGCACAGCGGGACCGCCATTGTTGAAGCCGCGGGCAAGGTGATCGAACAGGGCAAGCAGGCCGCCTCACACGTGCTCGAAGCAGCGATCGAGGATATCGAATTCACGCACGGGCGCTTCGTTATTGCCGGTACGGATCGCTCAATCGGTATCCTCGAACTTGCGGAAAAACTTCGCTCTGGCGTCTCATTCCCCGAAGGCATCCCGGCAACGCTCGATGTGCGGCATGTAAGCGATGGTCCGGGGGCGGCCACTTTCCCCAATGGCTGTCATGTCTGCGAGGTCGAACTCGACCCTCACACCGGCCTGATGGAAGTGGTGCGATATCTCTCGGTCAACGATTTCGGAACGGTGATCAATCCGATGATCGTCGAGGGCCAAATGGACGGTGGCGTGGTCCAGGGCATTGGGCAGGCGCTCATGGAGTTGACCGTCTACGATGACGACGGGCAGCTCCTCACCGGCTCATACATGGATTATGCGCTTCCGCGCGCGCCCGATTGCCCGCCGATGACTGTTCTCCATCACCCCGTGCCCGCGACCACCAATGTCCTTGGTGTTAAGGGCTGCGGAGAAGCTGGCTGCGCAGGCGCGCTTACTTGCGTGATGAACGCTGTGGCTGACGCGCTTTCAGAATTTGGCATTCACCACCTGGACATGCCCGCGACACCGTACCGCGTATGGCAGGCAATAAAGGACGCAAGCGCCGCACGCGCCGCGTGAGCTTTCATGCAATGGCAGCCGCAACGGCGCGCCGCGCCAGAACCCCAATCAAGTGCGCGCGATACTCGGCGCTGCCATGAATGTCGCTTGCCATTCCTTCTGCGGGCGCGCTTAGCCCTTCCAGTGATTTCGGGGCAAAGCGCTTCTTGAGTGCCTCTTCGAAAGCTCTCATCCGGAACACACCGTTCGCGCCTGCTCCAGTGACAGCCACGCGAATCTCCGAGCCGCGCTTGGAAACAAACACGCCGACCAGCGCGTAACGTGACGCCGGATTCGGGAATTTCACGTATCCCGCTTTGTTCACCTTCGGAAACTGCACCTTGGTTATGATTTCGTCAGGAGCAAGGGCTGTTTCGAAGAGGCCTTTAAAGAATTCATTGGCATGGATGCGCCGCTTGTTCGTGATGACGGTGGCGCCAAGCCCAAGGACCGCCGCAGGATAGTCGGCGTTCGGATCGTTGTTGGCGATCGAGCCGCCGATGGTCCCGCGATGCCGCACGGCCGGGTCGCCAATCTTTTCCGCAAGCTCAGCCAATGCGGGAATGCTCTCGCGCGCGACCGGCGAGATCGAAACCTCTGCATGCGTTGTCATTGCACCAATGATGAGCGAGCGGCCGGTCACTTCGATGTCGCGCAGTCCCTCGATACGGGAGAGATCGATCAGATGTTTTGGCCCGGCAAGCCGCAATTTCATCGTCGGGATGAGCGTGTGCCCACCTGCGACGAGCTTGGCCTCCTCTTGCTTTGCCAAAAGATTTGCCGCCTGTCGCAACGTGGTGGGGCGGTGCGGGCTGAATGCGTACATCGCGATCTCCTAAGCCGCTTTATGCAGATGGGCGCTCTTTTGCAGGGCAAGCCAGACGTTCTGCGCCGTAGCCGGCATGGTCAGCTCCTCCGTCCCAATGGCATGGGTTAGCGCGTTGATCACAGCCGCCGGAGCCGCGATCGCGCCGGCTTCGCCACAGCCTTTTATGCCGAGCGGGTTCGAGGGGCATTTCGTCGTCGTCATGTCGACTTTCAACGCTGGGACATTGTGCGCGCGGGGCAGGCAGTAATCCATGAGCGACCCGGTTAGGAGCTGGCCGTCGCGGTCATAGACCGCACCTTCGAAGAGCGCCTGACCGACTCCCTGCACTATGCCCCCGTGCACTTGGCCCTCGACGATCAATGGATTCACCACGGTCCCGAAATCATCCACCGCCGTCCATGCGACGATCTCACTCTCGCCGGTCTGCGGATCCACTTCGATCTCGCAGATATGACACCCGGCGGGAAACGTGAAATTTGTAGGATCGTAAAAAGCGCCTTCCTTGAGACCCGGCTCGAGCTCGCCTCCGCCAAACTTGTGCGCGATATAAGCCTGCAACGCGACATCTCCCCAGGCCGCTGACTTGTCGGTGCCGCTCACAGTGAAGTTTCCGTCTTTCAACACAATGTCGCCCTCGGCCGCCTCCAGAACGTGCGCTGCGACCCTCTTTGCTTTTGCTTCGATCTTGTCCAACGCCTTTACGATCGCGGAGATTCCGACCGCGCCCGAACGCGATCCGTAGGTGCCCATGCCGAACTGCACCTTGTCGGTGTCTCCATGCACGATGCTGACATTTTCAATCGGAATGCCCAGACGATCGGACACCACCTGAGCGAATGTGGTCTCATGGCCTTGCCCATGCTGATGACACCCGGTGAGCACTTCTACACTGCCGGTAGGATTGACCCGGACTTCGGCGGATTCCCAGAGCCCGACGCCGCAGCCAAGCGAGCCCGCCGCTTGGCTCGGTGCTATTCCGCAGGCCTCGATGTAGGTCGAAAACCCTATGCCACGCAGTTTCCCACGCCGGCTCGACTCACGCTTGCGGCCCTCGAACCCACCGTAATCCGCAAGTTCCAGCGCTCTATCGAGGGACGCGGCGTAATCACCGGCGTCGTAATTCATGATCACCGGCGTCTGATGCGGAAAGCGTGTTATGAAATTCTTTCTTCGAAGGTCGGCGACATCGACACCCAGCTCCCGCGCTGCGACCTCGACCAGCCGCTCGACGACAAATGTCGCTTCCGGGCGGCCAGCCCCGCGATAGGCATCGACCGGAACGGTGTTGGTGTAGACCGCATTCACTTCGCAATGGATCGCAGGAATTGCGTATTGGCCCGAGAGCAGCGTGGCGTAGAGGTAGGTCGGGATCGAGGACGAGAACGTCGACATATAGGCGCCGAGATTGGCAACGGTCTTCACTCGCAATCCGGTGATCCGGTGCTCGCCGTCGAGTGCCATCTCCGCATGCGTGACATGATCCCGCCCGTGCGCATCGGCGAGGAATGCTTCTGAGCGACCCGACACCCATTTCACTGGTCGGCCGATCCTGCGCGCTGCCCAAAGACAAACTACTTCTTCCGGATATATGAAAATCTTCGAGCCGAAGCCGCCGCCCACATCGGCGGCAATGACGCGCAACTTGTGCTCCGGAGCGATCCCGACAAAAGCCGAAATGACAAGCCGCGCAACATGCGGATTCTGGGTCGTGTTCCAGAGGGTCAGCGTCTGCGTACCTGAATCGTATTCGGCAATAGCTGCGCGCGGCTCGATGGCGTTCGGTACCAAACGATTGTTGACGATATCGAGCTTGACCACATGGTTGGCATTGCGGAAGACCGCTTCGACGGTTGTGGCATCGCCGATCTGCCAGTCATAGATTGTGTTGCTTGGAGCGATCTCGTGAATTTGCGGCGCGCTCGGCATTTGCGCTTTTGCCGGATCGACGACGGCAGGCAGGACGTCGTAATCAACTGCTAGCTTCTCGGCCGCGTCCATAGCCTGCGCCAGCGTCTCCGCAACGACAACGCCGACTGCATCGCCCACATGATTGACCTTGCCCCGCGCAATGGCCGGGTGCGGTGCCATTTTCATGGCCGACCCGTCCTTTGAATTAATCATCCACCCGCAGACAAGACTCCCGATTTTGTCATTCGCGAACTCTTCGCCCGTGAGCACCGCGAGTACCCCGGGCATGGCACGAGCTCTACTCGTATCGACGCGCTTGATCGCTGCATGCGCGTGCGGTGAGCGCACGAAATACGCATAACTTTGTCCGGCACGGTTGATGTCGTCTGTATAATGCCCCCTGCCGGTGAGGAAACGGTGATCCTCCTTCCGACGCACCGGCGCGCCGATTCCGGTTGCGGGCATCGCGATTACCTCCCTCGCAAATGTATGCACACGCGCCGACTCTCAGGCGGCCGGTTTGTTGTAGTTCTCCATCGCCTTCGCTCCGGCAGCGATTGCCTTGACAATATTCTGGTAGCCGGTGCACCGGCAGAGGTTTCCTTCCAGTTCGCGTCGGATGGTCCCATCGTCGAGGTCGTGACCCTTGCGGTACACCATATCGAGAGCGGTCATGATCATGCCCGGCGTGCAGTAACCGCACTGTAAGCCGTGATGCTCGCGAAAGGCCTCCTGCATGGGGTGCAAAGGTCCATTTGGATCGGCCACTCCTTCGATCGTGAGCACATCCGCCCCCTCGATTTGCCAGACAAATACCGTGCACGCCTTTACGGCTTTACCGTTCACGTGCACCACGCACGCCCCGCATTGCGACGTGTCGCAGCCCACATGGGTGCCGGTAAGCCGCAGGTCCTCCCGCAAAAACTGCACCAGCAACGTGCGCGGATCGACGTCGGCGGCCACAGGTTTGCCGTTCACAGTCAGAGGGACAGCAGACATGGATCTCCTCCTCGAGATTTTTTGGCCCCAGACCGCAGGACCCAACACGAAGCTGGGACAGACCGGTTCGATTTTGAAGAGCCGGAGTAATGCAAGTCAACAGCCATGGCGAGACCCGCGGCCTCGTTGTTCATGCGGACGCCACCGCGGCGGCAAATCTTTCGAAGAAATCATCCGCCGTTTTCTTTGCCGCGCTGTTTATGAGCCGCTGACCGAGTTGGGCCAGTTTGCCTCCGATCTGCGCCTCGACGTCGTAGGTGAGAACCGTCCCGCCGTCCTTTTCTGCAAGCGATACCTTGGCGCCCCCTTTCGCAAATCCCGCAGCACCTCCTTCGCCCTCGCCCGAAATACGATAGCTGTTCGGCGGGTCGAGATCGGAGAGCCTGACTTTCCCTTTCCAACGGGCCTTCACAGGTCCGACCTTAACGGTCGCGACTGCCTGAAATTCATTTTCGGAAATCCTGTCGAATTGCTCGCCGCCGGGAATGCAGCTCTTGAGCACGTCGGGATCGATGAGCTTGTCCCAAACGGTCTTAGGACTGGCCGATAATTGGACCTGCCCGTTCATGGTCATAGCCATGGGATCGCCTCCTGCAGTGTGCGAGGCACGGTATAAGGCTTTGCTGCATGAGGGGGAACGGGAGCTTTCCCGGTGGCTCCAGTATCGACGTGGCGAAACTGAGCGTTTGCGCCCGGATCAGATTACAACCGGGACAGCCTCGGGCTCGACATGCGCGGCGGTTCCGTTCGTGTCTGCGTTGAATTTCGTGTCTGCGTTGAATTGCCGCTCGATATAAATCACGATCAGGGCGCCGGAGAGAAGCAGAAACTCGGTCGCGAGTAGCCGGATGAGGGCCGCATCGCAGGACGCGAGTGCGGGCCCTGCCCATAACATGAGCGAACACACCGCACACGAGAATAAGTATTCGAGCGCTTGCTGATTAAGCGGCCCCCTGGTGAGGCTCGCGTGCAAGAACTCGATCACGTAGGCCGCGAAACCAGCTGCAAGCAGGAATTTGAGCGCGCCGAGGGCATTGGAAATACGAACAAGCCCGTTCAGGTCCCATCGAGCAATGCGCGAAAATAGGCGGCCGCCGTGGCATGCAGGCGGTCTTCAAATCCGTGAAACGGCGAGCGCAAGATGCGAAAACCGTCGCCGCCCCAAACCAAGGTGAAATAGACGGCGACGACTGCCGCGTTGAACGATCCGAGCCTCGAATTGGACTGCAAGGTAGCCTCCTCGCTCGCCGGCTCCGCTGCTGCACCGGCATCTGAGGCCTGCCCCTGTATCCACGGGCAGCATCAGGCTCAATCGAAACTCCTTCTTAACCTTAGTAACGCGGCGGATTCGGCGGGCAGAAACGGGCACAGCCGGCTCAGACCTGTTTGTAGGCGCGGTCGTGATAAACCAATACCCGGCCGGTCGGCCCAAGTCGCAGGTTCTCTACGGCCCCGAAGAACACATTGTGACTTCCTACCGAGCGCACTTCGACGATGCGACAGTCGAACGCAACGACCGCGCAAACGAGGACCGGACTTCCCGTGGAGAGGGTTATCCAATCGTGCTGGCCAAAGCGGTCGCTGCCGCTGATGCCTGTGCGGCCGGCAAACAAATCCGCAATGTTCGCCCCGCCCTCACCAAGCGTGTTCACGCAAAATGCCCCGTTCTCGAACATGGCTGAATTGGTCTGGCTGCCGCGGTGGAGGCACGCGAGCAATGTCGGCGGCGCATCGGATACTGAACAGACGGCGGTGGCAGTCGATCCGAGCTTGCCGCCCGGACCAGCGGTGGTGATCACGTGCACCGCGCCGCCCAACCGGCTCATCGCGCCACGAAAGAAAGCCGGCTCAACGGTGCGGACGGTTTCCGGCCCGAGCGCGGTGAACGCGCCATCCATTGCATCATCGGGACGTTGATCGATCCAGCTCATGCGCTACTCCGCCGCCCGGCCGATCTCGGAGCGATGCGCGGGAGCGGCATCGCCCGGGCCGACCCACGTGCGGTCGCGCCAGCCATCCTCGTCGTACTCATCCAGACATCGATCGGCCAGCGCTATCATTTCGTCGAGCGTGCCGCTGTTACGCGCGTTCCACAGCGCCTGGATGCGAATGTCTTCATGATTTCCCGCATAGTTGATCTCGTAGAGTTCATGACGACCGCCGAATTCGGAACCAATCGCATCCCATAAGAGCTTCATCACTTTGATCCGTTCTTTATGGCCAATGCCGTAAGACCCGCGGAGATATTTCGCGAGATATTTGTCGATGACCGGGTTTTTGAGATCTTTGACAGATGAAGGCAGATAGATGAGCGCCGAAGCAATCACCTTCTCGATGATTTCCTTGACGCGGCCATAAGCATCGCCTGCAAAGACACGGTAGCTGGACCCGCTCTGGGCATTCGGAAGCACAGTGCTGTTGATCCATTGTGTCGGGTTGGCTGCCATTGCGTCAGTCAGTCCCCAGAAAAGGTTGCGCCAGGCAATCACTTCACCGAGCATCGCCTGATTTCCGCGAAAATCGCCGGCCCCTGTGGCACGCAGCGCCTTGGCCATAAGCCCAACCAGAAAATCGAGCTTGACGGCAAAACGCGTGCAGCCCTGAAACTGATATCCCGGCACAAAGCCAGACTGGGGGAAGAAGTTCTTGAGCCTTTCGAGATCGCGATGCAGCAGGACGTTCTCCCACGGGATGAACGCGTTGTCGAAGACGAAAATGGCGTCGTTCTCATCGAAGCGCGACGACAACGGATAGTCGAAGGGACTTCCCGCAACGCTTGTCATCAGCTCGTACGAGGCGCGGCAGAAGAGCTTCACCCCGGGAGCGTTCATCGGCACGATGAACATGATCGCGAGATCGGTGTCGTGCACGGGGACCGCGGCGTTCTGACCTAGAAAATTGTAGTGGGTGATGGCAGAGCCGGTCGCGACAACCTTTGCGCCGGACACGTAGACTCCCGCATCCGTCTCCTTCTGGATCGTGATGAAAATATCCTTGACCTGCTCGGGAGCCTTGGCGCGATCGACGGGTGGATTGACGATCGCATGGTTCATGAACAGCACGTGATCCTGCGCGCGTTGATACCAGGCCTGCGCGTTCGCAGAGAACTTTCCATAAAAGCTGTGGTTGGCCCCCAGCGTGTTCATCAGCGAAGCTTTGTAATCGGGAGAGCGCCCCATCCAGCCGTACGACATGCGCGCCCAATAGGCGATGGCATCCCGTTGTTCGATCAGCTCCTCGCGCGAGCGAGCGGTGCGGAAGAACTTGTGTGTGAAACCGCCGGAGCCTGTGTCAGTTGGCCAGGTCAGCACGGCTTTGCTTTTGGGGTCGTGCAGCGCATCGTAGAGGCGGGCGATCGAGCGGGCGGCATTGCGAAAGGCCGGATGCGTCGTAACATCGTCGACCCGCTCGCCATAAATATAGACCTCGCGCCCGTCGCGCAGGCTGGCCAGATATTCCGCGCCGGTGAAGGGGCGGCCCTTTTGAGCAATGGTATTCTCAGGCTTCATTGTGGGCACGAAGGCAATTTACACCTGCCTGCCAGCAAGGCACCCGAACGAACGCCTGTCAATGCATGGAGCGGGGAGCGGACGAGGCTAGCGAGGGGTGCCGCCCCATCAATTTCATTCAACGAAGATAGCCAAGCAAAGCCCGCCCACATCACGAGGAGGCCGCAGCTGACGGCCTCCTACTCGTTCGCCTGAGGATATCAATCCTGCCACTGGGGCTCGGCGCAACGCCGCAGGCCATGCATTAATGAACTGAGCATTATTGATGCCATAACGCGCAGTAAAGACAGCGGTTCCCACCTCTTCGACTGGCTGTGGGCGCCTCAATAGCAGATCCATGCAGGCGTTGCCGGTACTGCGCCTCCCTGATACAGCTTCCGCTCTTCCCTGGGTCGCGGCGATCCACCGATGACGATCGGGCAATGGAAGTCTTCATTCAGCAGCTCATCAATGGAATTACGCTCGGCTCGATCTATGGGCTGATCGCCATCGGCTACACGATGGTGTTCGGCATCATCGGAATGGTGAACTTCGCCCACGGCGATGTCTTCATGGTGTCCGCCTTCATCGCACTTATAACGTTTCTCCTCCTCACCACATGGCTGGGTTTCACTTCTCTCATCGCGGCTCTCGTCATTGTATTGATTGTCGCGATGCTGCTCACTTCCGTGGTCAACTGGGCGATTGAGCGCATAGCGTACCGGCCGCTGCGCGGTTCGTTTCGGCTGGCTCCGCTTATTTCTGCGCTTGGCATGTCGATTTTTCTGTCGAACTTCGTGCAAGTGGCACAAGGACCGCGCAACAAATCGATCGCGCCGATGTTCAATGAAGTCATCGTGCTCATGGAGGGCGAAGGCTACGACGTCGCAGTTTCGTACAAACAACTCTTGGTGTGGTTTGTCACCGCCGTCCTCCTGCTCGCGTTCTGGTATGTGGTCAGCAAGACCGCGCTAGGGCGCGCTCAGCGTGCGTGCGAACAGGACCAGAAAATGGCGGCCTTGCTCGGTATCAACGTCGATCAAACAATTTCGATCACGTTCATTATTGCTGCCGCACTCGCTGCGGTCGCGGGGACGATGTACCTCATGTATTACGGCGTGATCAGCTTTGCCGATGGCTTCGTCCCCGGAGTCAAGGCCTTCACTGCCGCAGTGCTGGGAGGGATCGGCTCGCTTCCGGGAGCGGTGCTTGGCGGCTTGCTGATCGGCCTGATTGAAACCTTGTGGTCCGCCTATTTTTCGACCGACTATAAGGATGTTGCGGCTTTTTCCATTCTCGCCATCACCATGATCTTTCTGCCGCAGGGTATTCTTGGCCGCGCAGACGTGGAAAAGGTCTGACGTGCACGCACCACACGCAAGTTACTCAGCTCTCCTCCCCCGGACCCTACGCGAGAGCGCATTCACGGCAATCATGGCGTTCGCATTGCTTCTGCCGCTGGTCGGGTTCAATACGGTCCAAAATATCCGAAACGAGCTCGTGCTCGAGACTCGCTGGCCGCTGCTCCTGAGCCTTGTCGCGCTCATTGCAGCGGTTCGCTTTGTGTATCTGCTTCTGATCCCCTTGTCCCAGCGGTGGGCCGTGCGCACCCGTACAAAAGCGGAATTGGCGCCGGCGCGCTCCAAGCGTGCAAACACTCTCGCCGCCGTCACCCTTGGATTTGCAGTGCTGTATCCGGTGCTTGCGCTTTCGCTTGCGGGTTTCCAAGGGGCCGCGAAATGGATCGATAATTTCGGCGTACAGATACTCATCTACGTGATGCTGGGATGGGGCCTCAACATAGTGGTGGGGCTCGCGGGACTGTTGGACCTTGGCTACGTCGCGTTCTATGCGGTAGGGGCGTATTCCTATGCCTTGCTGGCGACGAACTATGGCCTCTCGTTCTGGCTGCTGCTACCGATTGCGGGTGCGCTTGCCGCCTTATGGGGCATTCTGCTGGGCTTCCCGGTGCTGCGCCTGCGCGGGGATTACCTCGCCATCGTGACGATGGCTTTTGGCGAGATCATTCGACTCGTTCTCATCAATTGGGTGCCGGTAACCAACGGCTATGCGGGCATTGCCGGGATTCCGCGACCCACGTTTTTCGGCATTCCTTTCAACGCGACGGAATCGGGATTTGCGGCGCGGTTCGGGCTCGAGTTCAGCCCGATCTATCGCATTATATTTCTCTATTATCTAATTCTCGCTCTTGCGCTCATCACCGGCGCGGTGACCGTCCGCCTCCGGAAACTTCCGCTTGGCCGGGCATGGGAAGCATTGCGCGAAGACGAAATCGCTTGCCGGTCCTTGGGCATCAATACCACCAATACCAAGCTTACCGCCTTTGCCATGGGCGGGATGTTCGCAGGCTTTGCGGGATCGTTTTTCGCGGCACGTCAGGGTTTTGTTTCGCCCGAAAGCTTTACGTTCATGGAGTCGGCGGTGATCGTCGCCATGGTTGTGCTGGGCGGGATGGGGAGCCTCCTGGGCGTGGCGATTGCAGCACTGCTCATGATCGGCGGCACCGAGATCATGCGCGAGCTCGACTTTTTGAAGGCCGTGTTCGGCAGCGGTTTTGACCCCACGCAATATCGCATGTTGCTGTTCGGGTTTGCGATGGTACTGATCATGATCTGGAAACCGCGCGGGCTGATTGCGACGCGCGAGCCTTCCATAGTGCTGGATCAGCGACATGCGCACGCTGCCCTGCCGAAAGGCAAGGCTGCAGCTACCGAGCTCCTGCAGGGCCAGCCATAATGAATGCCCTCGGCGGCGAGCCGGCCTGCGTGGGCGAAAGCCCGATCATCCTTCGCGTCGACCATCTGACCATGCGGTTCGGCGGCTTGCTCGCAGTGAGCGAGCTGACGTTCGGCGCGCGCAGAAGGAACATCACCGCATTGATCGGGCCGAATGGAGCGGGCAAGACGACCGTCTTCAACTGCATCACGGGATTTTACAAGCCCTCCGAAGGGCGCATCGCCCTGCAACACGGAGACGCTCGGATCTGGGACGAGTTGTCTGCTGTGACAGAGCATGGAACGCGCAGCCTCGTACGCGACGATGGTGCCCTTTACCTTCTCGAGCGCATGCCTGATTATGAGGTAGCGCAAAAGGCGCGTATCGCGCGCACGTTCCAGAACATACGACTTTTTCCCGGGATGACAGTGCTGGAGAATTTGCTCATTGCTCAGCACAACGCGTTGATGCGCGCCTCGGGATTCACCGTGCTTGGCGCTCTTGGTGCCCGCTCGTATTCGAGGGCGGAGCAGCAAGCGGTGGACAAGGCACGCTACTGGCTGGATGAGATCGGCCTGAACGACCGCGCCGACTATCCAGCGGCCGAACTGGCCTATGGCGCGCAACGGCGGCTCGAAATCGCGCGCGCTATGTGCACGGAGCCCGTCCTGCTCTGCCTGGACGAGCCGGCGGCCGGGCTTAATCCGCGCGAGAGCGCCGAACTTGGCGAATTCGTGCACCGGATCCGGGATCAACATGGAACCTCGATCCTTCTCATCGAGCACGACATGGCAGTGGTGATGGAGATCTCCGACCACATCGTCGTGCTGGACCATGGGCAGAAGATCGCCGCCGGCACGCCGGCAAGCATTTGCAACGACCCGAATGTCATTGCGGCCTATCTCGGGGTCGAGCAGGAGGAAGTTGCCGAGGCCGAGATGACCCTGCCATGAACCGTTCTCCCATGGCTGCGCCGCCATGAGTGGTCCGCTGCTGTGTGTGCGTGGCGTGAAAACCTATTATGGCAGCATTGCCGCTCTCCGCGGGGTCGACATGGATGTGGGCGAAGGAGAGATAGTCGCGCTGATCGGGGCGAACGGCGCCGGCAAATCGACCCTGATGATGACAATCTTCGGCAATCCGCGCGCGAGAGAGGGACAGATCATCTTTGCGGGACGTGATATCACGCAATTGCCGACGCACGAGATCGCGGCGCTCAACATTGCGCAGGCGCCGGAAGGCCGGCGCATCTTCCTGCGGATGAGCGTTATGGAAAACCTGCAGATGGGCGCGGCACTCTCCAACGCGAAGTATTTCGATGCCGATCTGCAGCGGGTGTTCGCAATTTTCCCTCGTTTGCGCGAACGCCTGGATCAGCGCGGCGGCACGCTGTCAGGTGGTGAACAGCAGATGCTCGCCATTGCCCGCGCGCTGATGAGCCGCCCTCGTCTCCTGCTGCTCGACGAGCCTTCGCTTGGTCTTGCGCCAATTATCGCCCGGCAGATTTTCAGCGCCATCAAGAAGCTCAACCAGGAGGAGAAGCTCACGGTTTTTCTGGTGGAGCAGAACGCATTTCACGCGTTGAAATTGGCCCACCGGGGCTACGTCATGGTCAATGGCCTGATCACCCTGAGCGGCAGTGGACGGGAATTGCTGGCGCGCCCAGAAGTAAAATCGGCCTATCTTGAAGGCGGCCGGCATTGAACGGCTGGAGAATCTTCGAACTCCTTTCGGACGAGCAGTCGTTCGGCGTCTTTCTCCTGGTGACCGTTCTTCTCGGCGGAGGCGCGGCGTTCCTCGCTGGACGGGCGATCGCGGCCACCTGGCGGCCGCAGTGGCATCTCGTCCCTTACGTCGCAGCACTCGCGGTGGCGGTGCGTTTTTTGCACTACGCTCTGTTCGAGAGTAAATTCCTGTCGCTTCATTATTATGTGGTGGATTATACCGTCTGTCTCATTTTTTCGCTTGTCGGGTTTCGTCTGATGCGGGTGCACCAGATGGTGACCCGCTATAGATGGATCCATGAACCGGCGGGTCGGCTGCGCTGGCGCCGGCGTGAAGCCGGAATTGCCGAACAAGGCCCAAAATGAGGATGACTTTCGCTCGGTTTCTCGCTAATTGCGCGCCCATCGCTTCTCTGACCTGATCCGCTCACCATGCAAGGACCATTCCCATGCGCTACCGCCCTGCATTCATAGGACTCTCTGTAGCCGTCATCGGCCTGAGCTTAGGCGTCGACAGCGCGCACGCGCAGATCAAGCTGGGCGTGGCTGGACCGATCACCGGCGGCAGCGCGACCTTCGGGGCGCAGCTGAAGAACGGGGTGGAACAGGCGATCGAAGACATCAATGGGCACGGCGGAATTCTCGGACAAAAGATTCAGTCCCCGGCTTTCGTGGGCGATGATCGCGCCGACCCCAAGGAAGGCGTTTCCGTCGCCAATAAGTTCGGCGCCGACGGGGTAAAATTCGTGGTGGGGCATTTCAACTCGGGCGTCACCATTCCTGCCTCCGATGTGTATCAGGAGAATGGAATGCTGATGATTACTCCTGCTGCGACAAACCCGAAGGTGACCGACCGCAATCTGTGGAACGTATTCCGCACCTGCGGGCGCGACGACCAGCAAGGAATTGTCGCGGGCGCGATCGTTGCCGAAAAGTTCAAAGGCAAGCGCGTGGCCATGGTGCACGACAAGACGACGTATGGTCAGGGACTGGCCGAGGAAACGCGCAAGACCATGAACGCCAAGGGCGTCAAGGAAGTGCTGTTCGAAGGCGTGAATGTGGGAGACAAGGACTATTCGGCATTGGTGTCGAAGATCAAGGCGGCACGCGCGGATCTCGTCTATTGGGGCGGCCTCCACGACACCGGCGGTCTCATCCTGCGACAGCTTCGGGACCAAGGCGTAAAAGCCACGTTCATGGGCGGCGATGGCATGGCGGATGACGAGTTTGCCACGATTGCCGGACCGGGGGCCGAAGGCACTCTAATGACCTTCTCACCCGATCCGCGGACAAATCCCGCAAACAAACAAATCGTCGAATTATTCCGGAAGAAGGGATTCGAGCCGCAGGCCTATACGCTCTACAGCTATGCGGCCGCGCAGATCATCAAGCAGGCCGCCGAGGAAGCGAAGTCGCTCGAGCCGAAGAAAGTGGCCGATGTGATGCATTCCGGTAAATCGTTCAACACGGTGTTGGGCGATCTTTCGTATGACAAAAAAGGCGATGTGACTGGTTACACGGTCGCGGGCAAGAAGAAGGACCGCTACGTGTTGTATGTCTGGAAGAAGGCTCCCGACGGGAGAATCACCTATTTGGAGGCGCAGTGAGCCCTTCAGGAGGGTCGGCGCGCAGTTGAGGAAGATAGACCGGCTCCGGACTAGCCAATTCTTTGCAGGAGCGGAAAGGTTTCGATCAGCCACACGTTCAGCTGGGTGAATAAACCGCTCAGGAAACCAATTCCGGTCAGTACGAGGAGCGTGCCCATGACGCGCTCCATGTGCTTGAGATAGGTGCGAAACCGGGAAAGGAAAGCTGCAAACGGCTCAACCGCAAAAGCCGCAACGATAAAGGGCAAACCAAGCCCAAGCGAGTAGGTGGCGAGCAGCGCTGCTCCTTTCTCCAGGGTAGCTTGGGAAGCTGCAATGGCAAGGATTGCCGCGAGAATGGGCCCAATACAAGGAGTCCACCCAAAAGCGAAGGCAAGGCCCATCAAGTAGGCGCCCCAGAGCCCGACCGGCTTCTTCACCTCCAATCTTATCTGTCTGCTCAGCCAGCCGATCGGCGTCAGGCCGAGAAAATGCAATCCCATGACGATGATCGCAATGCCTGCGATGATCGCAAGCTCGTGGGAGTAGAAATGAAGCAACGCTCCAATTCCGGTCGCGCTCGCACCCAGCGCAACAAAGACCGTGGAGAATCCGGCAACGAACAGAAGTGCCGCCAGCGTAGTTTCCCGCCGCACCCGTCGCTCGGTTTCGTTTGCCTCCAGCCGCTCCAGCGAACTGCCGGCGAGGTAAACCAAATACGGCGGCACCAATGGAAGTACGCAAGGCGACAGAAAACTTAACAGTCCTGCGATCAGAGCCGCTAAATAGGTGACATCCGGCGCCATGGGGACTAGATGCGATGCATCGGCAGCTTGGCGCAAGCGATGAGCATCTTACTCCCCATGATGTGAACACGTGCATGACGGTGCTGCGAAATCTGATCACGGACGTGGCAGGCATTCGGGTCGGACAGGAGCAAGACGCGCGGCTTGCGTCCGGCGTCACGGCGGTCATTTTTGACGAGCCGGCCGCAGCATCGGTCGATGTGCGTGGGGGCGCGCCCGGCACACGCGAAACCGATTTGCTCGAACCGCAGCGAACGGTCCAACGCATAGACGCTGTGGTGCTCTCTGGCGGCTCGGCCTTCGGACTGGATGCGGCCGCTGGGGTCCAGGCCTGCTTGCACGAGCAAGGGCGTGGTTTTCGCGTTGGCACTGCGCGAATTCCCATTGTCTGCGCCGCGGTGCTGTTTGACTTGACAAATGGTGGCGACAAGAACTGGGGTCGGTTTGCACCGTATCGCGACCTTGGCTTCGCAGCTGCCGAGTCAGCTGGATCAAGCTTCAAACTCGGAACGGCCGGTGCCGGATTTGGTGCCACCACCGTCAATTACAAAGGCGGTATGGGCTCGGCTTCCGCTGCCACTTCCCAGGGCCACACGGTTGGCGCCATCGTTGCCGTCAATGCCTGCGGGAGTGTGGTGGTCGGCCGCGGACCGCATTTCTGGGCGGCACCATTTGAGCGGGACGATGAGTTCGGCGGCTTGGGCTTTCCCACAAGCGTACCCGCAGCCGCCCTCCTCCCCCGCTGCAAAGGAAGCGCGGGCGAGAATACGACGATTGCGCTCGTAGCAACCAACGCGGACTGCACCAAGGCTCAGCTCAAGCAGATTGCGGCAATGGCGCAGGACGGCATGGCGCGCGCGATTTACCCGGCTCATACGACCCTGGATGGCGACACGATCTTCGCCGTGGCGACGGGGCAAAGGGCAGTAGCCGAGCCTGTATGGGAAGTCGCCGAACTTGGCACCGCCTGTGCCAATGTGCTGGCGCGAGCTATTGCGCGGGCAGTATTCGAGGCCGCCGCCCTGCCCGGCGGCCTCCCGAGCTGGCAGGATTGCCACACCAAATGAGATTTGCACCGCGGGCCATCCCAGCCATTGCTCTGCCCCGAAATCGCCGCTTAAAAGCTCTACAGAGCTGAGGGGCAACTGCGACGTTTGCCCCTCGATTTGAAGCCGCGAAGTGGGAGATTGGTCATGCGTCTCGCAGCAATAGCGTGCGGGCTTTTAATGGTGATGGGCGCCGCGGTTTTCGGTGCGATTCTGATCCAACGATCGCCCCTGCCAATCGGCAGTTCCGCACCCGCCGAAGCGAATGTTGTGGCTGAGACCACGGCGCGCTCCGTCGTAACCACGCTGCAAGAGCCTGTCGTCCCATCCGCGCTGATCGCGACCGAAAAGACTGCTCAGCCTGCTGAGCCTGCCCAGAACAAACCCGTCGTTGTGGCCCAGACCCCGATCCCGCCCCCGGTGGCGGCGGCCCAGACGCAGCTGCAGCCGACAACGCCAACCGTACCTACCGTACCAGCCGTACCATCGGCGCCCGCGTGTCCTGGCAATCCCAACGCCCTGGGCGTTTCCCGGGTAGTGGAGATCGATACAACCGGGGGTCCCGGCTTCGGCATGGAGCATTTCAAAATGCACGACTTCTTGCGCGATCACGAAGTCGTGCTGACGTTCGATGATGGGCCTTGGCCAAAGAACACCCAAGCTGTTCTCGCCGGCCTTGCGGCCCATTGTACGAAGGCAATCTTTTTCCCGATCGGCCTGCATGCAACGTACGAGCCGGGCATTCTCAAGCAGGTCGCCGCTGCCGGGCATGCGGTCGGCTCCCACACCTGGTGCCACCAGGACCTGTCCAAGACCAAGGGTCACTGCCGCATCAACAACAAGACTGAAACAGTCGAATACGATCCAAAAGATGAGATCGAAAAGGGGATCAGTGCCGTGCGCTGGGCAGTGGGCGGACCGACTGCGCCCTATTTCCGTTTCCCGGCACTGCGGCAGCCCCCAGAACTGATCGAGTATCTGGGCAAGCGCAACGTTGCGATCTTTTCCACCGATCTCGACTCGTTCGACTTCAAGATGCGAAAGCCCGAAGAAGTGAAAAAGTCCGTGCTCACCAGGCTGAAGAAGTTTGGCAAGGGCATCGTGCTCATGCACGATTTCCAACACGCTACCGCCGAAGCAACGATGGATCTGCTCAGTCAGCTCAAAGCGGAGGGCTACAAGATCGTCTTCATGAAACCGAAGTTCCCGGTGACAACCCTGGCCTCGTATGACGAGATCATCCTCAAGCAAATGAAGACTGCCGGCGGGGACGGCCGTCCGACCTCGAGCGTGGTGCGCACTATCAACGAGTAGGCTGGCGCAGTTACTTGAACCGCTCGGCGCCGTAAGGCGCAGGATCCGTGAAAGGCGGAACTCCGCTGATCATATCGGCGAGCAACTCCCCAGTCGTCGGGCCCAGGGTCAATCCCCAGTGGGCATGTCCGTACGCCAGCCAGAGCCCGGGATGCCCCGGGGCACGGCCAATCACTGGACGCGAATCGGGAAAGCATGGGCGGCAGCCCATCCAGGCCGCGGTGTCGATTGGCTGATCAAGCGGAAAGAGGTTCCGGGCGGCAGGCATGACCCGACCGAGCTGCACGGGGGTTGGCGCAGCATCTCGGGGTGCAAATTCAACTCCCGTCGTTAACCGGATTCCGTCCTGCATCGGGGCGAGGCAGTAGCCCATCTCAGCGTCTAACACTGGCCGTACCAGGCCCGCATTTCCGGCTGCACGGAATTGCCTATGATAACCGCGCTTGACCGCAAGCGGCAGCCTGAGACCAAGCGGATCGAGCACGTCCGGCGTGAAGGGGCCGAGCGCAACCACTGCGTCACGGGCATCGAGCGGCCCGTGCGTCGTATCCACCCGCCAATTGGTCCCGGCACGGTGAAGCGTGCGGGCTTCCGCGTTGATGAAGACGCCCCCAATTTCAGTGAGCCGTGCAGCATAGGCCTTGGTCACGGCAAGCGGATTAGTGACGCTTGCGGTGCCGTCCCAAAAGACGGCGTGGCGAAAGACGGGAGCGAGGTTGGGCTCGAGCTCCTGCGCGCCCGCCGTGTCGAGAACCCGAAATGGAAGTCCAAATTCCCGGGCCAGCTCCAGCTCGCGCGCGAGCCCCGCGAAGCCTTGATCGGTGCGATAGAGCTTGAGCCAGCCGTTCTTCCGCAGCAGCGGGCTTGCCTGCGCATCCGCGAGGAGCACCTCATGATCGTGGACAGCGCGCGCAAACGAGGGACGCATGACCCGCGCGGTCTCTTCCAGACGCTTCGGGTGCGAGGCGGCGCGAAAAGCAAGCAGCCACGGGGCGATTTGTGGCAAGCAACTAAAGTGGTAGTTGGCTTCCGGCGCGCGTTTGAGTGCAACGCGCAGCAGCGCACGCATGTTTTTTGGGAAAACCGGCGGGAAGATCGTCTTGTTTTCTATGATCCCGGCATTGCCAAAGGACGTTGCCTCGCCTGGGTTACGGCGGTCGATTAGCGCCACGGCGAGCCCGCGTCGCGCGAGTTGCAGCGCAGTCGAGGTGCCGACGATGCCGGCACCGAGCACTACAACATCAACAGTTGCCATAGCATCCCGCTGGTACTGACACGCCCGGCTTGCATGAGGGAAACGGAGCGCGTTGCCCGTTCCCCTCCTCCATGTTAGGCGAGACCGATCCGGAGGAAAATCTCTTGTCGCACCCGCTCATCATCGCGCCATCCATACTTTCCGCCGATTTCGCGCGTCTCGGCGAAGAAGTGCGTGCTGTCGATGCCGCGGGCGCCGACTGGATACACGTGGACGTAATGGACGGGCACTTTGTGCCCAACATCTCGATAGGGCCAGATGTCGTCAAAGCAGTGCGTCGTCACACCCATAAGGTGCTCGATGTTCACCTGATGATCTCTCCATGCGATCCTTACCTCGAAGCATTCGCAAATGCCGGGGCAGACGGGATCACGGTTCACGTAGAAGCGGGACCGCACGTCTATCGCTCACTCCAGGCCATTCGGGCGCTCGGCAAGAAAGCCGGCGTATCGCTCAATCCGGGCACCCCGATCGAGGCGATCGAGCCGGTCATTGAAGTGGTCGACCTGATCCTGGTGATGTCGGTAAATCCGGGTTTTGGCGGACAAGGCTTCATTGCATCTGCGGTCGAACGAATCGCACGCCTGCGAACGCTCATTGCTGGCCGGCCGATCCATATAGAGGCGGATGGCGGGATCACGCCCGAGACCGCACCCAACGTGGTTGCGGCCGGCGCGAACGCGCTGGTCGCGGGCTCGGCCGTATTCAAGATCGCCAACCCTGATGGTTATCGTGGAAATATCGCCGCAATTCGGCGCGCTGCCGCGTTGGCGCGCGGAGAAGCAGCTTAATTCATGATCCCTCGCTACACGCGACCGGAAATTGCGGCGATCTGGGACCCGCAGACTCGTTACCGCCTCTGGTTCGAGATTGAGGCACATGCGGCCGACGCCATGGCCGCACTTGGCATGATTCCGAAAGAAGCGGCAGAGAAAATCTGGCAGAAAGGCAGGAACGCGCGCTTCGATATCGCGCGCATTGACGCCATTGAGCGCGAGGTCAAGCACGACGTCATCGCCTTTCTCACTCATCTCGCGGAGATCATCGGGCCCGAGGCGCGCTTCCTGCACCAGGGCATGACTTCATCGGACGTGCTTGATACCTGCCTTAACGTGCAACTTGTGCGCGCGGCCGATGTCCTGCTTGCGGATACGGAGAGCCTTCTTGCCGCGCTCAAGCGGCGCGCCTTCGAACACAAATATACCCCTACCGTGGGCCGCTCGCACGGCGTTCACGCGGAGCCGACCACCTTCGGCGTGAAGCTCGCCTATGGGTATGCCGAATTCTTCCGCGCAAAGGAGCGACTGATCTGCGCGCGCACGGAAGTCGCGACTTGCGCAATTTCGGGTGCTGTCGGAACTTTCGCGCATCTCGATCCGCGCATCGAGGCGCACGTGGCCAAAGCCATGGGGCTCGCGGTCGAACCGGTCTCGACCCAGATCATTCCGCGCGATCGGCACGCCATGTACTTTGCAACCCTCGGCGTGGTCGCCTCATCAGTCGAGCGGCTCGCCACCGAAATCCGTCACCTGCAGCGCACAGAAGTGCTCGAGGCCGAAGAATTCTTCTCCGAAGGTCAAAAGGGCTCGTCGGCGATGCCGCACAAGCGTAACCCCGTGCTCTCGGAGAATGTCACCGGGCTTGCCCGCGTGGTGCGCGCCTACGTAACGCCGGCCCTCGAAGACGTGGCACTCTGGCACGAGCGCGACATCTCGCACTCCTCAGTCGAACGGATGATCGCGCCTGATGCCACGGCAACGCTTGATTTTGCCCTTACCCGCCTCGCAGCGATCATCGAGAAGCTCATCGTTTATCCCGCCAACATGCAGAAGAATCTGGATCGGCTGGGCGGGCTGGTCCACTCGCAACGCGTCATGCTCGCGCTGACGCAAAAAGGGCTGTCGCGCGAAGAGGCCTATCGGATTGTGCAACGCGCGGCCATGACAGCCTGGAAAGGTGACGCCGACTTTTTTGCTCTCCTGAGCAAGGACGCGGATGTGCGCGTGCATCTGAGCGAAATCGAACTCAATGCGTTGTTCGACAATAAGCAGCATTTCAAGCACGTCGATGCGATTTTTGCCCGCGTGTTCGGGAGCTAACTGCTCGCTGCTCAATAGTTTGTCTGCCAAAATCGTGGATTGATCGCGGGCGGCCATTGCGACCTCGCACCTCCGGAAGGGACTCATAAGCCCAACAAGCCCATCTGGGCTCACAGGCCCAGGGCAGGTTTTTGTTTTTGCGCGACTCAGCGCCTCTGTTTAGCCTTCACCGAATCGGTACTTGAACGGGAGGGTGCCATGAGCCGCCTGGTGCGTGTGCCGCAGCGCGCGAATGAGAATTCAGCCCTCGCCGGGCTTGAGGACGTGCTTGGCCCCGGGCTGGGCGGCAGCGAGGCGTGGCGCAAGGCGCCCTCGTTGTGGGGCTCGTGCTCACGCCGCTCTTCATTTGGTATGTGCGCGAAGAGGGCGACGCCTGGATTACGAACGCCGTCGTTTCGACTGTCGCCTTTCCATTCTGGGCCTATGTGCTCGGCGCCGTGGCTTTCGATGATTTTTGGGATGGGAATCTCGCCGCCATCCTATTGGCAACCTTCACCGTCGTGAGCGGGCTCATAGCTCCCCGCGCGCCGAAGCCGAAAACGCGCGAGGCAAAAGCCCCGGCACGCCCTGAACGACGCCACCTTGATCTGGTCGAGCCCAGTCCCGCCTAGCTTCTGGTGGCGGATGCGCGTTCTGCAACCGAGTTGTCGGACGCGTGGGTATTTCGTAATGCGTCCATGTGGGTGCGACCCCAACCATTCTCGTGTTCGATTCGGGACTGGGCGGCCTTACAGTATTCCGTGAGGTTGCCAAGGCGCGACCCGATGCTCGGTACGTTTATGTAGCGGACGACGCCTTCTTCCCCTACGGGGAGCACGCCGAGGAGGATCTGGTTGCGCGCGTCTGCGCGCTGATGGCGCACTTGGTGACTGAGCACCGTCCCGACCTTGTTGTCATTGCGTGCAACACCGCCTCGACGCTGGTACTTCCGCATCTTCGTGCGCGCTTGCAAACGCCTTTCGTGGGGACGGTCCCTGCAATCAAGCCCGCCTGCGCGCGTTCGCTCAGCAAGCGCGTCACGGTATTGGGCACCAGGGCAACGGTTGGCCGCGAATATACGCGCGCACTGATCCGGGATTTTTCCAATGGCAGCGATGTGGCCCTGGTCGGCTCGGGCAAGCTTGCGGAATTCGCGGAAAAAGAGCTGCAGGGGACGCCGGTCGCTGACGCGCCTATTGCAGAGGAGATCGCGCCCTGCTTCATCAATTCAGGCGGCCGCCGCACCGACACGATCGTCCTTGCCTGCACCCACTATCCGCTCCTGCTCCCGCGCTTTGATCGGCTCTCGCCTTGGCCGGTGACCTATATGGACCCGGCGCCAGCGATTGCGCGCCGCGTCACGGATCTCCTTGGAACGAGTGTCAGCACCGATTTGCCCGGCGCGGCACGCGCAATTTTCACATCCGGCAGGGAGCCCTCAGAGGCTCTCGCGTCCGCGCTGGCACGGTTTGGATTGCGCGGTTAGCATGCGCAACGAGAGTTTCCGCAACGGGGCAAACACCATGGCCAGTGAATCGCACAGCGTGCGACGGACCATCCAGTTCAGGTTCACGCTTCCAGCGGCAGACGCCGCCCACTTGGCCTCCCTGGTCAGGGCAGCGGCGCCTTTTTACGAGGCCTTCGGCGGCAAGCGCGTGCGCCTTTTGCAGAACGTCGACGATCCGGCGCGTTTCATCCACGAAATCGAATACGACACGCATGAGATGATGGAGGTGAACAGGCAGCGCATCGCCAGCGATCCGCGCGTGCAGGCTTATTTGCAAACCTGGCGCTCCCTGCTCCCGGGAGCGGTTGAGATGGATGTGTATAAGGAGGCAGGCTAGCTGCGGTGCAGACCAGCATGTGCTCGGTTTGACTTGACCTGCCTTTCTCCCTAGAAATCGCGCCGTTTCGCGACCCGCGGTGTTGGTCGTCGCTTCGGCCAAGGCCTGTCGGTCCCGACCGAGTCGGGACAGAGGAGGGCGCGATCCTCACCACCACATCAGTCGAGGAACGCGATGACCAAGCGCCTGCAGGCGAAACACAAGATCGATCGCCGCCTGGGCCAGAACGTCTGGGGGCGGCCCAAAAGCCCCATCAACCGCCGTGAATATGGACCCGGACAACACGGGCAGCGGCGGAAAGGCAAGCTCTCCGACTACGGCATTCAGCTGCGGGCGAAACAGAAGCTGCGCGGCTATTACGGCAATATCTCCGAACGGCAGTTCCGCGGCATCTACCAACAGGCGATCCGCATGAAAGGCGATTCGGGCGCGCACATGATTGCGCTGTTGGAGAGCCGGCTTGATGCCGTTGTGTACCGCGCCAAGTTCGTCCCCACCGTCTTCGCGGCGAGGCAGTTCATCAGCCATGGCCACGTAAAGGTGAACGGCAAGCGCGTGACCATCCCGAGCTACCGCGTGAAAGTCGGCGACGCGGTCGAGGTGAAGGAAAAATCAAAGCAGCTGGCGCTGGTGCTCGAAGCGATCGCGCTCGCCGAGCGCGATGTGCCCGACTACATCGAAGCGGACCACTCGAAGATGACGGCCAAGCTCGCCCGTCTGCCGCAGCTCACCGACGTGCCCTACCCCGTGCAGATGGAGCCGCACCTCGTCGTGGAGTACTACTCGCGGTAATTCTCGCGGCGGTTTTGTTGCCCGCATGAGCGCCAGCGACATGCGGGATGAACCCGGATCGCTTCGCTCATCCGGGCTACCGCAGAATCTTGGCTAAGCCGAAGCGTTTTCCTTAACCGGAACGCCCTTCTCCTTCAGCAGTGTCTGCAGTTCGCCAGCCTGGAACATCTCGCGAATGATGTCGCAGCCGCCGACGAACTCGCCCTTGACGTAAAGCTGCGGGATCGTGGGCCAGTTTGAAAAGGCCTTGATACCATCTCGCAGATCATCCGCCTCCAGCACGTTGAGCCCCTTATAGGTAATCCCGAGATGATCGAGAATTTGCACCACCTGGCCGGAAAACCCGCACATCGGAAATTGCGGGGTTCCTTTCATGAACAGTACGACGTCGTTGCTCTTGACCTCGTTTTCGATGAATTGCTCAATGGCCATTGAATTCCCTCATTGATCGGAAGAACGCGCGAGTGTTCTGCTCAGCTCTATGTAGCGCTCGTTGACGGCAGACCCAAGATCTCCGCCGCCGTTTGCCATCACTTTTTCATGGGTGCGTAGAACGTACCCTCTACCTCGAAGATGTCATCCTGATTGAGGCGATGCACCTCGACGATGGTGCGCGGAGGATAAGGGCCTTTTCCCCAAAGCTCCTCCTGGACTTTGTTCGCAAGTGGGCGGAAGCGGAACATGTCGGTCACGTACACCACAATGCGCACGCAATCCTGCAGCGTTGCTCCTTCCGATTCCGCGATCAGCTTCATGTTGAAAAAAGCCTGGCGAATGCGAGCCTCGTCCCCTTGCACTAGGGTGTTTGTCTTGGGATCGATACCGCGCATTCCGGCCACGTAAATAAAATCCCCAGCACGCGCCCCCACATCCCAAGTCCCCGTTGTTTTGATCGCACCGGGCGGGTTGAGCGTTTTCACCCCGGAAGGCGATGCCGACTGGGCCATCGCCATTCCACATGAAATGAAGAGCAGGAGCGCTGCACCCACGATTTGGAGAAATTTCATCTCGTTTCCTCGCTGCCGGATTGCTCGGGTGTGCCGGTTTGCAGCGCGAGCGCATGGAGCTTGCCGCCCATCTCCGCCTTCAGCGATTCATAGACCAGCTGATGCTGTTGGACCCGCGATTTGCCACGAAAGCTTTCCGAAAGAACGGTCGCGGCGTAGTGATCCCCATCGCCGGCAAGATCGCGGATCGTGACCTGCGCATCCGGGATGCGCAGCTTGATCAGCCTCTCGATGTCGCTCGCGCGCATGGGCATGCAAACCTCCACGGATCAAGCAACGGCGCCCGCCATATATCCTGGCAGCCACGCTTCGGAGCGCTGGTGCAGTGTTGCGATCGGAATAGGCCGCTCGCCTTCGAGGGTCAATGCATCGCCGCTCGTCAACCCAAGCTGCCGCACCGAAATGCCCGCCGCACCAGCGCGTTGGATAA
This sequence comes from Xanthobacteraceae bacterium, assembly GCA_040510075.1. Taxonomy (GTDB): domain Bacteria; phylum Pseudomonadota; class Alphaproteobacteria; order Rhizobiales; family Xanthobacteraceae; genus VAZQ01. The sequence goes on along the minus strand of JBEVJT010000228.1, from coordinate 6,215 downwards.
TCCGATCCGCCCTCGCTGCGCTGACCGTCACGATGTAACGGGCCTGCTCTTCGCCGAACCAGAAAGCATGCGCCGCGAGCGGCGGCCGATCGAGCTCGGCTCCGACACCAGAGGCGATCGCCATCTCCGAGAGCGCCACCAGCAGGCCACCATCGGAGACGTCATGCACCGCGCTGGCGATGCCTTCGGCGATGAGCGCGCGTACGAACTCGCCATTCTGCCGCTCGGCTGCGAGATCGACGGGAGGAGGCGCGCCCGCTTCCTGTTCACAGATCTCCCGCAAGTACAAGGATTGGCCAAGCCACCCCGTCGTCTCGCCGATCAGGAGGATGGCGTCGCCGGCCGCCTTGAACGCCAGCGTCACGGATTTTTTAAAATCCTCGATCAGACCGACCGCGCCGATGGTGGGCGTCGGCAGAATGGAGCGCCCGCTCGTCTCGTTGTAGAGCGAGACATTGCCGGAAACGATCGGGAAATCGAGCGCCTTGCAGGCTTCTGCAATGCCGCGGACCGAGGCGACGAACTGACCCATGATCTCGGGTCGCTCGGGATTGCCGAAATTGAGGTTGTCGGTGACCGCGAGGGGGCGCGCGCCGACGGCGCTCAGATTGCGCCAGGCCTCTGCCACTGCCTGCTTGCCGCCCTCGAAGGGGTCGGCTTCGCAATACCGGGGGGTCACGTCGGTGGTGAACGCCAGCGCCTTGTTACTGCCGTCCACCCGCACGACGGCCGCATCACCCCCGGGCCGCTGGATGGTGTTGCCCATGATTACGTGATCGTACTGTTCCCATACCCAGCGCTTCGAGCACAGGTCGGGGCAGGCGAGGAGCCGCAGCAAGGCGTCCGCAGTGGACACAGGCGGGATGACATCGGCAGCTCGCACCGGGGCCGCTCGCTGCGACGGCGTGTATGGGCGCTCGTACACGGGCGCCTGGTCGCCCAGTTCCTTGATCGGCAAATCCGCCACCACGCCTCCGGCGTACCGCACCACGAAGCGCTTTTTGGCCGTGGTTTCGCCCACCACGGCAAAATCAAGGCCCCACTTGCGAAAGATTGCTTCGGCTTGCGCCTCTTTTTCGGGTCTGAGCACCATGAGCATGCGCTCCTGGCTTTCCGAGAGCATCATCTCATAGGCGGACATCCCGCTCTCGCGGCACGGCACGCGATCGAGCTCGAGCACAACACCGAGATTTCCCTTTGCCCCCATTTCCACGGCGGAGCAGGTCAGCCCCGCCGCGCCCATGTCCTGAATTGCAACGACACAGCCTTCGGCCATGATTTCCAGACAGGCTTCCAGCAACAGCTTTTCGGCGAATGGATCTCCGACCTGAACCGTGGGGCGTTTTTCCTCGGCGTCTTCGGCGAATTCAGCGGACGCCATGCTGGCGCCGTGAATGCCGTCACGACCCGTTTTCGAGCCAAGATAGACGATTGGCATGCCTATGCCCGAGGCCGCTGCGTAGAAAATCTTATCCCGCTCGGCGATGCCTACCGCCATGGCATTCACCAGACAGTTTCCGTCATATCGAGTGTGGAAGCAAACGGAGCCGCCCACCGTCGGCACCCCGAAAGAATTGCCGTAGCCGCCTATGCCGGCGACCACGCCGGACACGAGATGCCGCGTTTTCGGATGCGATGGCGCGCCGAAGAAGAGCGCATTGAGACAAGCAATCGGGCGCGCGCCCATCGTAAAGACATCGCGCAGAATGCCTCCCACTCCCGTCGCCGCGCCTTGATAGGGTTCGATGTAGCTCGGGTGGTTATGGCTCTCCATCTTGAAGACCACCGCAAGCCCGTCGCCGATGTCGATCACGCCCGCGTTCTCGCCAGGACCTTGGATCACCCAGGGCGCCGCTGTGGGAAGGCTGCGCAGATGAACTTTCGACGATTTGTACGAGCAGTGCTCGTTCCACATGGCGGAAAAGATGCCGAGTTCCGTGAAGAGTGGGCTACGGCCGATCAGCTCGCGAATGCGCTCGTACTCTTGCGGACTGAGCCCATGCGCGCCGGCAAGATCGGGCGTCACTCTCGGCGTGCGTGCGGCCGCTGACCGGCGGGAAGGCGTCTTTGTCGAGGGCTTCTGCGCGCTCGGCTTGGGTTTGGCGCCCCCGGCCGCCGGCTTACGAACCCTTGTTTTGCTTTTGCGCATCGGCTGTTTATGCCGGCGCGCGCCTTTTCGTGCCTGCGCCATTGGATTGCAGTCAGTGATCACGCGGCTTTGGCAAAGTGATTGGAGAGTCCCGCGAAGAGGCCCCGCCCATCGGTTGAGCCGAGCGCATCTTCTACATGATCTTCGGGATGCGGCATCATGCCGAGCACGTTCCCGCGCTCATTGAGAATGCCTGCAATAGCATTGGTCGCACCATTGAAATTCCAGCTCGGATCAAGCGAGCCGTCCGGCGCGGCATAGCGAAACAAAATCCTTTCCTCGCGTTCCAGGTGCTCGATCGTTTCTTTGTCCGCGATATAGTTGCCCTCGCCGTGGGCTACTGGGACCCGAATCACCTGGCCCGCATTGTACCCGCAGGTGAAAGGGCTGTCGGAGCGCTCAACCCGCAGATACACGTCGCGGCAAATGAATTTGAGTGCAGCATTGCGCATCAGCACGCCCGGCAGGAACTGCGCCTCGCATAGAATCTGAAATCCGTTGCACACCCCGAGCACGAGGCCGCCTTTATCTGCATGAGCGCGCACTGCCGCCATGATCGGCGCGCGCGCGGCGATGGCGCCGCAGCGCAGATAATCGCCATATGAGAAGCCGCCCGGGATCACCACAAGATCAGTCCCTGCGGGAAGCATAGTCTCAGCGTGCCAGACAAAAGCGGGCGCGCGGCCGGAAAGGAGCGTGAGCGCACGCGCCATGTCCCGCTCGCGATTGATTCCCGGAAAGATGATGACCGCAGAGTTCATGAGTAAACCGCGCTTGTCCCGAGGAGGCACAAATGGTGCCGGAGGGAACAACGCGCCAGAGGTCTACCGCATCAGCTCGACTTCATAGTTCTCGATCACGGTGTTTGCGAGGAGCTTGTCGGCGGCCGATTTCAGCACGGCCTGCGCCTGCTTGCGGTCGCTTGCTTCAAGCTCGAGGTCAAAGACCTTCCCCTGACGCACGCTCGCAATTCCAGCGATGCCGAGCGAGCTCAACGCATGCTCGATCGCCTTGCCCTGCGGGTCGAGAATGCCTGTTTTCAGCGTGACAACGATCCGGGCCTTCATGCCAGCAACACGAGCGATCTGCGCAGGGTCAGCCCTTGACCAGGACGGGGCCGCTTGCTGGCGCGCGCTCTCCTTCACTCATGATGCCGAGGCGCCTTGCCACCTCGGTATAGGCCTCAAGCAGCCCTCCAAGGTCGCGCCGGAAGCGGTCCTTGTCCAGCTTGTCATTCGACTTGATGTCCCACAACCGGCACGAATCGGGGGAAATCTCGTCGGCAACGACAATGCGCATGAGATCGTTTTCCCAGAGCCGTCCCGTCTCCATTTTGAAATCGACGAGTCGGATGCCCACGCCGAGAAAGAGGCCGGAGAGAAAATCGTTGACCCGAATGGCAAGCGCCATGATGTCATCGATTTCCTGCGGGTTGGCCCAGCCGAACGCGGTGATGTGCTCCTCGGACACCATGGGGTCACCGAGCTTGTCGTTCTTGTAATAGAACTCGATGATCGAACGCGGCAGCTGCGTGCCTTCCTCGATGCCCAGACGCTCCGACAAGGTTCCGGCCGCGACATTGCGCACCACCACTTCGAGCGGAATGATCTCGACCTGACGGATCAGCTGCTCGCGCATGTTCAGGCGTTTGATGAAGTGCGTGGGAACCCCAATGTCGTTGAGGTGCTGGAACACGTATTCGGAGATGCGATTGTTGAGAACGCCCTTGCCTTCGATGATCTCGTGCTTCTTGGCGTTGAAAGCCGTGGCGTCGTCCTTGAAATGCTGAATCAAGGTTCCCGGCTCGGGTCCCTCGTACAGGACCTTAACCTTGCCTTCATAGATGCGGCGACGGCGGCTCATCGGAGTATACCGTGGTTTGTTGATGTCCATGTTGGGTGCCGTGGCTCCGGTGTGAATACGATGTCCGCGGCGGCAGAGGACGCGCCAGCGCGATCACGACGTGCCGCTGCGACGCGTCCGAGACTCGAAAGCTAGCCGATCAGGCTGCGCAGCACAATCGCGTTTACACCGGCGGTTCCCTGTGGCGAATCACGTTATGCATACATTGCCTTCACTATCCCGAGCGATTATGCAAGCGCAACGCGGCCTAAAGGCGAGGCAAGGATGACCACCTTCGACAAGCGTGAAGAAGGATTCGAAAAGCAGTTCGTCCACGAGGAACAGCTCAGGTTCAAGGCGAAAGCCAGGCGCAACAGATTGCTGGGGTTGTGGGCGGCAGAGAAGCTGGGGCTCTCAGGCGCGGATGCGCAGGCCTTCGCCAAGGAAGTGGTTCTGGCTGATTTCGAGCAGGGCGGCGACGACGGGGTATTCCGCAAGCTCCGCGCAGATTTCGACAACAAGGGCGTGCAGCAATCGGATCATCAGATTCGCCGCACCATGGACGAGCTGATGACCCGCGCCGTCGCGGAAGTAAAAGCGAGCGGTTAGTGCCACCCGTGTCCAGTCCTGGCTTCTCGCTTGCCCGCAGATTGCGGAACGGCGAAGTCGTTCACACCGGTTGGTGCGGATTGCCGTATCCGATCGTAGCCGAGGTGGTGGCGCGCGAGGGCTTTTCCGCGGTCACGCTCGATGCGCAACATGGATTGTGGGACATGAACGCCATCCCTGCCGGGATTGCCCAGGTACGTCAGGCAGGCGCGGCCGCCCTCGTGCGCATTCCGGTCGGGGGTTACGCAACTGCGAGTCGCGCGCTCGATTTCGGCGCGGAAGGTATCATCGCTCCCATGATCAACACGCCACAGGACGCGCGCGCTTACGTCTCATTCGCGAAGTTTCCCCCGGTTGGCGAGCGAAGCTGGGGGCCGCATCGGGCAATGATGCTTGCCGGCCTAACGGAGCAGAAGGCCTATTTGGAGGAAGCGAATGCGGCCACGGTCACATTCGCGATGATCGAAACGCAAACCGCACTCGACAATGTGGAAGCGATTGCCGCAACGCCCGGAATCGATGCGCTCTTTCTCGGACCATCCGATCTCTCGATTGCCCTGAGCAAGGGCAGCGCGATCGATCCTCTTGGAGCCGAAGTCGATCGCGCCATCGAGCGCATCACCGCTGCGGCGCAGAAAGTCGGCAAGATCATGGGCGCCTACTGCCATAGCGGCGAGCGCGCGACAGCGCTGGCCAAACGCGGCGTGCGTTTCTTCGCGGTGGCGAGCGATCTAGCATTCCTGCGCGCGGGTGCAGCGGCCACGCTGAAGACGCTCCGTAGCTCGGATTGAGCGGCAGCGAGATCCGGAACGCGATTGCCCGCTCGCTTCGCTCCAGGCTACAGACTACGAAAGCATCGATTATTTGAGCGTGAGTTGCAGGCTCATGGACCCCTGCACATTGTAGCCTTCCGCGGCCTGGCCGGTCTGGCGGTGCGGATTGCTCGTGATGCTCTCTAGCCGGCGGTCCTTTGCCAGCACGTCGCGCAGCACATCACATTCTTTCCCGGCCATCTCATAGACGATTCGTTTCGCACGGTCGCGCAGGGCAGGAGCCTCTTCGCCTTCGCCGGTCGAGCCCGGCACGAAAAAAATGATCGACGAGTGAACGCGAACGAAGCCCTTCTGGTGGGCCGAAGGAGACCGTTCAATGACGATGCGTTGACCTTCGGCCTGCCCCACTGCAGGTCCAATGAGCGCCCCCGGCGCTGCGCTGGCAAGGATGAGCTTGCGAAACATTTGTGAATCCTCCTGTCGGTGCCTCCCCCACCCATAGCTCCGCAAGATTGCAATCCGCTGAGGCAAAGTGATGACATTGCAGGGTTGCAGGTTATGTTTTGGTAATGGGTTGGGCCGCCAGCTTCGCCGCAAGCTCATTCGTAACAGCCGTTAAATCGCTTTCGATATCGCGCGCGCTCACTGCGATGACGCAGTAGCCGCGCTGCTCGAGCCACGCGCACGTGTCCGCCTGCGTCTTGCCCGGTAAAGAACTTTTCTCCTCAGGCACAATGGTAATGACCACGCGCAACGGGAAAGAGACGAAGTCCACGATGTGCGGGCCGATCGGGACCTGACGTTTGAATGCTTTTTCAGCAAAGCGGCGGTCATTGGTGAGG
>JBEVJT010000227.1:0-31280 GCA_040510075.1 Xanthobacteraceae bacterium | reverse complement strand
GCCATCGTGCTGCTCGCCGCAATCGGCATGGCCCTGTTTTCGCTCGTGGGACTCTTGGAAAGGCTTGCAATGCCGTGGCTCACTCCGGAGCCGCAGCAGCAAGTCGCGATCTGATGCCACTGCGCATCGTTTCCCAAGAGACACATAACCAGTCACGCGACCAGGCGCGTGAACAAGCTCGCGGTGCGGCGGCGCCGCTCATCGTCTTCGAATCGGTGGGCAAGAGCTTCGTCACCAAGACAGGTGAAAGCGTAGAAGCAATTCGCGATATTTCGTTCACGGTGGCGGACAACCAGTTCATAACCATTGTCGGACCGAGCGGTTGTGGAAAATCCACCCTCTTGCGCATGCTGGCGGGGCTGATGCCGCCGAGCGCCGGCCGGCTCACGATTGCCGGTCAAAGCCCGGCCTCCGCCGCGAACCTCGCGATGGTTTTCCAACGGCCGGCTTTGCTGCCGTGGCGCAACGTGCTGGGCAATATTCTGCTTCCCTCGGTTATCATTGGCATGGACCGCCGCAAGGCATTGCAGCGTGCGTACGAGCTGTTGGCGCTCGTGGGCCTTTCCGACTTTGCGGACAAATATCCGAGCGAGCTGTCGGGCGGCATGCAGCAGCGGGTTGCGATTTGTCGTGCATTGCTCTGCGGTCCGACGCTTTTGCTCATGGACGAGCCTTTTGCGGCGCTAGATGCGTTGACGCGGGAAGAGCTCTCGGTCGAGTTGCTGCGCATCTGGCAGCACGAGCCGAAGACGGTGCTGTTTGTGACACACAGCATTCCGGAAGCGGTCTTGCTGGCCGACCAGGTCATCATCATCAGCTCGCGGCCGGGACGAATCGTGCGCACGGTTACAATTGATTTGCCGCGCCCGCGCGATCTTTCGCTAATGCAGTCGGCACTTTTTCAGGATTACGCCGCGGCGATACGCGCTGCCATCTCGAAGAATGCGTAGTCCGGATGTCGCGGCGCTCACCCCAGACTAGGGATTCGTTCGCTCGTCCAGGCCTGCGAGTTGTTTCGTCTCGTCCCCAATCGGCGCAGACGACACCTGATCGCCGCGGTCCGAGCTCTCGCTCTCGCCGTCACGTCCGATGGGAAGATGCAGGGGACACAGCCGGCTCGGCACATTAATGTGCTGATGCAGGCTGACGGGATGTTTGCGCAGCTCGATCGGCGTGCGCAGCGCCACGCAATCATCGTGGCGAAAGCGCTCGAGGCCGGCCAGGAGTTCGCGGAAGGTTGGCGAATAGCCGTGCCTGCGGCTGAACTGCGCATCGATCTCGGTCGATGCCTGAGTGAGCATATTCACCACCGTACTGCTCTTGTACCAGGTGAGCACAGCCTTTTCGGGCACATGATATTGCGTGAACTTGCTGCCCAAGAGACCCATGCGAAGTGCAGCGACCAAAACATGCACAAGCGCTTCCGACGAAGGAATGGGTTGCAGCTCGTAGCCGTGCACGAACCAGCTCAGCATTGCGGTGACCGCTGCGTTCTGCAGCCGTACTGAGTGTATTTTCGGAATATTGACGTATTCGGCAACGATGTCGAAGCGCTGGTCGAGCTCGGTATCCTGCGGAGTCGTGACGTCCGAGACATAGATGCCGACTTGGTGCAGAAAGGGCGTGCCCTGCAGGTGACGCAATGAGGTCCGGTACCGCGGCACGCGCACGCGACCGCCGGACGCGAGCTCGAAGGCATACTCCATCAGCTCGGCGCAATAAATGTAGTAACGCTCGCTGCTGTCGACGGCAAAGTCGTACGGGATGGCAGCGCCGCGCGCGAGCGCCTGTGCTGCGCGATGAATGATCAACCGGGCCGCACGCGCCGCGAGAGCCTGGTCCTTGAAACGGAGCAGCACCATGCGCCCTTCCGTTTCGGCAAGAAATTCGTTGAGCGGCGTGATGATCGTGCCCGTCTGGATCAAGGACTGCACGATATATTTCTTCCCGTGCACGTCCTCGCTCACGATGGCGAGATGGGAGAAATCACCTTCTTCGTCGCCCAGACGCGCGATCAAGGAGGAGACAACGGCGGTGCCGCGCGCGATCAGGATGTCACCGGTCTTGAATTCGATCTTCTCAAATTTGGGATTGAGCATGGTGTGGGGATAGCCGCCGGCGAGCAGCCGTTTCGGCGTCTGGCCGATGACCCCGCGTTGATAGAGCCAGTCGGCAAGATAATCCTGTGCGAACCGGGAGTAGCGCAGTCCGCGGCGCACCGCGTCAACGCAGGCTCGCGGTGGCGCTGGCAAGCTGTCGAAGCGTTCCTTGAGAAGCATCCGCGTCTGGAAGAAGCGCCCCAGCTGCCGCACCCCGTCTCGGCGCAATTCCTGGATTTCGGACCGCGTGTGAGGCACGAATGCCGCCGAAGGCAAAGCATAGAGTGGGTCGACAAATCCGCCGATCACCGCGGCGCAATTCTCTTGCGTGACGTAGGTCGGGTCTGAAAGCGCCTCGATGACCTCGTCGAGGGCGGCGCGCCAGTCGAATGTCCCGGGCGAGCGCTCCACCTGAGCCGCAACGGGCAAAGTGAGCGCACAAATCCACAACATAAAGATCCAACGCATTCACGCACCGTGATCTCGATGAGCGGACTGAAGGGCCAGGCGCCCGACTCCCCCGCAAACCTTATCATCAAGGCTTCGCTCGGCGGGCTGCAACTTCGCGTTGCCACGGCGATTTCGTCGAGGTGTCGCCAAATCGCCACGCGGTGCCTGAAGCAGGATCCCGAGTGCAGAGGTTCCAAACCTGGCTGCGCGCGGCGCCCCGGAACGACACGTTTCGTGGGATCCTCGGTGTTTGCGTCTCGCGACAGATTTTCCTACGCAAAGCGCCCCGAGGTGGAAGAATTGCAAATCCACAAAACCGACGTGGTGATTGTGGGTGGTGGCGCGGCTGGTTGCTACGCCGCACTCAAGCTTCACGCCGCTGGCGTACGGCCGACAATCGTCTGCAAGGGATTGGTCGGAAAAAGCGGTGCCTCGATCTTTGCGGGAAATCTCGTTCTCGGTGGGCGTCTTCTCGGCAACTCGGAAGAAAACGCCCGCAACACCGCCGAATTCTTGATCAAGTATCACAATCAATTTCTTATCGATCAGCACTGGGCGCGCGCATGCGGGGAATGGATCGAGCGCGTCTATTATCCGGAGCTCGAGGAGGCGGGTCTCTATTTTCGGCGTGACGATGGGGGCGAGGTTGTCACCAGTCCGGGCAAGATCCGCAGCATCGCGGCAAACGTGCAGGGCAATTCCGGCGTACCCTTCATGGATCTGCGCCGGAAACAAATCATCAAGGCGGGTGTAGCATGTCTGGAAGAGTGCACCGCGACGGCGCTCCTGCGACGCCACGACGGATCAGTGGGCGGCGTGTTTGCGCTGGATCACACGACCGGCGAATTCATCGCCGTGCTCGGTCGGGCCGTCATCCTGGCAACCGGATATTCCGACCGATTATACGCGCGCTCGACCGGAACGCGCGAGATGTCGGGGGACGGGATCGCGATCGCGTGGCGCGTGGGCGCGCGGCTCGCCAATTTGGAGATGCAGTGGTGGCACACGAACGACATCGCGTATCCCCCGACCTGGCAGCGCATGCAGGTCTATCCCAATCCGATGCTGGGCTCGGAAAAATCCGCCCGCATGGTCAACGGGAGCGGCGTGGAATTCTTCAACCAGCAGCAGGACGATCCGTTTGCATACGGTCCCTACACGGTTCAGCTCAAGGCCTTGACCAAGGAGGTCCATGCCGGGCGGGCGCGCTATGATGGCGGCTATTTCGCGGGTTTTGACCATTGCACCGCCGCGGAGGTCGATGCGTACACGACCTACGGAAAAATCTTTCGCCAGCTTGGGTTGCGCTTCCCGCAAGATCTCGTGGAGACCGCCGTCACCGCGCACTACCGCCAGGGCGGCATCGACGTCGACACCGCCACGATGCAGTCGTCCGTGCCGGGCCTCCATGTCGCAGGCGGGCTGGGCGGGCACAGCAATGGCCTGATCGGGCTTGCAACCTACGACGGCGCGGTGGTCGCCGAAGGAGTTGCCGGTGCGCTTGCGAGCTTGCCCGTTTGGGAATTGCCGGAGCGGCAAGTGCAAGCCGAAGGGCGCCGGCTGGCTGCATTGCTGGTAGCGGGTGAGGGCATCGCGCCCTCGGCGGTGAAGAAGAAAATTCGCGAAGTGATGTGGGAGAAGGTCGGCGTGGAAAAGAATGCCGCGAGCATGAAATCTGCGCTCGCGGATCTCGAGGAAGTCCGCCTTGATCTGTTGCCAGGTATGGGGGTCACACGCATCGCGCGCGATCTCAACTATGAGTGGCTCGACGCGATTGACGCCATCAACATGATGGACGCCTGCGAGCTGATCATCCACAGCTCGCTCGAACGCACCGAAAGCCGGGGGCCGTTCATGCGGCGCGACCACCCGGATACCGACAACGAGCAGTGGCTCGCGGCCAATGTCATGATCAGGACGGAGAATGGCTTTCGCTTCGAACGCCGCCCTTACGCGCTGCCGTTCTTTCAGCCGGGATTTGGGCGCAAGCCCAATCTGGAGGTGCCCTGGTGAGCATGGCGGCGGATGCGATTGTCCAAGCGCGCCGGCTCGGCCAAGTCGAGCACTGCGATTCGCTTACTTCGCGCAATAGCGCACTCGTGCCCGGCGAGTTCTTGCGCGTCCGCCTACGCCGTCATGAGCGCGATCGTATTGGAGAGCTGCAGGAATTCGAGATCCCGTATCAAAAAGGGATGCGCGTCCTCGACGCGCTCAACTGGATCGCCGAGAACGCCCTGCCGGACCTGGCCTATCGCTGGTACTGCGGCTCCAAGATGTGCGGCACGTGCGCGCTGCGCATGAACGGGCGCGAGGTGCTCGCCTGCTGGGAGGCCGTGGAACGCGACATACTGATCGAGCCGCTGCGCAATCTGCCTGTACTGCGCGATCTCGTGGTCGACCGCACACCTTTCGAGCGCAAGGTGGCAAGCTTTGAGCCATGGATCGATCGAGCCGCGCCGTATCCGGGATTTCCAGAGCCGCTCTCGCACAAGCAAATAAAGAATGCGTCCAAGGCGCTCGACTGCATCGGCTGTATGGCGTGCTACTCGGCGTGTCCGGTGATTGGGCTTGGCGATCTCACCAACTTCGCGGGACCTGCTCCGCTCGTGCAGCTGGGGCAGACAGCGCTCGATCCGCGCAATAGTCCGCAAAAGATCGCGCGCGCGCTGGCGCTGAGCGGCATTTTTCATTGCGTGTCCTGCTACAAATGCGAAGAAGTCTGCCCTGCGCATATTCCGATCGTCAGCGGAGTGATCGAGCCGCTCAAAGCGAAGGCGGTAACGCTCGTGCCCGGGATGGCGAGGCATCCGCGCGCGCTGCTCCGGGTCGTTGCTGACCGAGGGCGCGTCGATCCGGGCGCGCTCGTGCTGCGCGTTCAGGGGCTAAAAGCACTGCGCAATTTGCCGCGGCTCCTACGCCTGCTATTGCGGGGCAAGATCAAGCCGCTGCGCACGCTCCTCGGCATTCGCACGGTTGCGGCAGCTGCCGCGCGCCGGCTTTTATCTCTCCCGACGAAGTAAACGAGTGCTTGCCAGACGCGCAGCAGTCTTGCCGTGACACTCTGGAGGTTGCCCAATACTGCGCGCTACCTGAAGGCTGTGGCAAAAAGAGCACATCGGGCTGCCGCAGCACCCCCGATTGAACCTTCGGAATTCCTCTTGCGACCAAGGGATAGTGCGGGCGTGCCGCGCGGGGGGATATCCACATGATGATTCGAGTGGCAATGCTCGTTGCGAGCGTACTTGCAACCGCTCCGGCTATGGCTCAGTCGATGAGCGCCGACCAGGCTCAGCGATTTGTTGGGAATAAAACATTCGCCTTTACTTGTACCGAAGGGACGCGCGGGCTGGGCCAGGTCTATCGGGACGGATCGGTAATCGGGACCATTCAGTCCAGCGGCTCAGGACCGGTGAAATCGTTCGGCCTGCCGCCCGGGACGCTCAAGGTGAAGGGTGACGCCGTGTGTGCGTCTCTCAAAAGCCTGCCATTCGAGCCATGCTTCAATCTCGATAAAACCGGCGAGCAAAGCTTTCGCGGCTCGGTCGCAGGGTTGGGGGCCTTCGCACATTGCGATTTCGTGCGGCGGCTGTGAGACCAAACGCTCGCGCGCAATAGTGCAAGCGTTGCATTGATGCGACACTGCGGAAAAATCGCTCAAAAGCAGCGCCAACCGGATTGGGCCCCGTTGCTTCAGCCACCGAATCGGGGTGACTCGGCCGCACCGGAAACGGCACGCGCACTCCAGATTTGCCAGAATTTTGGGAGAAACGCTTCGTGAGCGGCATCCGACCCGACCATATCCTCGCAAGCCTGGCAGTTGCACTTTTACTGGCGGTACCAGTTGGCGCGCTCGCACAGCAAATGGACGCCGCCGACGCAGGCATTACGGGCCGCCCGAAATCCGTCGACGCCCGGGCTTCCTCGCCCCAGGAAACGACGGCGGCCGATCCCCTGCCCTTGCTCGCTCCCGCAGATCGCGCCGTCGCGGAGCGGATCGGACATCTGCTGGCGACTAAGCCGAATCCAATCTTTGCCGACGAAAATGAGCATGCGGCCGTCGCTGCCTTTTACCAAAAGCGGAATCTGGCTCCGCTGTGGATCAGCAACGGGGTGGAGAATGCGCGCGGCACGGCGGTCAAAGCCCGCCTGAAGAACGCCGGGGCCGACGGGCTTGATTCCGATGATTACACAACGCCTGCAATTGCCGGGCTTGCTCCCGATGCGCTCGCCTTGGCCGAACTCACGCTGACCCAGAGTGTCCTCACCTATGCGCGCCATGTGCAAGCCGGGCGGGTTTCCTACCGCCTGGCCCGGCAGGACAATATTGGCCTTCCGCAGAAAGCGCCCGAGGCAGCGCACGTCCTGGAGAGCATCGCCGAGGCCGCCGATGCGGGCAGCGCGCTCGATCAATTCAGTCCCCAGCACGAGCCTTATCAGGAGCTGAAGGCCGCGCTGGCGGAGCTCCGCGGCAAGGCGGCCGGCGGACGGAAAAACGTGTACGACCGCCGTATCGATACCGTCATTGCCAATATGGAGCGTTGGCGCTGGTACCCGCGTGACCTTGGCAACGCACATGTGGAGGTCAATGAGGCCGACTTCACGCTCAGGGTCCTGCATGAAGGCAGACAGGTTTGGAGCTCGCGAATCGTCATCGGCAAGCCGAGCCTGCCCACCCCGCTGCTCTCGGAGAAGATGGTATCTCTCACGGTCAATCCGACCTGGCGCGTGCCCCCGTCGATCGTACAGAACGAATATCTGCCGGCGCAGCGGAGGAACCCAGGCGTGCTGGCGCGCATGGGCCTGCGCGTGAGCCACACAGACGGCGAGGTCCAGATGACCATGGCGCCGGGCGGTGAGAACCCACTCGGTCACATCCGGTTCAACTTCTACAATCGCTTCCTCGTCTTTCAGCACGATACGCCGGACCAATACCTGTTTGCCCACAAGGTGCGCGCGGAGAGCCACGGCTGCATGCGCGTACAGGATGCACCGAAATATGCCGAAGTTCTCGCCCACATCGCACGGCCTGAGGAGCAGTGGACGGCGCAGAAGATCAAAACCATGTACGGCGGCGCCGAGCATGAGATCGACCTGCAAACGGTGCCGATCTGGATTCACCTGACCTACCAGACGGCATTCGTGGACAGCGCCGGCAAGCTGCAGACGCGCCCCGATTTGTACAATCTCGACAGCCGCACGCTCGCCGCGATCAGAAGCGGACGCGCGATCTCCGCTCCCGCTCCGGCGCAAAAGCCAGAAGCGAAGATTGCAGCTCCTGCGCGGACGGCCCCATCGCATGAGCGCAAGGTCGCCCACCGTGCACCGCGCCAAGTGATCGTGTACGACTCGATATTCTCGAGCAGCCCGACCCGTTCTCCGGCGCCTCGGATGCCGTCCGGCACCTCATATCGCTGAGCGAGCCCGCAAGCTTGGTTTAACTCAAGCTCACACCCAACGTCTCGGCGAAGCCACGCTGCCCTTTTGGGGTGATCATCACAGCGCGAGTATTTTTGCCTCGCTCGATCCAATGCAGCTCGATGCAGCGTTTGCAGAGCGCAGCACCAACTGCTCCGGCGACGTGCCACCGCCGCTCGCTCCAATCCAGACAGGGCCGGCAAAACACCCGCCGACTTCCGTGCGGCGTCACCTCCGCGCCGAAACGAGCGAGGAAACTCGCTCCCGCGGCGGTGACTACGCCCCCGTCCTCGGCAAGAACAACCCATCCGCGTGCGATGAGCGCGTCGGAAATGGCAACCCCGAGGCGTCCGGCAATATGGTCATAACAGGTTCGCGCCCGGCGCATCGCCTCATCAAGGCGCGGCGCCTTGCGCGGCGGCAATTGAACAGCGGCAAACGTCATCACGCTTTCAAGCATGCTGCCGACGAGCGGTGACGCGAGCCGGTAGTAGCGGTGTCTCCCCTGCGTGTTTAGCGTGAGCAGGTTGGCGCGAGTGAGCCTGGTGAGATGGCCGCTCGCGGTCTGCGGCGCGACGCCCGCAACAGCGGCCAGCTCTGTTGCCGTAAGCGCGCGGCCGTCAATCAAGGCGGCGAGAATACTCGCGCGCGCCGGATCGCCAAGGAGCGCGCCGAGTTCGGCCATATGCATATGCGGGGTGCTCATGCAGCGTGATGTAGCAGCGGGCCACGCCCTCTCGCTACGGCCGCCGCCGTAGCGTTCATGCAAACAATCGGCCTAGAGCAGGAGGCTGACCGGAAGGAGCATTAATGCCGATCACCGTCTTCATTCGATATCAGCTTGATCCGTACAAACGCGAGGGCTTTGAGGAGTACGCGCGCAATTGGCTGAGAATCATTCCCAAATGCGGCGGCGAGCTCGTCGGTTATTGGATGCCGCACGAGGGCACCGACAACATTGCGTATGGGCTGATTTCGTTTGAGAGTCTGGCGGCATACGAAACTTATCGGGCGCGCCTCAAGGCCGACGCTGAGGGTGCAGCCAATTTCCAATTTGCTCAAAACGGACGCTTTATTGTTTGCGAGCAGCGCAGCTTCCTGCGCCAAGTGAAAAGCATCAGATCCTAGCATGCTCGACAATGCTTGCCGGCCCGCTATGTAGAGGCTGGAACGGCATCGAGCGGCAGTGAATCAAATGCACCGCGACCTGGGTTCCGAGCCCCGCCTGGGTTCGCTGTCGCAACGTACGGTTGCGGCAGCGAGCGACGTGCTTGCCGGACGACGCGGTGGGCTGCGCGCCTATCTCGCCTTCGTGGGCCCCGCCGTTGTTGCCTCCATCGCCTATATGGATCCCGGCAATTTCGCGACCAACATCCAGGCCGGCGCGAAATACGGGTACACGCTTTTGTGGGTGGTTTTGCTCGCGAACCTGATCGCCATGTTGTTTCAGGCGCTCTCGGCCAAGCTTGGCATCGTAACCGGCCGCAATCTCGCGGAAATGTGCCGCGAGCAGTTTCCCCGCCCCGTGGTATGGGCGATGTGGGTCATCAGCGAGATTGCCGCGATGGCCACCGACCTCGCCGAGTTTCTCGGTGGCGCGATCGGCCTGTCGCTGCTGTTCGGGCTGCCGCTGCTCACCGGAATGGTGATTACCGGCATCATCGTGTACGGCATCCTGCTGTTTGAACGGTCCGGATTCCGGCCGCTCGAGCTGATCATCGGAAACCTCGTGGCCGTGATCGCGCTCTGTTACCTGATAGAAATGTTTATCGCGCCGGTCGATTGGCGCGCGGCAGCGGTCCATGTCGTGCTGCCGCAAATCGCCGACAGCGGAGCGCTGTTGCTGGCGGTCGGCATCATCGGCGCAACCGTAATGCCGCACGCGGTTTATTTGCACTCCGGCCTCACTCAGTCGCGGATTCCCGCTCGCGACGAGAGCGACAAGCGCAAGATCGTGCATATCTCGAACACCGAGGTGGTGGTCGCACTTGCCATCGCCGGGATGGTCAACATGGCCATGGTGATGATGGCCTCAAGCGCATTTCACGCCGGGCATAGCGACGTAGCCGAAATCGAAAGCGCCTATCTTACGCTCACGCCGCTGCTCGGAGTTGGCGCCGCCGGGGTGTTTCTCGTCTCGCTGCTTGCTTCAGGCGTGTCGAGCTCGACCGTCGGCACCATGGCCGGGCAACTGATCATGCAGGGATTCGTCGCATTTCAGATTCCCATTTGGGTGCGCCGTCTGGTTACGATGCTTCCCGCCTTCGTGGTGGTGGCCCTCGGCGTGAACGCGACCAACGCGCTGGTCATCAGCCAGGTGGTCCTCAGTATTGCTTTGCCGCTGCCCATGATCGCGCTCACGATGTTCACGCGCCGGCGCGATATTATGGGCGTCTTTGCCAACAGCACGATGGTCAATGTGATTGCGGTCGCCGGCACCATTATCGTGCTCGGGCTTAACCTGCTGCTGATCCTGCAGACCTTCGGGTTGCCCATTCCCGGCGTCAGCGCTCCATCCTGAAAACCAGCTAGTGTCCCGATTCCGAAGTTCGCATCATCATGTGGCACGCTCGTTTGCGAACTTCGGAATCGAAGGACACTGGCAACCTATTGATGCAGTGTGGCTTTGGTTCAGAAGTCCGCATTTCGGACTTGCGGCGAGAATGATGCGGACTTCTGAACCGCCACACAGCCCATTTCGATTTCATTAGTATTAACGCCAGATAACGGCGGTCGCGCATGCGTATGCAGCGCAAGGGCTTGGTAATGGCTCACGTCTAGGGTGAGGCGATCCTTTCCGGAGTGGGCCTTGAAGGGGACTTTGTTGGTCGCCGAGACGGCGTTGTCTCCTGGCCCGCGCGAGCTCGCAAAGCGAGCCTGGTGGACGCTGGGAAGCTTGGTTTCCGCCAGTCATCTCCTCGCTTGGGCATGGACGCAGGAATCCCTGATCACGCGGCCGTACACGATCCAACTCGATCGGGCCGTCGGCACTCCGGCTGAGCATGCTTTTCACGCACTGGCCCTGAACGTCCTCCTCTCTGTCGCCGCCATGTTTCTGCTTGGCACGATCGGCCTTGCGGCCTTTGCATCGGACGCGCATCCGCAGCAAATCCTGAGTATGACGCTGCCATTCGTGCTGATGCGGGAATTCGCCCGGCGCTTCGCATTTGCCCATCTGAAAATCGGGCATGCGCTGACGCTCGATGTGGTCGTAGCGCTGCTCTTCGTCGTTTCACTGGTCTGGCTCGGCAGGACAGGGCAGCTCTCCGCCGCGACGGCCTTTCTCAGCTTGGCCGGCTCGTGCGGGCTCGCATGCCTCGCATGGCTGTATCTCGCGCGGCGGCAATTCGCTCTTCGGCTTGCGCATTTTTCCGCAACTCTCGTGCAACCTATTGGCTGTCGTTGATGACCGGGGGCGCGGTCGTCACCGGCATCTATGCCGCGTGCACAAGCATTGTCGCATTTGCGAATCCCCTGATCTTCGGATTCTTCAATATCCTCACTCCGCGATTCGTTCGCACGTTGCGCAGCGAGGGGCTGCTCGCATTGCGCCGCCAGGCCGCACGGGATGCCCTTGTGCTTGGCGCGGTAATGGCGACATTCTTCGTGCTCGTGCTGTTATTCGGCGACGAGCTTATGCAGCTGCTCTATCCGGGCAGCGAGTACCGGGGAAATGGCCACACGCTCGTGGTGCTTGCGGCGGCGTCGATGGTGGCGGCCATCGGAGCGCCTGCGGCGGTGGCGCTGATGACCGCAGAGCATGCGCGCGCGGTCGCGCTGATAGCCGCAGGTACCGCTGCTCACCTGCATTCTCGTATGGGCGCTGATGTCGAGGTGGGGCCTTGTTGGCGCAGCCTATGCGCTCCTCATCGCAGAGACTGTCGGAAATCTGGGCCGCTGGACGGCCTTCATGGCCGTGGCGGCGCATTCCCCGGGACAGCCCGTGCGCATATAACAAAGCTGGGCGAGGCAAAGTAGGCGCGAACCGCCACGGCGCCGGATCGCCGGCCATAGCGACCGCACCCCGTCACGCCGCCCCCCACGCCGCATTTGTCCGCAGGGAGTGCGCTTTCCAGTCCATGCATTGCTGCGGCCGATTAACCGCACTGGATTGACTCTTCCCTGCTCTCAGTCGAGGCTCCGGCGCAACCAGACTTCGAAATTTCGGAGCGCGATGGAAAAACTGCTGCTTCTGGCGATGAACGGCCTGATCTGGGGCTTGATCATTGCTCTGATCGCGCTGGGGCTCGCCATCATCTTTGGCCTTCTCGACATCATCAATCTGGCGCACGGCGACTTCTTCATGGTCGGCACCGTGCTTGCTTGGGCAACCCTGCAATCAACCGGCAATTTCTGGCTTGCCTTCCTGGTCGCCCCCTTTATTGGCTTCATTCTCGGCGCACTCATTCAGCGCATTGTGATTCAACCCATCCACAACGTGGCCGCCCTCTCGATCGTGGCCACGTTCGGGCTTTCGCTCATTCTCCAGGAGAGTGTTCGCATCACCTTTGGTCCCACGCCCCAACGCATCCTTCCGCCGATCCAGGCGACGGTTCGACTGTTCGGTATCGAATACGAGCTCTATCGGCTGTTTGCTGCCGCGGTCGCTATCCTCGCAATCGCCGGCTTTTTCATTTTCCTGCACCACACGCAGCTTGGTACGTGGATGCGCGCGGTGCGCCATGACCGCGACACCGCCGTTGCCATGGGCATTCCCGCGCAACGCGTCTACGTGCTCACCTTCGCGATCGGATTTGCCCTCGCTGCGATCGGCGGCGTGGTCGCGGCTCCCATAACCACTGTCGATTTCCGCGGCGGGGTCGACATCCTGCCGTTCTGTTTCATGGCGGTGATCATCGGCGGGCTGGGCAACCTGCCGGGCACGGCGGCAGCTGCGGTGCTGCTCGCATTCATGGAGGGCGTGATCCAGAGCGTTGCCGATCCCACGGTAGCGCGCATCGCCTCGCTCGTGCTCATGAGCGCCGTTTTGCTTCTACGCCCGCAGGGTCTTTTCAAGGGGCTCGCGCGTTGAGCCGCGCCGCAGCGATCGAGCGCGCCGTGCTCGCGCTCGTTGCGGCTGGTCTCATTTCGGTGCCGTGGTCGGTTCCGGCCTTGATCAGCAGCTTTTGGATCAGCGTCATTGCGGAAATTCTGATCTGGTCCCTGCTTGCCGCGAGCGTGAACCTGCTGTTCGGTTATGTCGGGCTCCTCTCGTTTGGACAGGCGCTCTATTTCGGCTGCGGCATGTATGGGGTGGCCATCGGTATTTCCGATTTCGGCCTCTCCTTCTGGCCGGCATTTGCCCTCGGCATTGCGGCGGCCATGGCCATGGCACTCCTCACCGGCGTTTTCGCGGTGCGATTGACCTGGCATTATTTCGCGATCATCACCGTTGTCTTCTCATTGATCTTCTACTTTCTTGCGCTCACTAACAAATGGCTCACGGGCGGGGATGATGGCATCAATTTCGCGCTGCCGGCGACCTTTGCGCTCGGCGCCACGCGTCTGAGCTTCACCGATCCCACCTTTCAGTATTTTTTCATTCTCGCAAGTGTCGTGGTTTCGTTCTGGCTCATGCATCGCCTGATCCGGAGCCCGCTCGGCAGGGCATTTCTGGCCATCCGCGACAACGAAGTGCGGGCGCGACTCATCGGACTTAATGTCTACGTGCTGCGCCTGCTCGCTTTCGTCATGGCAGGTTTTCTCGCCGGCGTTGCAGGTGCGCTGTTTGCTTTCTTCGGGCGCTATGCCTCGGCGAGCTACATGTTTTACCACGTGTCCGGCGAGGCGGTCGTATGGGCGATCGTTGGCGGTGCGGGGACGCTCTTTGGCCCCCTCGTGGGAACCGCTGTCTTCATCGTGGTGCGCGAGATCGTATCCACGCATTGGGAACACCACTCTCTGATCGTGGGGCTCGTCGCCATTCTGGTCGTGATGTTTGCGCCCAAGGGGATCGTGGGCTTGTGGCGGGAATGGCTAGCGCGCATCAACGCAGCGAGTGGCAAACCGAGCCTTGATCCCGAGCTGCGGACCCAGCCATGAGCGAGCCGGTTTTCCGATGCGCGCAACTGACGAAGCGGTTCGGTGGGCTCACTGCCGTAGATAACCTCAGCTTCGAACTTGCGGGTGGCCGGCCGCACGCGATCATTGGTCCGAACGGGGCCGGCAAGACAACCTTTTTCAATCTCATATCCGGGATGCTCGCTGCCGACGGCGGGCGCGTGTTCTTTCTGGGGCAGGACATCACGAATCTGCGGCCGCACGAGATCAGCCGCCTCGGCATCAAGCGCACGCTGCAGATCAAAAGCGTCTTTCCGCAACTCTCGGTTGCCGAGAATCTGTGGATCACCCGTCAGGCTGGGCAACGCTTCCTCAACCCGTTTCGTCCCGCCGCGCGCGATCGGGCGACGCGCGCCAAGGTAGAGGAAACCCTGCAGCAGATCGGGCTTGCTGCGCTTGCCGATCGGCAAGCCGGCACGTTATCCCATGGCGATGTGGCGCTCCTTGAGATCGGCATGGCCCTGGTGTCCGAGCCGCGCCTTCTTCTACTCGATGAGCCGACCTGCGGCATGAGTCCTGCCGAAACCGACCGTGCTGTCGCAAAGATTCGCGAGCTCGCGCGGTCCATCGACGTGATCATCATCGAGCACGACATGGCCGTCGTGTTCGAGATTGCCGACGATGTGACGGTCATGGCGCAGGGGGCCATCCTGGCCTCAGGTCGGCCCGAGGCGATTGCCGCCGACGAGCGCGTGCGCGAGGCTTATCTCGGCCGCGAGGAGGATGAGGATTACGTCGAGGAAGCGGTGCATGCTTAGGCTCTCAGACGTGCACGTGCATATCGGCAAGCTGCACATCCTTCAGGGCGTGACGCTGGAGGTCGGTGAAGGGGAGTGCGTCGCCCTGCTTGGGCGCAATGGCGTTGGTAAGACGACGACCTTGCGCGCCATCATGGGCCTGGCGCCGCGCAGCGGCGGCACCGTCGAGTTCGATGGACTCGATCTGGCGCGCTGTCGGCCCCACGAAATTCCCCGCCGGGGTATAGGATACGTCCCGCAGGGTCGAGGCATATTCCCGAACCTCACGGTGCTGGAGAATCTCTGCATCGGCCTTACCCGTCGGCGCGATCCGCAGCGCGAGGAATACGTGTTCGGATGCTTTCCCCGGCTCAAAGAGCGCGCCTCGCAAGCGGGAGATACGCTTTCCGGCGGCGAGCAGCAGATGCTGGCCATTGCACGTTGTTTGATGATGCAGCCGAAGCTCATTATTCTCGATGAGCCCACCGAGGGCATCATGCCGCGGCTCGTTTCGCAGATCAGGCGGGAGATCCATCGCATCAACCAGGGCGGCGTGTCTATCCTCCTGGTCGAGCAGAATGTCGAGACGGCGCTCAAGCTTTGCCCACGCGTTTTTCTGATGGAGAAAGGCACGATCGTTTACAGCGGCACCGCGCACGAGCTGAAATCGCAGCCGGAGATCGTGCATCGTTACCTCGGAGTGTCCAAGGAAAAGGTTCACTGAGCTCGAAGTAGGAGAACACCATGAAAGGTAAAAATCTTACCCGTCGTAGCTTCCTCGAGACGGCACTCGCGGGTGGTGCACTGGCTTCAACCGCAAGTCTGACCATCACCAAGGATCTGTTTGCGCAGGGTTCGGGACCGATCGTCATCGGGCATCACTGCGATCTCACCGGCGTTATCTCGTCGTGGGGCTATTGGCATGACAAAGCGGCCAAAGCTGCCGTCGAGCTCATAAACCAGGGTGGCGGCATTGCCGGGCGCAAGGTGGAGCTTGTTACGGAGGATACAGAATCGAATCCCGCCCCGGGCGCGCGCAAGCTGCGCAATCTCATTCAGCGGGGCAATGCGGAATTCATTGTCGGCTCGGTGCATTCCGGCGTCATGCTGGCTGCATTGCCGATCGCAAGCGAGCTGAAGACGCCGTATTTCTCAACCGGCGAAGCCACGGAGGTGACCGGCGCCAAAGGCACCCGCTTCTCGTTCCGCACCGGGACCGACACGTACTCGATTTCGGCCGCCAGCATGCCCTGGTGCGTGCAGAACCTCGGCAAGGTGTGGACCATCATCTATGCCGATTATGCCTGGGGGCAGAGCACAAACCAGGAGTCGAAGCATTACATCGAGCAGGCCGGCGGCAAGGTTCTGGCGAGCATCCCGGTGCCCCTCGATACCAAGGATTTCGTGCCATACCTCGCGCAAATTCCGGGCGACACGCAGGCGGTCCTGCCGGCGTTCATCGGCTCGCTTTCGGTTGCCTTTTATACCCAGGCCAAGACCATGGGCCTCGACAAGAAGGCGAAGATGTTCTCGTCGTCGGCAAGTCTCGAATCCATCGATCCCGGCGACATCCAAGGCGCTGCGGAAGGCGTTTATTTCTTTGAGAACTTCCCGCGCATGCTCGTGCACAAGAACGACGAGTACCACAAGGAATTCAACAGGCGTATCGGCATTGATGACGTCTACTCCCGCGAGCTCGGCGGCACCCGCGTCATGGACAAGAGTCACGGCTGGCAGGCTTGGGAGGATATTTTTGCCGTCAAACAGGCGATCGAGACATCAGGTTACAAGGGGCGCAAGGACATCGAAGGTGCGATCCAGGCGTTGGAGGGGATGCACATGAAGAACTCCCTCGCCCACCCGCAAGGCGACAAGATCATCCGCAAGGAAGATCATGCCGGCATCATTGATTGCTACATCAGTCGCGTGGAGAATGGAAAATACGAGGTCAAGAAGCGCATCCCAAAAGAGGAGCTGATGGCTAATATGCCGTTGCGGCACAACCTCTCGACGCTCCCGGTGTGAAGGCAAACCGTCATTCCGGGGCGCCGCGAAAGCGGCGAGCCCGGAATCCATAATCATAGGCCTTCGATTATGGTTCCGGCTCTCGGCTCGCCTCGGCCGGAATGACGGCTCTGCGATGACTGCGCTGGAGCGGCTGCGCATTGCCATTATCGGCGGCGGGCCCGCCGGGCTGTACTTCGCTTATCTCTGGAAATCCCGGCATCCGCGCGCGCACATTGAGGTGCACGAGCAGAATCCCGCTGGAGCGACCTGGGGATTTGGCGTGGTTTTTTCAGAGCGCGCGTTCGAATTCCTCCGCGCCGACGATCCGGAAACCGCCAACTGCATTTCGCCGCACATGCAGCACTGGCGCAACATGACGCTCGATCTGCAAGGCGAGCAAATCACTATCGATGGCATCGGTTTTTCGGCGATTGGGCGCTTGCAGCTCCTTCAATTGCTTACAGAGAGAGCCCGCTCGGCCGGATGCGAGATCACCTTTGAGCGACCCATCCAGTCTGTGGATCAGCTCGCGAAAGTTGATTTGATCGTAGGTGCCGATGGGGTCAATTCCGTCGTGCGCCGCGCGTTCGAACGCGATTTCAAGTCATTGCTGTATTGCGGCGAGAACAAGTTCGTCTGGTATGGCGCCAGCAAGCCCTTCGAAGCGCTAACGCAGACTTTCGTCGAGACCGAATACGGACCCTTCACCGCGCATCATTATCGCTATGCGCCCGCCATGAGCACGTTCATCATCGAATGCAACCGTGACACATGGCTGCGCGCCGGTTTTGATGAGAAGAACGCGCACGAATGCAAGTCGGACTGCGAGCGGTTCTTCGCGCGCACGCTCGCCGGGTATCCGCTCGTTTCGAACAAATCCGTCTGGCGCAATTTCCCCTGGCTCTGGAACGAGCGCTGGCATTTCCGCAACGTGGTGCTTCTGGGCGATGCGCTGCACACCGCGCATTTCTCCATCGGCTCCGGCACGCGGCTCGCGATGGAAGATGCGATCGCTCTCGTCAAGGCGCTCGAGGCCGAGGATGATATCACGCGCGCGTTCGCCCGCTTCGAGGCCGAGCGGCAACCCATCGTCAAGACATTGGTGGAGGCAGCACGCGAGAGCGCAGACTGGTATGAGCGATTACCTGCACAGATGCGGCTCGCCCCGGTCGAATTTGCCTACAGCTATGTTACCCGTTCCGGGCGCGTGGATGACGACAGGTTGCGTGCGATGTCGCCCGCTTTCATGGCGCGTCGCGACGCGTCGCGTTTGCGCACGGACACAGCGGCACTGCGACCGTGATGCAGCCGCTCCCTGCAGGCGTAATCCAGGACTCGGTGCCTTTCGATGCTCCCGGCGCCCGGGAGATCGGGTTCAATATTCCCGCGCGCTACAATGCGAGCGAGGTCCTGTTCCGTAATTTGAACGAAGGACATCGCGTGGCACTGACCGGGCCATGCGGCCAGGTGACCTATCATGAGCTGTGCGCGGCGGCGGAACGGTGGGGCAATGCGTTTCTGTCGCTTGGCCTTCACCGCGGCGATCGCATCGTCTTTTTTCTCGACGACACGCCCGTCTACCCTGCGGCCTTCTTCGGTGCCGTGCGCGCGGGCCTCGTGCCTCTCCTCATCAATCTGCTCACACCGTCTGATTTGCTGCAGTTTTATCTTGCCGATTCAGGCGCAACCATCGCCGTTACAGAGGCTGCATGCGTCGAGAAATTCAACGCGACAGCATGTGCCAACACCGAGCTCAAGACGCTCGTCATCGTGAATGGGCAGGTGGTCAGTGCCTCCTCGGTGGGCACGATCAATGCGGCGTCGTGGCTGCGGACATTTTCGAGCGCGCTCGTTCCCGCAGACACGCATCGCGACGAGATGGCCTTCTGGATGTATTCGTCGGGGTCAACGGGGCGGCCGAAGGGGATCGTGCACCTCCAGCATGACATGATCTACACCGATCTTGCCTATGCGCGCTCCATCCTGCGGCTTACGCCAGACGATATCTGTTTCTCGGTGCCGAAGATCTTCTTTGCCTACGGGTTCGGCAATTCCATCA
The DNA here is from genome assembly GCA_040510075.1 of Xanthobacteraceae bacterium. GTDB lineage: Bacteria > Pseudomonadota > Alphaproteobacteria > Rhizobiales > Xanthobacteraceae > VAZQ01. The sequence continues at coordinate 12,453 of JBEVJT010000227.1, read as the reverse complement.
CCTTTCCTTTCTGTGCCGGGGCGGCCTCGTTGCTGCTCCCGGGCAGCCCAAGCCCGCGTCCATCTTCGAAGCAATCGCGGCTTATCGGCCGACCGTGTTCTTTGCGCTGCCTACGCTCTACACGGCGCTCGCCAAAGCGCCGGAGCGCGCGCGGGCTGATCTGTCTTCGCTGCGACTTGCCGTCTCTGCGGCTGAAATTCTTTCAGCCGAAGTGTTCAATGCCTGGAAAGGCTTAAGCGGGCTCGAAGTAGTGGAAGGCCTCGGCTCGACCGAGGTATTGCACATCTATTTGTCGAACACGCCGCAACGAAAGAAGTTGGGGTCCGCCGGCATGCGCGTGCCCGGTTATAAGTGGTCTTACGGGATCGCGAAGGAAAAGTCGTTGCGGAAGGCGATGAGGGCATTCTCTGGGTGCGCGGCCATTCCAGCACGCCGCTCTACTGGAACCGTCCCGAGCAGAGCACCGAGACGGTTCGCGAGGGCGGCTGGATCTATACCGGCGACCGGTTCGTGTGTGACGCCGATGGGTTCTATTTTTTTCGCGGACGCGCCGACGATCTCGTCAAGATCTCCGGCCAGTGGGTCTTTCCGCTCGAGGTGGAGCTGTGTCTGGCGGATCATCCGGATGTGCGGGAATGCGCCGTGCTGGCGCTCGAGCTGCCGGATCGCCGCACCACGCTCAAGGCATTCGTCGTGATGAACGAGGCGGGCTTCGATGCCGAGCGAATGAAGATGATGCTGCAGGATTACGTGAAGCAGCGGCTCGTTCCCTACAAATATCCACGCATCATCGAATTTCGGGACGATCTGCCCAAGACCGGAACCGGCAAGATCGACCGGCAGGCCCTGCGCGCCGGCGGTTCAGCAGAGCCGTCCTGAGAACGATCATCGCTCATAACGATGATCATTCCGGCAGCCTCCAGCCTCTGGATCAATGTTTCCAAGGTTCGAATCATATCGGCGTCATTCCGGGGCGAGGCCGAAGGTTGAGAGCCCGAAATCCATAACCCCGATCTGTGGTTATAGATTCCGGGCTCGCCGCTGCGCGGCGCCCCGGAATGACGGATCCGAGTGAACATTTGCAGTTTCATGGAATCAGTCACACTGCATGCAGTGGTGCACCGCGCGATTGCATTGTTAATAACAATCGCCAACAATACGGGCCGCCCCCTGCCTGCCACCTGTAGTATTCAGGATGGACGCGGCTCCGGTCCTGACTGGTCTCCACAAGATTGCTGTACAGAATCCAAGTTGGTGTTTATTCTGCCTGCCGGTATGGATGCAAAAAAACCGGCCCAATTCCGGCCGGCTTGGCGCAATGATCAAAGTTATCGAATTGCTAGCATTTTATTGTACAGTTGTCAAATCATTCCCCAGAATCCATAACTGCATGCCTGTTTTTGTGGATTCCGGCTCGCGTGCCTCCTGGGCTCGGCCGGAATGGCTGTTGAGGCGCGGTCGGGCGGATCAATACTGCCGACTCACATCGATCACGTTGCTCAGCGGCCTGCCCTCGGCGAACGCGGCATAGTTGGCAATGAAATGCGGCGCCACGTCTTCGGGCAACAGCGGCCCGCACGCATGCGGTGTAATCGTGATCCGCTCGTTCCTCCAGAATGGATGATCCGGCGGCAACGGCTCGTTCTCGAACACGTCGAGGGTGGCGTAGGCGAGCCGGGCGTCCTCGACAGCCGCAAGCAGTGCCTGCTCGTCGAGCACGCCACCGCGCCCGACATTGATCAGGTGTGCGTCCTTTTTGAGCCGCTGCAATATTGGTGCATTGAAGATTCCTTTCGTTTCCTTGGTAAGCGGAAGTACGAGCACGAGGACGTCGCATTGCTCGACGAACCCGGGTAGACTCTCATTGCCGGCATAGAGCTGCTCAACCAATTCGCATGCGGCCACTGAGCGCCGCCAGCCAAGCACGCGTGCGCCGAAGAACCGCAATACCCGCGCGATCTCCGTTCCGATTTCGCCCAACCCTGCTACCCCGATGGCGAGATTGGAGACGGTTTGCGGTCGATAGAGTTTCCAGAGTCTTTGCTTCTGCTGCTCGCGTGCCTGGGGAAACCCTGCCGTTTTGTCGAGAATGGCGGCGATCACGTATTCGACCATGCGCGGGGCAATGAGCCGTCCATCCGTGCGGGTGAGAAGGACCCCGCGCGGAAGGGCCTCGACGATGTCTTCGACGCCCGCGCCCATTTTCTGCACCCAGCGAAGGTTGGGCATGCTTCGTAAAAGCACACCAGAAAAACCCCACCCATAGAGAACTTGAGCGCGCGACAAATACGGCGCCGCCTCCTCGTCGGAAGCAGCAAAATGAATTTGCGCGCGCGGCAGCGCAGCCGTCAGCAGGAGCTTGAGCTTGTCGAGATCCCCTTGAATTTTCGAGTAGACGAGAATGGGGCCGACACTGTTCGTCATTGCGAGCTATCCCAGTGCGATGCTCGGCCGAGCGATCTGAGCCAGAAGATGCCCAGCACGGACGCAAAGGCTGGAAAACCGAACGCAAACCACATCCAGAACATTCGGTGATATTCAGGCGGCAAAGACGTGCTTTCGTGTGTGGCCTGCGCGGCGAGATCGCGCATGTGCATCTGCATCCATACAACGGATGGCCGCAGGATGATCCAATCGAGATCAAGCGCCATGAGCGCCCAATCCCCCGCAAGCTTGCTGCGAGAAAAAGGAGTCGGTGCATCGCGCTCGATCCCTATGGCCGAAATGTGGACGACCCGGCGCACGGAAGCCCGCACGCAGGCCGCGAACAGAGCCGCGGCTCCCTTGGCATGCACGCCTTCTGTCCAATCCCGGGGGCTGTCTTGAAACACGCCCGCGCAGTTCACCACGGCATCGATGCCAACGAGATGCGGCAGCCAGCCGATCGCGTGCGCAACATCGATGCTGACGTACGTCATGGGCACCAGCCCCGGCTTGGGCGTGCCGCGGCTCGCGCCAATTATCGCGTGGCCGAGCGTCGAAAGCCGCGCGGCGATTGCCGACCCGATCAGCCCGGTGACCCCGACCACCAGCACGCGCATTGTTTCACTCACGAGGTGTCATACTCCTCCTCGCTTTGCGCTGCTTTGCAGGGAGGGATGCGGCGGAGTTTATCCCTATGTCGCCGAGAGGCCGCGCACGACCAGCCGGTTGACACGGCCCGCGAACGCTGCCGGATCATCGGGCACCTCGCCGTCCAGAATTCTTGCCTGGTCGAACAGGACCTGCGCGAGATCGGCCACATCGTCGTCGTGCGCGCTTTGCTTCGCGCGCGCGATCGCGGCGACCATGGCATGGCGCATATTCAGCTCGAGCACCGGCTTGGCCAGGGCGCCGCGATTCTGCTTCGCCAACAGGCGGGCGAGCTCGCGATCGAAGCCGCCGCCGGTCGCGACGAGACAGGCGGGGCTGTCCGTCAACCGCTGCGAGACGCGTACGTCCGATACGCGATCGCCCAGGATGTCTTTGACTGCCGCAATGACCCCCGCATCGTCGACGACTGCCCCCGCTTCCGCGGGCGACTCTTGCTTTGCTTGATCCTGCAAGGGCACCAGGCTGAAATCGACTTCGCCTTGGCTCAATGACTTGAGCGGCTTGCCTTCGTAATCGGCCGGCATGGATGTCCACAGGGCGTCCACCGGGTCGGTCAACAGCAGCACCTCGATCCCGCGCGCACGGGCGGCTTCGAGCTTTGGGTTCGCCTTGAGGCGCTCGGCGCTCTCGCCCACGAGATAGTAGATTTCCGTTTGGTTGGGCTTGAGATCCGCAACATATTCCTTCAGCAAGCGCGGGGTTGCGCTCGTCGTGGTTACAAAACGCGCGAGCGCCAAAAGCTGGTTGCGCCTCTCGTAATCCTCGTAGATGCCCTCTTTCAGCACCTTGCCGAATGCGTCCCAGATCTTGGCATAAGCCTCCGGGTCCTTGGCGGCGAGATTTTCCAGCTCCGTAAGCACGCGGGCGGTGAGCGCCTTGCGGATTTGCGCCACCTGCGGATTGTTCTGCAGCATCTCGCGCGAGATGTTGAGCGGCATGTCCTCGCTGTCGACGACCCCGCGCATGAAGCGCAGATATGGGGGCAACAGCTCGGCGTCGCTGGTGATATAGACGCGCCGCACGTAGAGCTTGACGTGGCTCCTGCGCGCCGGGTCGTTGAGGTCGAACGGCGTGCTTGATGGGGCAAACAGGAGGACCGCGTAGGACTGGCGTCCTTCTGCCCGGTAGTGCAGGGTCATCGCGGGGTCGTCGAACCCGCCCGCGATAGTGCGATAGGCCTCCTTATAGTCCTCGGGCTTGAGTTCCGACTTCGGACGCTGCCAGATCGCGCTCGCCTTGTTGATCTGGCGCGGGGCCCCTTCATTCCCGACAAGCTCGATCGGGAACAGGATGTGATCCGAATAGGTGCGAACGATGCGTTCGAGGTCGTAAGTATCGAGATATTTCTTCGCGTCCTCTTTCAGATGCAGGACCACCTCGGTGCCGCGGGGGACGGCAGCTGCCTGCTCTTCGGTTGCCGGCATGATCTCAAACTCGGTCCCGCCCGAGGCGCGCCAGACCCAGGCCTCGCCGCTGCCTGCCCGCCGGCTGATCACCTCGATGCGGTCGGACACCATGAATGCGGCATAGAAGCCGACCCCGAACTGCCCGATCAGCCCCGAGCCGTCCTGCGCCTGTGCCAGGCCGCTGATGAAGGCGCGGGTGCCTGAGCGCGCCACTGTGCCCAGATCGTCGATCAGCTCCTGGCGGTCCATGCCGATTCCGGTATCGCCGATGGTAAGCGTTCCGGCGTCCTTGTCGGGCTTTATGCGGATGACGAGCGCCCCGCCTTTTTCCAGAAGCTCCGGATGCGCAATTGCCGCATAGCGCAGCTTGTCACACGCATCGGAGGCATTGGAAATCAGCTCTCGCAGGAACACGTCGGTCTCGGAGTAGACGGCGTGCACCATCAGGCGCAGCAGCTCGGCCACTTCCGCCTGGAATGGATGGGTCTCGGCAACGGTGTCTGTTTGCGTGGTCATGCCACTCTCGCATACTCAAAGAATATCGGCGTTGGATATAGCGGCGGCGAATCCGCCCGCAAGGGCGGCATGGGAAAAGCATAGCTTGCGGTTTTCACAGGGCGAACCGTGAGATAAAATGGACGTCTGAAAACAACACCGGGAGGAAAGTCCATGCCGGATCTTGATCGTCGGACCCTATTGGCTGGTGTCACGGCATTGGCTGCCGGCACCGCCGTCTCAAATCGGGCGGTCGCCGCGGCCGCCGTCACCGGAAAACAGGCGCCCGGTTTCTACCGGTACAAGGTCGGAGACATCGAGGTGACGGTCGTGACCGAGGGGGCGCGCACATTTCCCCTGCCCGACAACTTCGTCGTCAATCAGAGTAAGGAGGATGTGAACAAGGCGCTTGAGGCCGCGTACATGCCGCGGGACAAGATGACGATCTACTTCGCGCCCATAGTAGTGAATACCGGTGGCAAGCTCGTGCTCATCGACACAGGCTATGGCGAAAAAATGCTCACCGATAGCAAGGGAGCCGCCGGGCAGCTTACGGCCAACCTAGCCGCCGCGGGGATCGAGCTTGGCGCAATCGATACGGTTGTCATCTCGCATTATCATCAGGACCACGTTGACGGGCTGCTTCGGGCTGACGGAAGCGTCACTTTCCCGAACGCCGAAATCCTGGTGCCCGCGCTCGAGCACAAGTTCTGGATGGATGACGGCGAGATGAGTCGGGCCCCGAAGGGACGCATGGAGCAGCTGTTTGCGAACAACCGCCGAGTTTTTTCCGGCGAGGTGCTCAAGCGGCTGCGGACCTATGAGTGGGACAAAGAGGTGGCGCCCGGCGTCACCGCCTCAGGCACGCCGGGTCATACGCTCGGCCACACGTCATTCGTGATCGCCTCCGGATCAGCCAAGGTTTACGTGCAGTCGGACGTCACCAACAATCCGGCACTGTTCGTGCGCCATCCTAGATGGCACGCGTCCTTCGATCAGGTAGCGGAGCAGGCCGAGGCCACCCGGCGAAAAGTGTACGACATGCTCGTCGCCGACAAGCTGATGGTGCAAGCCTTCCATTATCCTTTCCCCGGCTTGGGGCACGTCGAAAAGGACGGAGAAGGTTATCGGGTGATTCCAGCGCCCTGGAATCCGACGATTTGATCGCACGGCGGCTGCCCGGAAAGCGGCGGCTCAGCGGCGACCTGCAGCCGGTTCCGGGTGGCTCGATCTGCGGTCCAGTCCCGAGCGCCGGTCTATGCCGGATCGCCGCTCGCCGGCCAGTTGCTTCTCATGGTCGGGCCGTTTGTCCATCCCGCATCGCCTGTCGGCCGAGCGCCTGTCGTCGTCTGATCGCCGTTCGTGCTCCATCATGATCACTCTCCAGTGCTCATGGCTAACGGCTCAGAGCACGTTTAGGTGCCGAGTGTTGGACGGCAGCCGTAAATGCCCGGTTAGTGAGGCGCAGCGCCTGCGCCCGACGTTTATTTGTTCAGACTCGCAGAATAAGACTTTTCATAAAATTTGCAGCAAATGGCTGTGCAATTCTCAAAGGCCTCGCCTGTTTTTGCGATCGCTCTAAAGCTCCATGCCTTTGGCGGTGAAGTAGACGAACGCCATTAGCGCAGCAGGGATGCCGCTCCATTCCGGATGGTGACACAAATTTTCGCGATGTAGCAGACCTCCATCGCCCAGCCTGCCTCATCTCTCATTTGCATTCCTGCCACATAGAACAACGCAGTTGCCGCGATCAGCAGCGCCACGATGAAGAACGCAAGCGAGGACATGGCGAGCTCTTTGCGCTCCATGCATGCCGCCGCATCGTGATAACCAATATGCCAGAGGGCCTGCGGAGATTTCGGCGCTGCTCGCTCCTTATGCTGTTGCTCGTCGACGGGGTCGCCGGGCGCTATGAACTGCACGCCGATATGCAGTTTTTTCCGCCATACGACCCGGCACTGGCGGCGGGAGTTTCCGTCCTTGCTCAGGACGAGTGTGAATACGTCCGGCAAGCCGTTGAAGCGGGTGGGGGAAACACGGGCGCCCTCGGGAGAAATATCGCAAACAACGCAGGGGATCCCTGGATAGTCCGGGCCAAAGCTGATCCATGCCGGATGATGCCTCGGCTGGCGCTTTTTTCTGCGCTTGTCCCACCGGCCCACGAGCATGCATTCCTCCGCACGCCGCTCTTAGCCAGAAAGTGCTTCCGAAGCCTGAATCGAATCGCAGAGTCGAGGCGCTATCAAAAGGCTTGACTCTTAATCCCCGAGCTCGGGCTTTAATAAAAACTGTTGTTTGCAATCCGCGATCCTGCGCTCGATCGGCGCCACAAAATCGAATCGAAGTCGGCATGGTGGACAGTTTCGGGCCGTCAAGCAGCGGCGTTTCCTGGCGATGTCCCGCTCAACCCGGCTCTTGGGCTCGCGCCAAATCGTCGGGTGCCACACGTATTCCCGTCACATTGCGGACATGGTTGGCCGCAGACTGGGCGTGCAGTCGTTCAGCGTACCGGAACGACCTCCCTGAACTTCGGCCCCGCGCGTACTCGGCGGGGCTTTTTCTTTGTTAGCGCATGCCGCGCTGGAGCCGCGCGGAACGTAGTGCGGAACCCGAGCGAACGTGGAGAATGAATATTGGCGGATTATGCGGGCAATCGCTACATCGGTGGCTGGACTGCTCTTGGGTACCTTTAAACATAGGAAAATGAGATGACGCTGCGCCGGTTCATCATCGAGAGGGATATTCCAAAGGTAGGCACGTTCGAGCGCGAGCAGCTCCGCGGGGCCGCGGCCAAGTCGAACCAGGTGCTCAACCAGCTTGCGCCCGATATTCAGTGGGTGGAGAGCTATGTCGCTGACGACAAGACTTTCTGCGTCTACTTGGCGAAAGATGAAGCGGTCATCCGCAAGCATGCCGAGATCAGCGGGTTTCCGGCAACAAAGATCACCGAAATCAAAAAATTGATTGATCCGACCACTGCAGCTGGGTGAGCTGCTCATCTTGCGCCGCAGAGCGTGGCGCAGCGGGCCGGAGCAGGAAGGGCGTCAGCCGGCGGCAGCGACGATGCGCAACGCCGGAGTAGGCTGCACATGGCCCCCGATGCGTTGCCGGCGCGTAAAGCCCGCGTTCATTTACCAGCGGCCGGAAGGCGCCGGTTAATCCGACGACCGTCTCTGCGGCGCCGAGCACGAGATAGCCCTCGGCATCCACTATGCGCGACAAGCGTTCAAGCACGCCCGCTTTCGTCTCCCGGTCAAAATAGATGAGCACATTACGGCAGAAGACGAGATCGAAGACGCCCAGGTGCGCAAAGTCGCTGAGCAGGTTTAGCTGCCGGAATTGCACCATGGAGCGGATTTCCGCAGCGATCTGCCAGTGCTCGCCTTGTTGGGTGAAATACTTGAGGAGGAGCCCTATCGGCAGCCCACGTTGTACCTCGAAATGGCTGTAGAGCCCCGATTTCGCCCGCGCGAGCACCTCGTTAGAGAGATCGGAAGCGATGATCTCGACCCGCCAGCCGTCAAGTCGAAGATTCATTTCCTTAAGCGACATGGCAATCGAATACGGCTCCTGCCCCGTCGAGGCGGCGGCGCACCAGATGCGGATGCGGCGTCGTGCAGCCCTCGCCGCCATCAGCTTGGGAATGATGGTGTCGCGCAGCTGCTCGAATGGAAGTTTGTCGCGGAAAAAGAACGACTCGTTGGTCGTCATCGCCTCGACGATCAAGGTTGCAAGCTGCCCGGGTTTTGATCTGCGCAGCGCTTGCACCAGTTCGCCAACATCGGAACAGCCGGTTCGGCGCGCAACCGGCAAGAGCCTGCTCTCGACCAGATACTGCTTATCCGCCGCAAGCACGAGGCCAGAGCGCTCCCGCAGGAGCTTGCGCAAAAACTCGAAGTCCGATTCAGTCACGCGCCGCCTCCCGCAAACAGCCGAACGACACGCGGTGCAATCTGCGAAAGCGGTAGCACGGCCGAGGCAAGCCCTGCCTGTGCAATGCAGCCTGGCATTCCCCAAACCACGCTCGACGCTTCATCCTGAACGAAAACACGCCCGCCAGCGCCGACCAGCTGAGCCGCGCCGGCCGAGCCATCCGAGCCCATGCCGGTGAGGACGAGCCCCAAACTCCATGGCCCCCATACGGCAGCTGCCGAACTGAACAAGGCATCCACTGCCGGCCTGCACGAATTGATGCGCGGGCCATCATCCAACACGATTACCGGATCGCCCTTTCTACGGCCAACGCGCAGGTGGAACCCGCCGGGAGCGATATAGATGCGGCCGGCGCGGATCGGCTCCCCATCCTTTGCCTCTGCGGCCGGGCGCCCGCTTGTACGCGCCAGATGCTCGGCCAGGACCGTGGTGAAAGTGGGCGGCATGTGCTGCGCTATGAGCACGGGCGCCTTGTCGATCACCGGGCCAATGGCCCCAAGGACGGTGTTGAGCGCCTGCGGCCCGCCGGTCGACGAGCCAATCAGCAGCACTCGCGGAGATCCCGGTTGCACCGCTCGCCACGTCCGCGGCGGGCTTTCGGCAATCTTCGTGCCGTAGCGCGTGTGGGCGAGGGGCCGATGCCGGCTCGCTGATGACATGCTATTTCGCCGCGCAGCAAGAGCGCGAATTTTTTCAAAGAGTTCGCTGCGGAACAGCTCCGAACTCGCCAGTTCGCCGCTCCCTTCCGGTTTGGCAACATAATCGGCGGCTCCGAGCACCAGCGCCCGCAAGCTGATTTCCGCGTTGCGGCGGGTCAGCGTCGAGACCATGAGCACAATCAGATTTCTTTTCTTCTGCAGAAGACGCGGCAGCACCGCCAAACCGTCGATGTTGGGCATGGCGATGTCGAGAATGACCACGTCCGGATCGAGCTGCTCAAGCTGCTCGAGCGCATCCCGGCCTCCCGCCAAGGCGGCTACGAGCTGCATGTCGGGCTGCGCACCAACCCAGCTGGCGACCAGCCGGCGTACCACCGCCGCGTCATCGACCAGCATGACCCGGATCGGCTCGCGTACAGGCGCCGAGCTTGCCGGGACAACGGCAACATTCATGATTGCATACTCTTGCTCATCGCCCGCGGGTGATGCGGCTGCCGCGCAGACACGCATGCCTGCCTAAATCAGACCAACTTCCTGGAATTTCGCCTCGACGATATCCTTGTCGAACGGCTTCATGATGTATTCGTTGGCGCCGGCGTGGAGCGCGCGCGCGATGTGGGCGACGTCGTTTTCGGTGGTGCAGAACACGACCTTGGGCGCATCCCCGTGCGGGAGCCGGCGCAGCGCACTAAGAAAGTCATAGCCGTCCATTTTCGGCATGTTCCAGTCGAGCAGGATGGCGTCCGGCATTTCCTGCCGCACCGCTTCGAGTGCCCGCTCGCCGTCCTCGGCTTCGGTGATCTGAAAATCCAGACCTTCCAGAATTCGCCGCGCAACTTTTCTGATAACGCTTGAATCGTCAACTACCAAGCAAGTCTTCATCACACCTCACCATCAACGATAGAGGGATTTTCCCGACTGCATCATGCCGCTCGCGCGGTTGACGTAAGGTCGAGCACACGATCGATATCAAGCACGAGCAGAAGTTGGTTCGGCAGCCGATAAACCCCTGCCGATACCTGTGCCAGTCGGGCGTCAGAGCGAAGCCATCCATCTCCGGCATTTCCAGATCGGTTATGATCGCATCGAAGCGGCATCCCGTCTGCAGGGCAGACAACGCGGCTTTTGCCGAAGCCGCGCAGGTGACCTGATATCCGGCGGCCTCGAGTACGGGGGCCAGCATGCCGCGAAAGAAAACGGAATCGTCGACGAGCAATATGTGGCGGACAGCATCCTCCACGCTGCACTCGTTCCAGCGCTCCCAGTCATCGAAGGCAAGCGGCAGGAAATGCGCGACATCGATGATTTCCGTTGCTTCCCCTCTGATGACTGCCGATCCAAGCAGTCCCGGGCGGGTGCTGAAGCCTTCTTGTCCGTACCGGCAGACTCTTTGTGCGCGCTGCTTGGCTCGCTATGGTCCGGAACGACCGAACCGCGCTGCTCCCCGGACCCGGATGCTCGTTCGGTTCGCGCTCGATCATTGGCGCTGGCGGCGTGACGTCCGCTCCGGCGCGGCTGAGGGGTTTTCCCAATCCTTGTCCAGTGCTTCGAGCTCGCCGATCAGGTCGCGATCATTTCCGTCCGGCTCGATTCCATTTCGTTCGAGTGCATCGAGCAGCGCTTTGATGCGATCGATACTTGCCAGGATCAGGTTCACTGCTTCGACAGTGACTGCGCTGCCATTCCGGAAGCCTCCAAGCAAAGTCTCGGCGGCATGGGTGAGGGCTGCGAGGCGCGGCAAGCCGAGAAATCCGCAGGCTCCCTTGATCGTGTGAACAAGCCTGAAGATTGTATCGCGGCTTTTCGTGTCGTTGGGCTCTTTCTCGAAGCGGACCAGCTCCCGATCGACCGCATCGAGGCTTTCGGCTGTCTCGGTGAGAAACTCGCGCAGCAGATCGTCCATGGATTTGCGCTTTCGCGTAACGCGGCCGAGATCCAGCGCATCAGGCGCGGTTTTTCGAGCACCACGACTGGCGAGTGCGGGCAGTGTGTTGCCAAACGGTTTAATTTCGGTTGCGCAAGGAGTTGCAGCCCCGCGGTTCACTCCGGTGCAGCAGGCGCGGGGTCACTCCCTCTCCCTATGGGAGAGGGAGCTGGCCGTGTCAGTGGCGCGAACGCGTCTCAACTTCATCGGAACACGCTCTAGTGTCCCGATTCCGAAGTTCGCTCGTTTGCGAACTTCGGAAATTAAGGAATCGTTAACTGTAGGAGCGTCTCCGCGCTTCTTCAGCGCATTAGCGGGCGGTGATCACGACGGCCTCGCCCTCGCTCTTCAGCTCGACCTTCAGTCCGCAGGCGCGGGCAAGCAGCCCTGCATAGAAGGGCTGAATGGCATGCGCATCGATGGACCCATTCTCGGAACTGCCTTCCAGCAGCACCGGCAGGGCCTGCGGGATGCGTGCATTGAGCCCGGAAGCGGTGATCCGAAAGCCTGCCGAAAGGTCCGCGCCCGCGGGCTCGACCACAATGGTACCGCCCCGCGGAATGGTCTGGCTCGCGATGATAAGCATGTTGAGCAGCAGCTTGACCCGGTTCTTTGGCAAAAGCTGTCGGGGCAGGTTCCAGATGAACTTGGTTTTGTCGTCTTCGATAAAGGCCTGCCCCATGTTCTGTGCATCGCCAAGATCGATCTGCGCCCCCGCCGAACCCGCCGCTCCGAACGCAAGGCGGCAGAACTGCAGGCGCGCCGAGGCAGTCTTGGCGCTGCGCTTGATGAGATTGAACGCGAAGGTCCTCGTTTCCTGATCGTTTTCCTTGTCCTCCAGCACTTCGAGCCCGTTCACGATAGCGCCGGTCGGGCTGATCAGATCGTGGCACACGCGCGAGCACAGGAGCGCGGCAAGATCGAGCGCATCGAGGGCGACGGC
>JBEVJT010000226.1:0-5093 GCA_040510075.1 Xanthobacteraceae bacterium | reverse complement strand
AGAGCAAAATCACATGGGAGTGGCTGCGTGCGGCGGGGATGTGACGGAATCACTGGAGTGATTTCCCGTTCAGTGAGGGCATCGATAAAGGCATCAGCGTCGAAGGCTGTATCACCGATCAGCGCCTCTGGATCTCATCCCTCCAACAACGGCTCTGTGCAAGCGAGATCGTATGCCTGTCCAGGCGTGAGTATCAATTCGACGGGATTGCCGAGAGCATCGACGAGAGCGTGAAGTTTGGTGCTCAGCCCGCCACGTGATCGGCCTTGCGGAGCATGATCTTTTCCGAAAACCGGTTCCCACTTTTCGGGATCATGCTTTAAGGAAATAACGCTCCAGGACCTCGCGATAGACGGCCGTGAGCGTCACAAGGTCCGATACAGGCGTGTGCTCGTCCACCTGATGCATGGTCTGCCCGACGAGCCCGAACTCGAGCACCGGACAATAGTTTTTGACGAACCGCGCATCCGAAGTGCCACCGCTGGTGGAGAGCTGTGGCTTCCGGCCGCTCACATCCATGATCGCACCTATGACCACGTCGATGAACGGCCCCGGCTTTGTAATGAATGCGTCCGCATTCGACGGCTGCCACTCGATCTGCCACCGGACCCGCCCGGCCGCGGCCTGCGCTGCCAACCCCTCGACCAGCGTGCGCAGCGATGCCTGATCGTGGCAATCATTGAAACGGATGTTGAACCGCGCGCACGCTTCGCCGGGGATGAGGTTGACGACGGCGTTGCCGACATCGACGGATGTGAATTCAAGGCGCGAAGGATCGAAATACGCACTCCCCGCATCGAGTGTGGCCGCCATCAGTGCCTGCATTAGTGTGAGCAAGCCGCGCACCGGATTGTCTGCAAGATGCGGATAGGCGACATGGCCCTGCTTTCCGGTCACGACGAGCGTGCCGTTTAGCGACCCCCGCCGGCCCACTTTGATCGTGTCGCCAATGGCCGCGGCGTTGCTTGGCTCTCCCAGCACGCAATGATCAAAGCGGTGCCCGCGCTCGGCAGCCCATTCGAGAAGCTTCACGGTGCCGTTCACGGCGGTGCCTTCTTCGTCGCCCGTGATCAGGAACGAGATCGACCCATCCGGTTTGCGGTGGTCCTCAAGATAATCGAGCGTTGCCGTCAATGCGCAGGCAACCGCGCCCTTCATATCCACCGCACCACGTCCGTACAGCGTCCCATCAGCAACTTCCGCCGCGAAAGGCGGGTGCATCCATTTGGCCGCGTCCCCAGGCGGCACTACATCGGTGTGCCCGGCAAAGACGAAATGGGGTGCGGTATTGCCGATGCGCGCAAACAGATTTTCCACCGGCGTGGTGCCAGGCTCCTCGAAGGTGAGGCGATGCACGTCGAAACCGGCCAGTCTGAGCACGCTTTCGATCAGAGCAAGCGCGCCGCCCTCGATGGGCGTTACCGACGGACAGCGCAATAATGCGCCCGCGAGGGCTAAGGGATCTCCGGCCATCAATCTCGCAGCAGTTCGTTGATAGAAGTTTTGGCCCGGGTTTTTTCGTCCACGCGCTTGACGATCACCGCACAATATAGGTTCGGGCTCACCCCGTCGGCCTTTGTGGGCTTGCCCGGCAACGCGCCCGGCACGACCACCGAATAGGCGGGCACTTCGCCCTGGAAGGTTTGCCCGCTCTCGCGATCGATGATGCGTGTCGAGGCGCCGATAAATACGCCCATGGAGAGCACGGAGCCTTCGCGCACGATCACGCCTTCGGCGACTTCGGAGCGCGCGCCAACGAAACAGTTGTCTTCTATGATTACGGGCCCCGCCTGCAGCGGTTCGAGAACGCCGCCGATGCCTGCGCCGCCGGAGATGTGACAGTTCTTTCCGATCTGCGCGCACGAGCCGACGGTCGCCCAGGTATCGATCATGCTGCCGCTGTCGACGTAAGCGCCGAGGTTGACGAAGCTCGGCATCAGCACCACGCCGGGTGCGATATAGGCCGATCGGCGCACCACGCAGTTCGGCACGGCGCGAAAGCCTGCGGCGCGGAACTGGGCATCGCCCCAGCCGTCGAATTTGGAAAGGACCTTGTCCCACCAGACCGCTTTCCCGGGGCCGTTCGCAATGATTGTCATGTCGTTGAGGCGGAACGAGAGCAGCACAGCTTTCTTGAGCCACTGGTTGACCCGCCAGTTTCCGTCCGCACTTTTTTCCGCAACGCGGGCTTTGCCCGCGTCAAGCAGATCGAGGGCCACTTCCACCGCCTCGCGCACGGCTCCGCTGGTCGCGGGCGTGATCGCCTCGCGCTGCTCGAACGCCTCGTCGATGAGCTTCGCCAGCTCGGTGTACATCGTTTGATCCTACCCTGCGCGGATGCGGTTGAGAAACGCCACGAGGTCGTCAGTAACGTAGTCGACATGGGGCGCGTCGCGGCCCTCGAGTTCCCATTCCTCACGAAATACTTCGCGCGAGTTTTGCGGCACGACCAGCACCGTTGTCATGCCGAGCGCGTGCGGTGTCGCCAGATTCCGCGCGACGTCCTCGAACATGGCGGCGGCCCGCGCATCGACGCTGTGCGCCTTGAGAAAGCGTTCGTAGGTCTGCGCGGATGGCTTCGGCTGGAGCTCCGCCGCGACGATGTCGAATACGTCTTCGAAATGGCGGTCGAGCGCGAGCCTTGAAAGCACGGCTTCGGCGTGTCGCCGCGTGCCGTTGGTGAGGACAAGCTTGCGGCCGGGCAGCTCCTCGATTGCTGCGCCGAGCGCCGGGTTGGGTTCAAGCGGCGAGTGATCGATCTGATGCACGAAATCGAGAAAATCATCGGGTGCCATGCCGTGCAGCGTCATCAAGCCGCGCATCGAGGTGCCGAACCGCTTGTAGTAGTCCTTCTGCAGCCGGAATGCCTCCTCATATGAGACCTGCAGAAAACGCGAAATATATTCGCGAATACGCTCGTCGACCTGCTGCCACAGATTGAGGTGGTGTGGGTAGAGCGTGTTGTCGAGATCGAAGATCCAGATCTCGATATGCCCGAAGGCGCGCGGAACGCGGGCAGCCGGCGAATTCATCATGGAATGAATTATTCAGCGATCACGGACCGTAACGGCTTGTCGAAAGGAAGAATCGCTGCGCCCGCGCAGAGGGCAATACCGGCGATCATCAGAAAGAACAATGTTTTATCCATGCCGCTCCAGAAGCTGCCGAGCCAGCCGGCCATGAAATTGCCGACAAAGCTCGTGGAAAGCCACAGCCCCATCAGCATCGAGACCATGCGCGCGGGAGAGAGTTTGGAGACGAGCGACAATCCGATGGGCGAAATGTACAGCTCTCCGAGCGTGATGATCACGAAATAGCCAAGAAGCCAGAGCCAGCTTGCTTCATCGCCGCCGGCGCGCCAGGCCGCACAAGCCATTACCAGGTTGGCCAGCGTCACCCCAAAACAGCCGATTGCCATTTTCACGACCGTGGAGGGCTCAGTCCCCCGTTCTGCCTGCTTCCTCCACAATGCGATGACCAACGGCGTGAAAGCGAAAATCAGGAACGGGTTGAATGCCTGAAACCAGGTGACCGGAATCTCGCCGCGCCAGACCAGGAGATTGATAAAGCGGTCGGTATGATCCTCCGCCCACAGGGCGAGGGTGTTGCCCTGCTGCTCGTACGTGGCCCAGAAGAACGTCGACGGAATGCAGAGTGCAAACAGCGCGGCAATCGCGCGTCGTTGCTCTTCTCCGAGTGGCTCCTTGTCCGTGCCTTGCAGCCGCGCCATGTGCAGCTCATCTATGGGGAGAGAGGGGAGGGCACATACATAAATGGCAAGTGCGATGGTCATCCCGATCCCGGCGGCGGCAAATCCGTAGTGCCACCCGATCTCCTCGCCAAGCGTCCCGCAGATGAGCGGCGCAAGGAATGCGCCAAGATTGATGCCGACATAAAAGATCGAATAGGCGCGGTCGCGGCGGGGGTCGCCGGGCGCATAGAGCGCGCCTACCTGCGCCGAAATGTTGGGTTTGAAGGCGCCATTGCCGAGAATGAGCAGAATGAGTGCGAACAGGAACAGCGGCTCGAAGGCCATCATGAAATGACCGGCAGCCATAAGGGCGGCACCGAGCAGCACCGTGCGATGCTGCCCCAGGACCCGATCGGCAAGGAGCCCGCCAAAGAACGGGGTCAGATAGACGAGCCCGGTATAAAGCCCGTAGATGTGCGAGGAGAAGGGTTGTACCCCGAGCGGCCCGAACATGGATTCCAGGACGCCTTTGAGCTGACTGATGCCGATGACATGCTCCACTTGCCCCTGATGCAGCAGGTACTTCACCATGTAGAGCACGAGCAGCGCGCGCATGCCGTAATACGAGAAACGCTCCCACATTTCCGTGCTGAACAGAAAAGCCAGCGCGCGCGGGTGCCCAAACAGATCGCCGGAGCGGGCGCGAACCGAAGCAGCGGAAGTCGTTGTCGTCATCGTTTGCGTTGGCATATGGCCTGATTAGAGGCAGGATTTGTTGGCGTCTCGCGGAGTAATCCGATTTACTGTGTCCCGGATGCGGTGCAGTGCCGAGCGGTGCACCGCTGCTCCGGGACCGCCGCAGACTGTAATGATCCCGGGTCTGCGGCGCACCACTGCGTGCTGCGCCGCGCCCGGGACACGTCGGGGCCGTGTCTAGCGGCGAAATTGCGAGATGCGCAACAGTTTCGCGCAAAGCGTCACAGCTAATGATTCCAATTGTTTATCCCAGGTTTCGAGTACGATCTTTTTTCTCGCGTTCGACCTTCGTTCGATCCAGGTGGATGACCGCGGCCAAGGCGTTCTCGCGCTGCACGCTCAGCCGGGAATACCGCGTCACCATGGGCGCGGACAGGCCCACCATGTCGCTGATCTGCGCCGTGGTAGCTCCGGCCCTGCGGAGCCTGACAACCGCGGTTGCGCGCAGCCCGTGAAGCACAAGCCCCTTGAGTGGGGAAAGCTTCGGATTGCCGTCACGCTCCCGCAGCCATGCGGTTGAGAGTAGGTTTCTGTTCCAAGGCTGGCCATTATCCCGAAGCACCAGGAACGTCGGCCGCCGCTCCCAACTTGATATTGCCCGCGACAGGTCTTGCGTAAACGGAATCCAGATACGCAGCCCCGTCTT
>JBEVJT010000225.1:0-4898 GCA_040510075.1 Xanthobacteraceae bacterium | reverse complement strand
CGGCGGCAACAGCAGCGCCCCGGACACGTACTCGGCGCTACGCGATCCGTTCCTCGGCGTGCCGCGGGACGGCGACCCGCATACCTTCGTCTACTACGATGACAGTCGCAAAAAGCACGTGGTACCGCTGCCGCCCGACAGACCGATCGTAAAGCTGGAATGGGGCCTCTACGTCTTCGTACCCTCGATCAAGGCCCTCTCCGAACTCAAGGAAATCGCCGCGGATGCCGCAATTTCCCTTGAGGACAAGGATGATCGGAAGAGGAAGGACCGACGTGCGTTCGAACGCGCTTTCTATGCGCAGAAGGGCGCGGAAATCATAGCCAACCTTGGACGAGCTGAGAAGTTTCAGGGCTTCGAGGCAGCCGCAAAACTATGGAAGATTGTGCTGGAGGATGCAGGCCCACGCCAGGCGGGCGCCGGCCAGGCAGTGTGGGCGGCGATCCGGGAGCGACACGGCGGGGTGCTGCGAACGCCGCACGGGGTGCTGGTATGCAGCAAGAAGCTGGTGACCGAGGTTTTCAACAATGGCGCACGGAACTACACGGTGACGGGCTATGCCGAGCGCATGCGCGCTTCCTTCGGCGAGATCTATTTGGGCAAGGACGATGGGGGGATGACGTCGGAGTATCGCGCCGAGGCTTGCCCGGCCAACAAGGCGATCATGGCAATCTCCCGTGAGGAGGCGTTCGAGTGCGCCCTTGAGCAGACAAAGAAAACCTTGAGATTGCTCGTGGGCGATGCAGACGAGAAAAAATTGGAGGTTAGAGACATCGTCGACGACGTCCTCGCCGGCCTCAGCTCCGAGTGGTTTGGCGTGCCAGACGGCACGTACGTTGTCGGCGGCGGCTGGCATTGGCGGCCCGATCAACAACCGACCTGCCCTGGCCACTTCCACTCGCCATCACGTTACATGTTCCAGCCCAACCCGGGGCCGGAGGCGGCCCGGATCGGCGAACGACACGGCCAGGCGGCAAACGTTGCAGTGGGCCGGCTGCTCGGCGCGCACGGCAGCAATGCCAAAAGGACCCTGGGCAAAATCGGAAACGCGTTGTTCGACGCGTTCTCCGGTGACATGGACCTGCTGACGAGAACGCTGATCGGCGTGATGATGGGCTTTCTTCCCACCGTCGATGGCAACATGCGCGGCGCGCTGTACGAGTGGGTCAACAACCGCTCGCTGTGGGACTTTCAGATCGAGTATCTGGGCGACGGCGCCGAAGACTCCCTTGAGAAAGCCACCAGGATATTGATGCCGCGGCTAAGGGAAACCCTGCTGTTGCGGCCGGTTCCGGAGCTGGCTTGGCGCACCGCGCTTGTGAAGCATTCTCTCGGAGCAGTCGAGGTGCATCCGGGCGAACGGATCGTGGTGAGCATCGTCTCGGCGACGCAGGAATGCCTGATGAGCGACGAGTTCGACGGCGACAGCCCATATTTTGACGACCTGTATTTCATTTTCGGGGGCGATCGCAGCAAGAAGGACCATCCCACCCACGCCTGCCCCGGCTACGAGATGGCCATGGGCGTGATGCTTGGCATGCTGGCCGGATTGTTGGGATCGGCGAGGCTGCGGCCGACCATGTCGCCATTTCAACTGGCGATTGGCATGCGGCAGGCGGCTGGCGCGGGGGGCCAAACTCACGCCAATGCCCCCGCTTAGCCGCCACTTATGCGCTCGCACGCGTGGGCAGGAAGGTGTACAATCCCGGCGGTTGACTTTTCGGCTAACCGATTAGAATGGCCGAGGGTACCTTTGCGATTTCCTAAGGAGTCCGCCCAGGGAGAGAGCCGTTCCCCACCGCGAATCCGGATTGCCCTAACGAGAGCGGGAGGCGTTCCAACAACCTTGTCCTCTGGCTGAGGATGTGATGGCGAGTGGCCGACCTAACAGGGGGCGCTGCTGTGACGACAACAATGATTGACTCGTCAAGTCGACAAAATGGGGAAGAGAGTTCACAGCGCCGATATCTCGCAATTCTGTTCTCGGATTTGTCGAATTCAGTGCGCCTCGCGGGCGCCATGGAGGCTGAAGACTTCTCGGTCTTGCTGCAAAAGCTTCGTCGCGCGTACGAGGAAATTGTACCGAAGCACGGCGGAATAATCGTTCAAATCCAGGGCGACGGGCTGTTGGCGAGCTTCGGTTACCCGGAAGCACACGAGGACGACGGCCGTCGAGCGACCGAAGCAGCGCTCGATCTCCACGAGCTGGTTCGAAATCTCCGGCTTGATACCGTGCCGCCAAACTTTGCTCGCTTGCGTCTGCATTCGGGCGTTCATTCGGGATTGGTGCTCCTTACCGAAGGAGATGATGTTCACGGCCGCGTCGGATTGCTCGGCAACACCGTAAATATTGCATCGCGGCTTTCCCATGTTGCGCGAAGCGATGAGATTCTGGTCAGCAAGGAAACGCTGGGCGCTGAAAGCCATTTCTACAAGATCGGTGCAAGCCGCGCCCTCAGCCTTCAGGGGATTGCCGATC
This sequence comes from Xanthobacteraceae bacterium, assembly GCA_040510075.1. GTDB lineage: Bacteria > Pseudomonadota > Alphaproteobacteria > Rhizobiales > Xanthobacteraceae > VAZQ01. Next base: position 2,419 of record JBEVJT010000225.1, on the reverse strand, counting down.
CGATCGTCGTTTATGGAATCCTCGGGCGTGCGCAGGTGGGTACACGCTTTGAAGCTCGGGTCATGCGGGGTCTGACGTCATTCGTTGGCCGTCAAACCGAATTGCAGGCTTTGAAGGGAAGCCTCTACGATGTCATAAGAGACAAGTCGCAATATGTCGCCGTTGTCGGACCACCAGGCATGGGAAAGACCCGCCTGGTCGACGAGTTTCTTCGCGGCCCGGCAAATTCCGATTGCCGGATACTGCGTGGCTATTGCGAAAGTTATCTGAGCGCCGAGCCCTTGCAGCCATTCCTCCAGGTTCTGCGATCGCTGCTCGGCCTCGATTACGGAATGACAACTGCCCGCGCTACGGAGGTGTTCGAGAGAAAGCTCGCAGAAATTGATCCCGACCTGCTCAATTATCGGATGGAGTTCCTGCGCGCTCTTTCGCTGGATACGGCGAGCGCCCATTCGGAAACCCGAAATGTTCCTCTGGAGAACACGATTGCCGCAATAAGCAGGCTTTTCGATGCCTTGGCCACTTCGAAACCGCTCGTGCTGTTCATCGACGATTGGCAGTGGGCGGACATCGCGTCACGCCAGGTGCTTGAAGCGATAAGGCGGCTTGATAATCGGACGTTGCTCGTGCTCGTCGCGAGCCGAGAGCTCGGGGACGGCAATGTGGCAGTCGGTGGCGCGACGATCTTTCATCTTGCGCCCTTCACCGCCGACGAAGCCGAAGAGATCATTCGGCAATTGCTTCCGGGGAGCAATCCTTTCACCGTTACGAAGATCCGGGAGCTCTCTGGTGGCAATCCACTGTTCATCGAGGAGCTATGCCACTCCGTTGCCCACGATGGCCCGGATCGCCAACGCATTGGCCGCATTCACGGCGGCGACGCATGGTTGGACAAACTGATAGAATCCCGTGTTGAACGACTGCAGCCCGAGCAGATCGATTTGGTTCGTACGGCAGCCGTTATTGGCAACGTCATCCCGGCCTGGCTGCTTGAGAGGCTCACCGGCTGTGGGGAAGGTCATCCACTTGTCGCAACGCTCGCTGTACAAGATCTCATATTTCCGGGCGAGCAGTCGGGAACCCTTCGATTCAAGCACGGCATTGCGCGCGACGTGATCTACGACTCGGTTGGCCTGCACCAGCGAAATGCGCTGCACAAGCGTATCGCCGACACGCTGAGAGAACATGGGCCGTCAGGCGCGCAAGAGGAACTGTGGGAATTGCTTGCGTATCACTACGGCGCATGTGGGCAGGCGGTCGAGGCCGCTCGGTACGCTGAAGCCGCGGGAGATAAAGCAGCCGCCGCTTCGGCTTTGGACCGCGCGCAGATCCAGTACGGCGCGGCCCTCACCACCCTCAATCCGGGTGCGTCCCAGGAAAATTATGAACATTGGATGTCGATAGTGCAGCGCCTGGGCTTGGCTTGCGTATTTGATCCGTCCAGGAATCAACTCGAGTTTCTGCGACAGGCAGTTGCCCTTGCGATGGCTCATGAAGATCAGCGAGCGCTAGCGCGGGCTGAATACTGGGTCGGGTACGTCAACTATGCGCTAGGTGAGCTGGCGCATGCCACCCGCCACCTGGAGACCGCGCTGGTATGCGCCTCGGCAGTCGGCGACGAACCGCTTGCCGTGCAAGTTCGAGCGGTGCTGGGGCAGGCCTGTGCGGCCGCGGGGGAATACGAGAAGTCTCTCATGTTGCTTGACGAGGCAATCTCGATAAAGCGTCATTTTCGCAAGCGCGACCGGCTCCCGATCGCACTCGCGTTTTCGTTGGCCTGCAAAGCAACCGTACTTGGTGACCGCGGACTGTTCGAGCAGTCGAACGCATGTTTCGAGGAGGCTGTGGACGCAGTTCGAAACTCGGGCCATGAGGTGGAAGCTTCGATTTTCTGTTTACGAAGCGCCGTCAACTTGTGGCGAGGACGCTGGGAGGACGCGCAAGCGTGTGCGATGAGGGCGCAGCATGTCGCGGAGCGCGTAAAGAGTCTGTATTTGTATGCGCAGAGTCTTTCATTGAGCGGATATGCTGGTTGGATGATGGAGCGATCCCAAAAGTCACTGCAGGCGATTGCGAATGCCACGTCGTGGCTCGAGAACCGTAATCGAGGACTTTTTGTCTCCTTGAACCATGGTTGGTTGGCAGATGGGCTGGTTGAAAGCGAACGATGGCCGCAAGCGAGGCGCCACGCCGCACGCGCACTGTTGCGGAGTCGAAAGCACGATCGGTTGGGCGAAGCCATGGCTTATCGCGCGATGGCTCGCGCCTCGGCTTCTGGACACGACCGAAAGCCGCCGGAATCATATCTGGATCTGGCGATGAAGAACGCAATTGCCCGAGGAGCGCGCCACGAGATTGCAGTCACTCATCTTTGCGATGCAGAGATACGTGTTGCCCGTGGAGAGCACGGTCATGTCGC
>JBEVJT010000224.1:0-6648 GCA_040510075.1 Xanthobacteraceae bacterium | reverse complement strand
GGCGCTGTCGTGGTGAAGAGTATGAGGGAGGAATCGACTACGGCATCCTCCACGCGTTCTTCAATCTTGGCTCGAATGTCGTGCTCGGTGCGAAGCCATTTGCTGAAACGCTCAGCTTCGTTCCGGTCAAGATCGTACAAGCTGACCTTTTGAAACTGCCAATTGCGAGAGAGCAGCCAGTCGACCGTCGCGCGGGCGATAACCCCGGTGCCGATCACGCTGAGTGTTCCTTCGAACGGGAGCGGGCAAAGATGCTCTGCTGCCAAGGCCGCAGAGGCGGCGGTGCGCGTTGCACTGATCAGCGAACCTTCGAGGCAGGCCAAAGGATAACCCGTCCTGGCATCGTTGAGGATGAGCACTGCAGAGGCTCGCGCCAGATTGCCAAGCCTGTTCTCGGGAAAACTCGCGATCCACTTGATCCCGCTCTTTTGCACAGCGCCGCCGATATGCGCCGGCAGCGCGATGATGCGCGCGGTCGGGTTGTCGCGATAGCGAAGAAAATAGCTGTCAGGATTTACCGTTTCGCCGGACGCGTGCAGGCGATAGGCGCCGGCTACTGCTTTGAAAACGCCCTCTCTATTCGCGTTGATTATGCGTTTAACTGTCGATCCGGGGACAATGTGGAATGTCGGGGTGAATGCCACGCGCCATTCTCCTTGTTCGGTGCCGGTGGCATCCTACCCGCAGGCGCAATGAAGTGCTCGACCCACGCCGGGTCATATACCGTGTCCAAATACTTGTCTCCAAGGTCAGGGGAAATGGCAACAATGATGTCACCCGGTCTGAACTCTGAGGCGAGTTGCTTGACGGCGGCCAGCACCGATCCAGTGCTTCCACCGACAAGCAAATGATGATCCCGGACGAAAGAAAGACAGGCGTCGACTGTGGTTGCCTCGTCGATTGTGACTACTCGATCCGGATGCGCAAGCTCGGCGAGCGGCGGCCGCACGCTGGTGCCGATGCCCGGTATATGCCTTTTCCCCGGCGCGCCCCCAAATGTGCGTGAGCCTGCGGGCTCGACGGCTATCACCTTTGTGCCTGGGAACTCCTGATGCAGCCGCTCCGAGACACCACCGAGCGTGCCGGTTGTACCCGAGCCGACAAAGATCCAGTCGACCTTTTCGAACTCGCGTGCGATCTCGGTTGCCGTTTGCTCGGCGTGAACGTTCTTGTTAGCCAGATTGGCATATTGATTGAGCCACACAGCTTTTGGTTCTGTGCGCAGCAATTCGCTTATTTTATCGAGACGACTGCCCAAATATCCTCCGGTGGGGTCTCGATCTTTTACGACTATTACGTTGGCGCCATAAAGCTCCATGCCTCTGATGGTGCCGTGATTGGCATTTGGGTCGGTCACACAGATAAACTCATACCCCTTTATCGCACATACGAGACTGAGTGCGAGCCCAAGATTTCCCGACGAGGACTCGACGATAACCGTCTCGTTGGGCCTGGCGGTGCCTTCTTTCTCCAAGGCTTCGACCAGCCCAATCGCGGTCTTGATCTTGATGGAACCCGTTACGTTGAATCCCTCGAGCTTTAGAAATACGTCGTGGATTCCGCCGAAGGCAGGCAGGCGATAGAATAAATTTCGGAAAACCAACTCCAGGGGCGACTCGATGATCATAACGCGTTCCTTGGGGGGCAACGAAACCTGCCCTGTTTACTGTGTTATGCGCTCAGCTTGCCACACGAATAGGTCAATTTTTCGATTGCACCGCATCGCGCTCAGTCCGGCGTCATACGGTGGTTGCGTGTGGTTTTGCTAACAGGGCCGGTTCAGATTTGCAGCCTGATCTGATCTCGCCGGCGGCGTGGCGGGAGCGAACGGGCGCAGCGCGTCGAGCACTTCATCGGGCCGCTCGCTCATGAGCATATGGCCCGCGCCTTTGAGCACGACCACCCGCGCATCCGCTAACGCTCGCGCAAGCGCGACGCCGTTTCTCGCCGGGGTCATCATGTCGCGTTCGCCCAAGATCACGATTGCAGGCGCGCGCACCTTTGCGGCGGAGTTCAGACCGTCGCGATACTCGTTGTTGGCTACGAGGTCGGCATAGAGAACGCCTGGACGCGAGCGCTCGAGCAGGCGCTCGGCTCCCCCGCGCATCCACAGCCCGGGCGCGAGCGAGCCGCCTAGGCTCGCGCGAAAACCGTATCCCCAGGTGCAAACCATATCGATCGCCTGATGCTGGTTGAGCTTGGCAGCCGCGAGCAGCTGCGGGGACACCGGAATGGCTGCGGCTGTGCCGATGAGCGCGATGGAACTGGCACGCTCGGGGTGATGCGCGGCGGTCTCGAGCGCGATCAGCGACCCCATCGAGTGGCCGATCAGCGTGGCGGTGCTTGCACCGGACGCCGCGATCAGGGCCGCCGTCCAATCCGCCATGGCCGCAATCGAGGCGAGCGCCTCTCCACCGGAGCGGCCATGGCCAGGCAAGTCGGGGGCCAATACGGCACAGCGGCGATGAGCGAACCATCTCGCGAGCAGTGCCCATACGGAATGGTCGAGACCCGCGCCGTGGAGAAATACGACGAGCGGGAGCTTGGATTCGAATTCGCGTCCGCCCGTGCCCGCGTAGGTTTTGACGCCGTCGACCTGGAGCTGCATCGCTCACGCCTTCTGGGATGCGCGCAGCGCCTGAGCGAGATCATCGACAATATCAGGGGCTGCTTCGATCCCGACCGAGATGCGCACGAGCTCCTCGGTCAGCCCCGCGGCCTTGAGCTGCTCGGCATCCATTTGCTGGTGCGTCGTGCTTGCCGGATGAATCACCAGCGTCTTTGCGTCCCCCACATTGGCGAGGTGGCTTGCGAGCCGCAGGCTCTCGATGAATTTTCGACCTGCCGCGCGACCGCCCGCAATCCCGCAACTGACGATCGAGCCCGTGCCTTTCGGCAGCAGCTTTTTGGCGAGCTCAAAATCGGGATGCGTCGGCAAGGAAGGATGCAGCACCCATGATATTCCCTTGCTTGCCGTGAGAAAGTCGAGCACCGCGCTGGTGTTTTCCATGTGGCGCTGCATGCGCAAGGGGAGCGTCTCCAGGCCCTGCAGCAAATAAAACGCATTGGCGGGAGACAGACAGGCGCCGAAATCGCGCAGCCCTTCGGCGCGCGCGCGCATGATGAAGGCCGATGGGCCGAACTCCTCGCCGAAAACGATGCCGTGATAACCGGCATAAGGTTCGGTGATGGTGGGAAACTTGCCCGAGCCGGCAAAGTCGAAATGCCCGCCATCGATGATGGCGCCGCCGATCGCGATGCCATGGCCGCCTATCCATTTCGTGATGGAATGCATCACGATGTCGGCGCCGAGCGCAATCGGCTGACTCAGCCAAGGGGTGGCGAAAGTATTGTCGATCAGCAGGGGAATGCGCGCGTCATGCGCAATTTGCGAAACGCGCGGGATGTCGAGGACTTCGAGGCCCGGATTGCCGATGGTTTCGGCGATGATGAGGCGCGTGTTCGGCCGGATCGCCGCCGCAAAGCCATCAAGATCGCGCGGGTTGGCGAATGTGGTGTGAATGCCGAAACGCGGCAGGGTGTGGGTCAGGAGATTGATCGTGCCGCCGTAAAGCGAAATCGAGGCGACGATGTGATCGCCCGCCCCCAGCAGCGTGGCAATGGCGAGATGCATGGCCGCCATCCCGCTTGCGGTGCAAACGGCCCCGACCCCGCGTTCAAGCGCCGCAAGCCGCTCTTCCAGCACGGCAGTGGTCGGGTTGGATATCCGGGTGTAGATGTGTCCGGCGCGCTCCAGGTTGAACAGGGCGGCCGCATGGTCTGCGTCCTGAAACACGTAGGACGTCGTCTGATAGATGGGAACGGCGCGCGCGCCGGTTACCGGGTCCGGCTGCTGACCGGCATGGACGCTCAAGGTTTCAAGCGCCGCTGATCTCGGCTCGTTCATGCTGGCCTCGTGACAAATGGGTGATTTGTTTTCATTGAATGGACGGGTGCCTAGTGGCCGGCGTCTCGCGCGGCCTCGGTCTTGCCATGGCGCAGGCGCTGGCGGAAGCGGGCTTGCAAACCGATTATCTCAAACCGTCATCCTCAGAGCTTGTGAAAAAAAACCGCCGTCATTCCGGGGCGCCGCGTAGCGGCGAACCCGGAATCCATAATCACAGGCTTGGGGTTATGGATTCCGGCTCTCGGCCACGCCGCGCTGGCGAGCGAAGCGAGCACCCAGCGCGGCAACATTAAGGTGCGCGCGCCGGACACTCGCCCTGAGCTGGGCTCGTCGGCGCGCGGGTGGCCTCGGCCGGAATGACGGACGAGTGCTTCAGACTCTCAGGTGGTGAGGGTGGGCTGAGCGGTTTAGGCGCGTTTGCGCGAGCCCGCGACGAGATATTTGAGAAACTTGAAGAAGCTGTAGAGGGTAAGCTCGACCGCGGCGGTCAGGAGGAGCAGAAACAGCGATCGCTGTCCAAGGTCGTCCGTGATGGCGCCGCGGATCTTATATCTGACGTCGACAGGCAAATAAGTCTCGACCAGCCCATAGAGAGCGTTCGTGAGAGGCTGCAGATGTACATAGGCGCGGCCGAGCAAATCGATGCGGTAGGCGTGCAGTAGGCATAAATCGCGTAAGTGACGATAATGGTGACGAACAGCAAACAGACTTTGCCGAGAAACAGCCACGCAAAGGCGGGCTCGCGCCGGGGCATGTGGCTCACCATTACGGGCACCGCACCGGCACGTACGCTCATACCGCTTCACGCAGCTTGACAGCCTCTTCGAGATCTACGGAAACGAGCTGGGAAACGCCGCGTTCCGCCATGGTGACGCCGTAGAGGCGGTTCATGCGCGCCATGGTTATCGGATTGTGCGTGATGATGACGAAACGGGTGTCGGTCGAGCGCGTCATTTCGTCGAGCAGATCGCAGAAGCGCTCGATATTGTGATCGTCGAGGGGGGCGTCGACCTCGTCGAGGACGCAGATCGGCGCGGGATTGGTCAGGAACACCGCAAAAATCAGCGCGAGCGCCGTGAGCGCCTGCTCTCCGCCGGAGAGAAGCGAGAGGGTGGCCGGCTTTTTTCCGGGCGGCTTGGCGATGATCTCGAGCCCTGCCTCCAGAGGATCCTCGCTCTCGACGAGGTGGAGCTCGGCGCTGCCTCCGCCGAACAAGGTCGTGAACAGGCGCTTGAAATGCTCGTTCACCACCGCGAACGAGGCGAGCAGGCGCTCGCGCGCTTCCCGGTTCAAATTCTGGATGCCGTGCCGAAGCCGCTTGATCGCCTCGCCGAGGTCGTTGCGCTCGGAAACGAGCTTCTCATGATTCTCCGTCACTTCGCGCAGCTCTTCTTCGGCACGCAAATTCACGGCTCCAAGCCGCTCCCGCTCGCGGCGCAGTCGCTCGAGATTGTGCTCGACCTCCACCACATCGGGCAGTGCCTTGTCGGGCATGGCGCCGGCAAGGTTTGCGACTTCGTTCGCCTCCACTTCGAGCATTTCGTGAATCTCATGCTCGATATCGGCGAGGCGCCGCTTGGCTCCTTCCAGCTTCTCCTCGGCGCGCGCCTGCTCCTCGCGCGCCGCGGCCATGGCATCGAGTGCCGCGCGCGCCTGCCGGTCCGCCTCCGCGAGCTCGTTCTCGGCTTGCGCCAGACGGTCGGCAGCAGCGCGGCGCTTGCCCTCCGCGCCTTCGATTTCGCCCAGTAATGCGCGCCGCTTCTCCTCGAAAACGGCCGGCGCCTGCTGCAGCTCGGCACGCTCGCTGTTTGCTTCGGCAAGGCGCGCCTCGAGCGTGCTCAGCTGGGCGCCGGCGCTCTGCCCGCGTTCGCGCCATGCCTGAGCATCGGCCGCGATGGCGGCAAGCCGCCGCGCAGCCAGTTCGCCTTCGCGCGCCAGCGCCTGCGCCTGCGCGCGCAATTCAGCCAGTCGCGCGCGCTCGCTCTCGACCTGGGCACGCGCCGCCGCAAGCTCGCCCTCAACAGTGGAGCTCGATTCGAGGATACCAAGGGCAGTTTCCGTCTGGGCGCGCGCTGCGCCGGCCTCGTCGCGATTGACAGCGAGCCGACTGGCCGCCTCCTCGAGCGCTGAAAGCCGGGCCGCATTGCGGCTCATCTTTCGCTCGGCTTCGATATAGCGGTCGCGGGCGGATTCGGCGTCCTGCTTGCACGTCCGCCAGACGCTGCGCGCCACCCCCTCGCTCTTCGCAATCGAAGCAAGTTCGACCTCTACCGAAGCTGCAGCTTCCTCTCTGCTCGCCGCCTCGGTGCGGGCGTCCTGCAATTCGGCTTCGATATCGGCGAGCCGGTTCTTGGCAGCCAGTCGGCGAGCCGCGCCGGTGGGAGCGTTCGCGGCCACCGAGAAACCGTCCCAGCGCCACAGGTCGCCCTCGCGGGAGACAAGCCGCTGCCCCGGCTTGAGCATCGGAAGAATGCGAGCCGCAGCTTCACGCGCAACGACCCCGATCTGCTGCATCCGGCGCGCCAGCTCCCTCGGCGCCCTGACCCGGTCGGCCAAACATTCCACCCCGGCAGGGAGCGACGGATCGCTGGCATCAATCGGCGCGCCGGCCCAGCGCATGGGAGCGGCGGGATCGATGGGCGCGTCGAGATCGTCGCCGAGCGCAGCGGCAAGCGCCGCCTCAAATCCTTTCTCAACCACCAGGTCGTCGATGACCGCCGGCCAAGGATTCTCTTTCTCGA
>JBEVJT010000223.1:0-4236 GCA_040510075.1 Xanthobacteraceae bacterium | reverse complement strand
TTCAGGGGCAAGCTCGTCCTGCAGGTGCGTTAATTCCGCTTTGCGCGCTTGCTCAGATCCTCTCCACCTCGCAGCTCGAGCAGCGCAACGGGATCGAGCCGCTGACCGGGTCGGAAACGGCAGTGCTTATGACATGGTTGAGGTTGGCTGCGAGCGGGTGACCGGCACCGTAAGGACTGCCGCTTGGGCCTTCGATCCACCACCCGTGCTGCCCAAACACGGTGTCGGGCGGAAGCGCTGCGACCAGTTTCGCGCGGGCCACGGCACTTCCCTCGCGGGTGGTGATACGCACCCAATCCCCTTCCCTGATGCCCCGCTTGCGGGCTACTTCCGGCGGCACCTCCAGAATCGGGTCCGGGGCAAGCCGACGCAAGGATGCAATGTTGCGGTGCTGGCTGTGACAGTAGGCAACGCTCTTTGCGCTGCCCAGGCGCAGGGGAAATCGCTTGCTTCGCGCAGGAATATCTGCCGCCGCAAGCACAGGCACCGGCGGATAGCCATGCTGCAGAAGCCGCTCGGAATAGATTTCGATGCGGCGCGTCGGCGTCGGAAATCCTCGCGGCGTTCCGTCGGCATCAGTTGCAGCGTGAGCGCGTAGAGGAATGTCTGCAAGCTCCATGCCGCCCGGCGCAGCTTTGAGCTGTGCGACGGAGAGGCCGCTGGGCGCAAGAGCCGCATCATGGCCTCGATCGGCATTGCAGCCAAAAAAAACATCCCCCAGGTCGAGACGCTTGGCGAGGCCGAGAACGATGTCGGTGTCAGAACGTGCCGATCCGATCGGTGCGATAACGGCTGGACGAAGCTGAACCCGCCTCGCGCCGCGCAAGCTGCCATCGAATCCGGCGCGCAAGCCTTCCCGTTCCCATGATGTTGCGACGGGAAGCACGATGTCGGCATGGCGCGCGGTCGCATTGAGGAAGAAATCGGCGTGAACATGAAACTCCAAACTGTTCAGGGCTCGCTGTGCCAGCACGGTATCGGGCTGCGAGCTGATCAGATTGCCGCCGAACGAGACCAGCATGCGAACCGGGTACGGATCCCTCTCGATCACCGCGCGGTACACATCGCGCGCGGTGACCCATCCGGATTGACCAGGCCCGAGCGGCCGGCCGGCGAGCCCGAGCGTTTTCGCCTTCTGCTCCGGCGTGAGGAAATCGATACCGGAAATGTCGGCGAAGCGCTCCTTGTCCGCCGGCACGTTGCCGCCCTGCGACCCGTAACTGCCGGTCAGCGCATAGAGCAGCGACATGGCCCGGTTGGTTTGTGTCGCCGTGACGCTTTGGCCGACGCCGTTCCAGGCGTAATACGCAACCGAAGGCGCCTCGGAGATGATCCGGGCCGCGTTTTCGAGCGCCGCCTCATCGATGCCGGTTATCTCCGCCACCCGCGCCGGGGGATATTGCGCCGCTGCGGCCGCATAGCTGTCGAAAGCGCTGCGGCAGGAGACCACGCCGTCGGGCGTCGCCACGTCGATTTGCGCGCGCAGCTTCCGCTCGCCTCTGCGATCGAGCCAAAGACCACGCGACGAGTCATACGCCAGAAGCGGTCCGCCGTCGGCGGCGCAGGCATAAAACACGTCAGGCCGGCTGCCCGGAAGAAGGTCGCTTTGGCGCAAGAACTGCCCCGTATCTGAGCGGACCAAAAATGTCCCATTCGTCCATTCGGTAACGAACGCGCGATCGAAAGCCTGCTTCTCGATGAGGAGGTGGGCGAGGCCGAGCGCCAGGGCCTGGTCGGTACCGGGTCGCACCTGCAGCCACTGATCGGCCCGGCGCGCAAGCGCCGTCGGGCGCGGATCGACGACGATCATGCGCGCACCACGCCGTAACGCCTTCTGCACCTCAACCGCGCGGGCAAGCCAAGTGGCGGACGGGTTGTTGCCCCAGAGGAGCACGCAATGGGTGTGCGCGAAATCCGGAATGCCGATATCGTGGCCAAATGTGAAGCGCGTCGCGAAATCCTTATGCCAGTTGCAAATCTCAGTAGCGTAGATGGTGTTGGGGCTGCCGAATGCACGGATGAATCGCTCGATCCAGTCGATCGAGTCTGAGATTTGGGTGCCGCTTGGCGTGGTCACCGAGAAGGCGACCTGCTCCGGCCCATGCCGGGTTTTTATGGTCTGCATCCGGCGCGCGATTTCATCGAGGGCTACATCCCACTCGATCGGCTGCCACATCGGATCGGCGGCGCCCTTGGGCGCGGTCCGGCGTAGCGGCACGGTCAGCCGGTCGTTGTGATAGACGAGCTCGGGCGCAGCCCGCCCTTTCGGGCAGAGCTTCTCGCCCGTGGGATGGCTGGGCAGCGGCTCGATGGCGACGACGCGGCCCTCACGGACTACCGCGACGCAGCCGCAGCGCGATCGGCACTGGGTGCAAAATGCTGGCGTGCGGATTTCGTCTGGCACGGCTACCCGAAAAAGCATGCCCCGCACATGATGCGGGGTGGGAACCGGTTTTCGGAGAAGATCATGCTTCACCAAATAAGTAGAGCGGGATAGCGATTCGAAGAAAAACTATCCCGCTCTAATACCCGCAGTGTCCTGGAGAATGGCGCCCTGCAGCGCCCGTGCCGCCATGTGATCTGCGAGCAGCACCTCGCGCGCCTCGTTTTCATCGAGGCCATAACGGCCTATCAGCTCTCGCACTTCGCTCATCATCGCTTCCACGTCGTCCATCATCTTGAGACGCTTGTAGACGTCATCGGCATGAATGCCCATGCTCTCGCCGATAAGCTCCATGACGTTCACGATCTCGAAGCTCACGTTCTTCTCCCAATGACATAGCTCGCGGTGACACGCATGGAACACGGTTGCGAGCGTCGTCACGCCTGCGGCCGCGGCAGCGCAAAACTCGGCTTCCCGCAGCTCGTCCTTGAGTCGCGGCGTCACGGTGAGATAGTTCGACATCAACCCGACGCGCGGCACGTCGAGCTCGACAAATTCCAGCTCCGGAATAGCCTGCAGTATCCGCTTCACCGCCCTCGTCACCGCCGGGATGCCAGGCCGCTCGTTCAGCGCGAACCGCTTTTTCACCGGATTTTTCAGCTGCGGCCGCAACTGCTCCAGGCGCTGCTCGAGAAAGACGAAGAACGGCGTCAGCGCAAAGGGAACCTCTCCGGTCACGCGCTCCACATTGGGCAGAATGATCTCGTCGAATTGGGTCTGGCAACTCGGGCACCAGGAGATCATTTGCGAGGCGCCCATGTCCTTTATCTGCCTGAGCGCGTGCAATCCGGTTCTGCCCGAACTCTCCGCGTCGCCGGAAAGGAGATGGAAGATCCCGCAGCACGCAGAGGGGCCGCCAACGACTTCGTATGTCAAACCCAGAGCCGCAAGGACCTCGAGGCAGAGAATGAGAATGTGCGGCGTCTTATGAACGTTACAGCCGGTGTAGAGCACGACGTCCGGCCGGCGTGGCGGAACTGTGCGACCAAGCGGCGGCTGCAGCTTGTTCAAAGCTGACTCGTCCAGCTGGAGCCGCGAGACGATACGCACCGCGCGTGCCATGCCACGGAACGCTAGTGTCGCATTGCCCCTCGCCGCAGCGCCGGTACACCGGCGCGTGTTTGCGAAATGCGCCAGTCGAACCATGATGCGCGGGTTCACGCCGTAATCGCAGGCCTCGATACAACTCCCGCTCATCGAACAGGCGGCAGCCCAGCGCTGCGCTTCCGGCGTTCCCTCGTTGCCGTTCAGGAGATCGACGATGCCGCCGAGAACCCGGCGAGGATCGGCCTCGCCGAGCCCGACCGCTTGCGTCATCGGGCATACTTCGAAGCACTTGCCGCACTGCATGCAGGCGCTCGCAATTTCGCGCATCCGCGCCTCAAGCGCTTCAGCAAAATCTGCACCGTCCTCGGTCACATTCCGCCCTGGCTAGTCGCCGGAAAGATGGGCAATGGAAGCGATTTCCACCAGAAACTCATCGCGTACAAGCTTCGCCCCGATGCAATAGCGGGGTGGCGGATCCTTCGAGAAATATTGCTTGTAGGTCTCATTCATCTTCGCGTAATCGGCCAAGTCTTTCAGAATAATGGTATTGAAGGTGACATCCGCGAGGCTCCCGCCGGCTTCCTTGAGAATGTCCGCGATGGTCTCGATCACGTGCCGCGTCTGTGCCGCAACGTCGCCCACGCCTACGGTTTTTCCGTCTCGATCGAGCGCCACGATGCCGGCCACATAGACCACGTTCCCTGCCTTCATGGCTGGCGAGTACGGCGCGATCGGTTTTGCCGTCC
>JBEVJT010000222.1:0-4300 GCA_040510075.1 Xanthobacteraceae bacterium | reverse complement strand
TCATCTTCCGGTGTGCGGGGTGCGCACGCGGGGCGGTCTTCCGCTGTGTTGACAGGACACTGTTCAGCGGGAGGGAGCCGGCCCCGATGCGTCACTATTCACCCCTTAGCCTGCTCCGGGCCATTGGTCTTTTGCTGACAGTGACATTGCTTGCGAGCGTGCAGGACGCATGGGCACAGCGCCTCACGAAATCAAGATCAGCCGGTTCCGAATTCGATTGGAGCGGCATCTATGTGGGTGGCCACGTGGGCTACGCTCGCGGCCAGGCGCCCACCGGCATCAGCGAATTAATCTTCGATGAGAATGCCGATCCTTCGTCCAACACGCCATCGCCTGCGCAAGTGTCGGACAGATTCCGCAGCCCGATCGGAAGCCTGATTGGGGGCGTGCAGGTGGGCTACAACTACGTTCTTCCCTCGCGTGTCCTCCTCGGCATCGAGGCGGATGCATCATTTCTGAACTATCTGTCGGCAGATGATCTCGCCTGGGCGCGGCTTGGCAGCAACGCGGAATACTCGGAAAAAATTGATTATCTGGCCAGCGCGCGCGGCCGCGTCGGCCGCGTGGTCGGGCATTGGCTGATCTATGCGACGGGCGGATTCGCCTGGTCGAATGGGCGTTTTCTCGCCACGCCCGGGGTGACAGACGAGTTCGATAAGGCGCTGCACCTCCACACCGGTTGGGCAGCCGGCGCGGGCGCCGAGAAACCCATTTCACCCAGCTGGACCTTGCGGCTGCAATATCTGTATTACAATTTCGGCCATGCGGCCGTGATATTTCCTTCCGGCGCAACGGCGGAATCGTCTTATGACGTGCACACGTTGCGTGTCGGCCTCAACTACAGGCCCGACTGGACAGGCAAAGGCGCATCCGGTTTTGCCTATTCACCGAGCCAATCTCCCGATTGGGAGATTCACGGGCAGACCACCTATGTTCATCAGGGCTACCCGGCTTTCAGATCGCCTTATCTGGGCGAGAACAGCTTCACGCCTTGGGCACAAGCCCGGCAGACCTGGTCGAACAGCGCATTCATCGGCGTTCGGCTGTGGCAGGGCGGAGAGCTTTATTACAATCCGGAGCTGCTACAGGGCTTTGGCCTTCACGACACGTCGGGTGCCGCCGGCTTTCCGAACGGTGAAGCGCAAAAATCGAATTTCGCGTATCCGCGCTACAGCACGTCGCGCCTGTTCTTTCGGCAGACCATCGGATTTGGCGGCGAGCAGGAAAACATCGAGAGCGCCTACGGCCAGATGGCCGGAAAAAAGGACATCTCGCGGCTGACCGTGCAGGTCGGAAGATTTGCGGTGCATGACGTGTTCGATACGAATTCCTATGCGGGCGATTCGCGCCTCGATTTTCTGAACTGGTCCATCTGGGCGGCAGGGGCTTTCGACTATCCCGCCGACAAGATCGGGCTCGACTATGGGGCGGTGGCCGAGATCAACGAGAAAAATTGGGCATTCCGCATGGGTTATTTCCTGACTCCGAATGAACCCAACTCCAATCATTTCGACATGCAGTTATTCAGACGTGGCGCGTACGTTACCGAACTCGAGCTGCGCCACAACCTCTTTGCACGAACCGGAAAGCTGCGCGTCGGCATCTGGGCCGACACGTATTTCTCCGGCAGCTACAGCGAAGCACTGGACTTGACCGCACTCTATCCCGGGCTCGACCCCACCGATGCGATCGTGCTGACCCGCACCGGACGCACCAAGTACGGTTATTATTTGAATCTGGAGCAGCCGCTGTCGGACGATATCGGCGTGTTTGGACGCTGGAGCTGGAACAACGGGAAGAACGAGATCACGGCCTTTACTGATATTGATTCCAGTCTCTCGCTCGGTGCCTCAATAAAAGGACGCGCGTGGGGCCGCCCCGAAGATAAGGTGGGGATTGCGGGAGCGATAAACGCGCTCTCACCGGAGCATCGCGACTATATCGCGGCGGGCGGGCTTGGAATCCTGATCGGCGACGGCCGCCTCAATTACCGGCCCGAGCGGATTCTCGAGACCTACTACGCACTCAACCTCGGAAAGGCGCTGACGCTCACGTTCGATTATCAGTACATGGTGAACCCGGCGCATAACGCCGACCGCGGCCCCATTTCTTTCTTCTCCGGCCGCCTGCACGGGGAATTCTAGTTCTAGCAAAGGGAAGCGTTATTTACGGTCGCCGTTGACCTCGACCGCCTTCAGTCTGATTTTCCGCCGCGCTCTGGAGCGGCCCTCGCCTGCAGCCTCCTCCTTGGCACGCCGCTCGCAGTGCTCCCGGATGGTCTCCAGCTCTTCTTCCGTGAGATGCTCGAGCCCGACAAAGGAATTGCGCGCTGCCTTATGGGTGCGAATGAGCTCATCGAGCTTGGCCTGAATGGCGGCGGCGTCCCGGTTCTGCGCATTCTGGATGAGAAAGACCATCAGAAACGTCACGATGGTCGTGCCGGTGTTGATCACGAGCTGCCAGGTGTCGGAGAAATTGAACAGGGGGCCCGTGATCCCCCACACGACAATGGAAATCATCGCGACGACGAAAACCCAGGCGCGCCCGACTTCCCGCGCGATTACCCTTGCGATGTCGCCAAATAGCTTGTTCACCGGCCGCGCCACCGCGTACTTCGCCTCAGTAGCTACCGGATCGCACGCGCCACCGTTTTTCTTGCCGTTGTTGAACATCTGGCGGGCCATCTGAAACTCTGCACCAATAACGTGCATTTGGCCCGGCCGTTCCATTTTTAGGGTGGATGGACGAAAAACGTCGTCTTCACTCCGCAGTCCAACCGCCGTCGAGGACCAGCGCCGACCCGGTCATCAGAGAGGAGGCATCGGAGGCGAGAAACACGATCGCCCCGGTTACCTCTTCGAGCTGCCCGAGTCGGCCCAGTTTGATTTTTGCCAGCACTTCCTCGCGGAAGGCCTGGTTCTGGAAGAATGGCCTCGTCATCGGCGTCTCCAGAAACGTGGGGCCGAGGCTGTTGACCCGGATATTGTGGGGCGCAAGCTCGATGGCCATGGCTTTCGTGAAGCCTTCGACGGCGTGCTTGCTGGCGCAGTAGACGGTCCGGCGTGACGCCCCCACATGGCCCATCTGCGATGACACGTTGATGATTGACCCCGGCCGCCGCGTTTCGATGAGCCGCCGCGCCACCGCCTGTGCCGTAAAATACGCTGCCCGCACATTGAGCGAGAAAATCGCGTCGAAATCGTCGATGCTGACGTCCATCAGGCAAGCCGGCCGGTTGATGCCGGCATTGTTCACCAGAATGTCGAAAGGCTCAGCCGCGGCGACTGAGGACCGCACGGCCGCAAGGTCCGTGATGTCCAGAGGCAGCGCTTCGGCGGCGTCGCCACGCTCCGTGATTGCCTGCGCTGCAGCCTCGATCTCCGCGCGAGTGCGCGCGGCGAGCGTCACCTGCGCGCCGGCTTGCGCCAATGCGGAAGCTGCGGCGAGGCCGATGCCGCGCCCCGCGCCGGTGACGAGCGCCCGCTTGCCGTCAACCCGGAACGAGGGAGTTCCTGTCAGCTGCACGGCCGGACCGCCGCTCATGGCTGCCTCCGCAGCGCGTCGCTTGGATTTCTCGCCTTACTCCGCCGCCTGCGCATAACCAATGTTGCGCCCGCCATAGCGGCGCGCCCGAATATTTGCCTGCTCCGCATGGGCAAAAAAGCCTTCGAGGATGCACAAGCGCGAGCAATATTCTCCGATCATGGCGGAGGCTTCATCCGTGAGCACTTTCTGATACGTGCATGTTTTTAGGAATTTCCCAACCCAGAGTCCGCCGGTATACCGCGCCGCGCGCTTGGTCGGCAGGGTGTGGTTGGTGCCGATCACCTTGTCGCCATAGGCGACATTCGTACGCGCCCCGAGAAACAGCGAGCCGTAGTTCTTCATGTTGTTCAGGAAATAATCGGGATCGCGCGTCATCACCTGCACGTGCTCGGAGGCGACGCGGTCGGCTTCGCGCACCATCTCTGCGGAATCATCGCACAGGATCACCTCGCCGTAATCAGCCCAGGCTTTGCCGGCGGCATCGGCCGTCGGGAGGATGGCGAGCAGCCGCTCCACTTCGCGCAGGGTGTCGCGCGCAAGCTTCCCCGAATTGGTGATGAGGATCGCCGGGGATGAGGGCCCATGCTCGGCCTGGCCGAGTAGGTCCGTGGCGCAGAGCTGCCCGTCGACGCTGTCATCGGCGATGATCAGGGTCTCGGTGGGTCCGGCCAGAAGATCAATGCCGACGCGGCCAAAGAGCTGGCGCTTCGCCTCCGCCACATAGGCGTTGCCGGGGCCCACGATCATGTCGACG
>JBEVJT010000221.1:0-10869 GCA_040510075.1 Xanthobacteraceae bacterium | reverse complement strand
CGAGAAGCATCTTTGTATTTCGCGCGAGGAGATCAAAATTATATCGGATATCAGGCTTTGCGGATTTGCCGAAGCCGAGCTGGTCCGGCACGACGACGCGATATCCATTGGCCGAAAGCTTGGCGATCGTGCGCGGAAAAGCTCTTGCCATGCAGGAGCACGACAGTCTTCCCGTTTGCCGGTCCATTTGGCGCGACATCCATGTAGCCCATGCGGAGCGACTGCCCCTCGACTGTGAGATCAAAGAAGTGCACTGGATAAGGATAGTCGATATCCTCAACCCCGATGCCAAGCGGACGCAAAGCGGGCGCCTGCGCTTTTGCGCTGGCAATCAATGCGATAGCGCGCCGAATACGAGCGCGCAGTATTTAGTGAAGTTGCCGCGCATGGGTCTAACTGAGGGGTGAACGCCTCAACTGCCTGGCAGGTTGCACGAATTCATCGCGGGATAAATGAGCGAGGCAGGACCATTTTCGATTTGTCGCACGCGTGCGCTATCAACATCGGCCTCGCGGCGCGATCATCACTACGGGCAACCATGCCCGTAGTTGGTTGAACAGCGCGTCTCTCATTCGACCTTGATCCCGGTCGCCTCCACCACGTGCTTCCACTCACGCGCTTGCTCGGTGATCGCAGCGCCAAAATCCTGTGCCGTTCCGATCCTCGTTTCTAGGCCCATCTTGGTCAGGCTGGCGCGCACCTCTGCGGAGTTGATCGTTTCATTCACCGCGTGATTGATCTGGTCGACGATTCGTCGCGGAGTGCCGGCCGGCGCAAGCAAACCGAACCAGACTTCCTTCGGAAACCCGTCCACGCCGACTTCCTTCATGGTCGGCGTATTCGGCAGCTCCGGCCAGCGCGCTTCGCTCGTAACCGCAAGCGCCCTGAGCTTGCCCTCCTTGAAGTGCGTAAGCAGCGTCGATTTGTTGCTGAAGACCATGTCAATGTGACCGCCAAGCGCGTCCGTGATGGCGGGAGCGGCACCCTTGTAGGGCACGAAGAGGATGTCCGTTCCCGTCTTGAGCTTAAAAAACTCGTTGGCGAAATGGGTGTATATCCCGGGCGGGGCGCCGTATTTCAGCTTGCCGGGATTGTTCCTGGCATACTGCACGAACTCCTGGAATGTTGTCGCCGGAACCTGCGGCGATATGGCCAGCGACATCGAGTCGATGCAGATCGCGGCGATGGGCGCAAACGAGTCGATCGGATCGAAGCCGAGATTCTTGTATACGACCCCCATGATGACATTGATGTTGGTCCCGCCCAGCAACAGGCTGTAGCCATCCGGCTGCGCGCCGGCAGCGGCCTTGGTGCCGATCCTGCCCCCGGCTCCGGAAACGTTTTCGACAAAAACGTTTTGACCAAGTCTGGACGGAAGCGCTTGCGCGACCAATCGGGCTGCAACATCCGTTGGGCCGCCCGCCGGGAACGGCACGACAATCTTGAGAGGATGGTCGGGAAAGGTTTCGGCATGGCCCGCAGTAGCCATCAAGACGATCGTCAGCAGCGCAAATAACGAGCTTGCGGTCATGCGCCTGGTGCGGACATTCACTGCAGTCGGAGCTGCAAGAAAGGCTTTCAGAACAATTGGCATGCTCGTCTCCTTGTTTTATTCCGACTTAATGCCGGCTGTGCGAATTACGTCTGCCCACTTTCCTTATCCTCCGCGATGACTTTTGGCCACGTTAATGCGTTGCGGCAATTCGCCTGCTGTGCTTGTGACACGACGGCGGACAGCCGTCTGAAAACATAGAAGCCGAGGCTGAGCCCAATGCCCGCAGCGACACGCGTCCGTTGGGCGCCGCCCCGCTTGAGCTCTACCGCCTCCCGCTCTTCTTCCAGCTCGCGCCCAACGAACCAAACCGCCAAGCCCAAGAGACACAAGGCGAGCATGCTGACCGAGATGGTGATTAAAACGCTCACGAACATGGGTAAACCCTCTTACTTGCTTGGGTGGCCAGGGTAGCCGGGCTCGGCGAAGGAAGTGTTGATCAGAATCAATCGTCGGCAAAGCGCCTCGCTAGAGCGCCTGACGGGGGCGGCCGCACGTTAATTCCTTGAACGCGCGGCCCCCGCCTTGGATCAGACTTCCACGACCAGTACTAAGCGGAAGTCATCAGTTGCCGTTCTGTTGCTCCCAATCGCTGCAGGCATAGCCCTGATAGGTGCAGCGATCGCTCTTGTCTGTATGGCTGCGCCCGTCATTCCACGCGGCATTAGCAAAGTTTGAGCCGGCGATCAGGAGGGATGCGATCGCGACCGTACCCAGGATCTTCTTCATCATGTCTCTCCTATTTCTGAAGTGAGCGCGTTAAGCCGGCTGGGACGACCACGCCGACTAACGACGCATAGGACAAGATAGGTTCAGATCCCCTCATCTTCCGTGCGAAAAGTCACTGTACCGGTGTCTGATCGCTTTATGTTCTTAAATTCGAATCTACATTCTGAAGCCCAATTTAATGGCGCGCAGCTAAGCCTTCAAAATAACTGATTGGGTTCCGCGGGAGAGTCTCACGCATCTTTCGCGCGCGCTCAGGGCGGAACACGCGCACGGTGCCTGACTTTCCGCAATACGTACTAACTCTGCCGTGTCACAAACGCTGACCTTTACCCGTCTTTTGAGGTGCTCGGTGCATCGCTCGTTGCGCTCGCTCGCACCTCAGGATGATGGTCTGAGATGAGTATTGCCTGCACATGCAGAGATATTTTCTGACGCGGTAGGGCTAATGCACTCCGCAGAATCGATTCCGGGTATGTTTAGCGCGGCAGTCTGGCACTTCCGCTATGCCCCAATGAGCGGACCTTATCTCAAACAGCGGAGACGACCGAGTCGTGCCACTAGGAGACATGGCTGCCGCACTTGTCACCGCGCCTCGGCCTGTTCTGGCGGCAGTTTGGCGAGCCTTTCGCGTAAATCCTGCGGCCAACTCTGCTGCCCGGCGGTGAGTTTGCCTTCTCGCGCCAGCGTCTCGTCGATTGCGCGCGCCTGCGTGAGCGCTGCCCGCGCTTGCACCGGCTCCGCCACCGTGCTGACCTTGACCAGGCCAATGACGAGATCGGTTTGCCATCCGGCATTGCCCTTGTCGCGCTCGGCAAGCTGCTGGCGGATGGCGAGGCTCTTCTGGTAGGCCGCTAGCGTCTCTTCATGTTTGCCGGAGGCCAACAGTACGTTGCCGATGTTCTGGTAGCTTATCGACAGGTCGCGCTGCCACTGTACATCGGCCTTGTCGCTGTCGGCGAGCCGCTGCGCGATGGCGAGGCCCTTCTGGTAGGCCTCAAGCGCCTCCTCGCGCTTACCTAATCCACCAGCGCGTTGCCGATCCTCTCATAGCTGACCGTTAGAACGCGCTGCAACTGCGCATTGCCCTTGTCGCGGTCGGCGAGCTGCTGAGCGATGGCGAGGCTCTTTTGGTAGGCCACCAGCGCCTCCTCGCGCCGGTCCTCCGCCGCTAGTCCATCTCCGATCTTGCCGAAACCGATCGACAGGTCGCGTTGCCACTGGGCATTGCCCTTGTCGCGGTCGGCGAGCTGCTGCCGGATGGCGAAGCTCTTTTGGTAGGTCGCAAGCGCCTCCTCGCGCTGGCCCACCGCCACCAGCACGTCGCCGACCTTCTCATAGCTAATGGCCAAGTCGTGCTGCCAATTGGCATTACCCTTGTCGCTGTCGGCGAGCTGCTGGAATATGGCGAGGGTCTTCCGGTAGGCTGCCAGCGCCTCTTCGCGCTTGCCCCCAGCCATCAGCATGTTGCCCATATTCGCGTAGCTCAGCGCCAGGTTGCGCTGCCACTGGGCATCGCCTTTGTCGCTGTCAGCGAGCTGCTGCCGAATAGCGAGGCTCTTCTGGTAGGCCGCGAGCGCCCTCTCGCGCTTGCCCGTTGCCATCAACATGTTGCCGGTATTCTCGTAGCTGACCGCCAGATCACTCCTCCACTCGGCATTGTCCTTATCAAGGTCGGCGAGCTGCTGCGCGATGGCGAGGCCCTTCTGGTAGGCCGCAAGCGCCTCCTCGCGCTCGCCCGTCGCCACCATTACCTGACCGATCTTGTCGTAGCTGACCGACAGGACGCGCTGCCACCGCGCATTGCCCTTATCGCCGTCGGCGAGCTGCTGGGCGATGACGAGGCTCTTCTGGTAGGCCGCGTGCGCCTCCTCGCGCTTGCCAGCCGCCACCAGCGCTTCGCCGATCTTGTCGTAGCTGACCAACAGGCCGTGCTGCCTGCGATGTTGGAGCGATTGGTGAGGAGCGGGGTGTCGAAGATTTGCCGCGCCCCTTCGGCGGCGGCGAGCGCGCCAGCCGTGTTGCCGATCGCCAGCAGCGTACCGACCATTTCGGTAAGAGCCGCACCTTGGCTGCTCCGCAGCTCGGGCGCGGCTTGACCGGAAGCCGTGAGTTGCTTCTGCAAGGCAACCGCGCGATCGAGGATGTCCTTGACCAGCTCGGCCGGCACGCCGACGGCATTTCGGAAGCGCTGTGCGAGATCGAACACCAGACTATTGGCGGTTTGGGTAGCTGCCGCCAGCGTCTGCTCGGCACGATTTCGTTAAGACGGATAACCACCACGATGCATATCATCATCCCTTTCTGACACTTCATAACCGCGCGTTCTGAAACGAATCGCAATCGGCGACCTCTCCCAACTTGACCCGGTCATCAACCAGCGGGTGCGCTCTTCGGACGAGCCATGGGTGAAAGCGTCGGGTACGACATACCCTTGAGTCCGGCGCTGCAGTCGATCATCGCCTATGGCAGATGCTGTTTGTAACGCCGCTTCAACATCGCCCGGCTCGATGAAACGCCACTTCTCCTCCGCGCGGTGGGCCCATACTCCTGCCAGTCGGCCTGCAACTCAACCCGCACCTGGAGCTGGTTGGCGTCCACCTGGTCCACGCGTCGTTGTGCTTGTTGCACCCGTGGCAGGATCCCCAGCAAATTCTGCACGTGGTGACCGATCTCGTGCGTAATCACATACGCCTGGGAGAATTGGCAGCTTTGCTTCCTACATCGCAGCCGTGGAATCGGCGCTCAAGATCCTGAAAGAATGAGGTGTCGAGATACACCTTTCGATCGATTGGATAGTAGAATGGTCCCATAGCGGCTTCGGCAAAGCCGCACCCCGAACGCGTAGCGCCGGAGAACATGACGAGAGTGGGCGGTTCATAAGTCTTGCCGTTTCGTGCGAAGATCTCTTTCCACTGCGCTTCCGTACTTCCCAGCACGGCGGATACAAACTGCCCAGTTCGATCGGATGGAGTTTCCGTTCTGCCAGGGACGGGCTGCGTTTGCTGCGTTTCCTGCTGCGAGCCGCCTATCTCGGATAAAATCTTCGACGGATCGATGCCCAGTGCCCAGCCGATGATGAGGCAGAGTACGAGAGTCCCGATCCCGACGCCGCCGGCGCGGCCGCCGGGAAAGCCAAGCGATCCTCCTCCACGTCTGTCCTCTACGTTCTCGCTCCTCGGCAATTGATCCAGGCGCATGTCATTTCTCCTCATTGCGTCGCGAGCACCAGAACGCGCCAAGGGATGTACTCCGACGCTGCTCTTGGTCGGGCGCTGAACCAGCGGCTGACTCAGGTAAGTGCCTTTTCACACCACTGGTTCCAAGGAAGTTTACGGCGACCGCGTCATCGACCTGCCGAGCAACTGCAGCACGAGATCATCGATTTGCCGTGACAGGCACAACTCCTCAAGCGCCTGGCGCACGCGACGGCGGGCGGTCTGGAAGTGCATGGCTTGAGGGATTTCGAGTTTGGCTGCGATCTTTTCGGCTTCCACGCCCGCAGTGCTCAGCTTCGTGTGCAGCGGGTTCTTCGGATCGAAGCGCGCAATGGGCAGCGTGAACATCACCTTGTCGAAGTCGCGCGCACCCCATTGGCCTCTGCTCTGCAGCGTTTCGATCTTCTTTCGCGCCGCCTCGCTGTTCAGGATTGCCGCCAGATAGGCAGCTTCTTCGCGGCTGTTCATCGCCGCCCAATAGAGCTTGTGGTCAATGGCCGCGGGAGAGTCCTCGACGATTGCAGCTACCGGCAACGCGCCTGCCTTGGAATAAACGAGACGGATTCGTGATACGGGAAACTGCGCGCCGAGTTCGTTGTGATAATTCCATCTTTGCACGAGGCTCATTTCGCTGACGCCATGCTCGGTCCAGACCGATTCCGCCTCCCTCATCCAGCCGGCGAGCCCCGTCCAGCCGCGGCGAGCCGCCGCGGCTACGTCGAGCATCGCGCCATCCTCTTCGACGGGGATAATCGCTTCGAAGGTGCGGAATACACGAAACGGCAGAATTGACTCGCCCAGCAAAACCGGACGCAGAAATTCGCATTCGACGCCGTGCTCGACACCCGGCAACGTTTTCCACGGCGTCTTTTCCTGGATTGCCCGCCGGCTCGTCACAAACGGCATTCCTGGATTTTGCCCTAACCGCCCGGCTTGGACGCGTTCGACAAGGCAGAGCATGCGCGGCACGAGCGTCGCACCCTGGCGAAACGCACTGCGGTATGCGGAGCCTTCTTCGTAGGAAGCTTCGTCGGGACGCCGCGCGCCGTCGATGACACGCAGGACTTTGTCCGCCAACGACTCAGGCGGATCGCGACACGGCAACTCACCGGAAAAGCGCCGCACCGTGTCCGGCAAGCCTTTGCCAAGTCCCCGATGAGCGGTCGCAAAGAGGACGCAGGCAGGCACCGGGAACAGCGGCTGCACGTCGTCGTCCAGCACCCAGGCGCCATCGAACTGCACTTTTCTGGAATGAAACGCTCCGCTTCGAAATTTTTCGAATTGACCGCGCGTCATGGCCGCAAGCGGCATGACGAATGCAATGCGCCCGCCCGCGTTGAGGTAAAGCGCAGCCGCGCGCGCAAAGAACAAAGCCGAGAGGTCGTTCTGCGTCGCGAACTTGCCGCCGACATAGATGTTTTCGATCTTTGCCAGTGCCTTGAAGCGCTTCTGCGAATCACCCGACATGTGGCGCAAGGCAAGCCAGGGCGGATTGCCAATCACCACGCCAAAGCGCCTTTGTCCCCCTGAGAGATAAAGCGGCCGAGAAACAATGAGCTCGCGCCCCGCAAACAGGGAAGACATCGAACGCTCCATCGCGTCGCCGATATAGACCGGAATCGAGATGTCACCGCGCCGCGTCCACAGCGCGTCGCCGAGCGCCAAAAGATAGGTCACGCGCGCGACGATCGCGGCAACCGGATGGATGTCCATGCCGGCGATCAGCGCGCAGGCGCCCTCTGCATGCATTCCCAGATCGGTTTGCGTCCGGGCCGCGGCGAGCTGGTGACGGACGCCATGAAACAGGAAGGTGCCGGACCCGCAAGCAGGGTCGAGCACGCGCTGACTGAGCGGCTTATCGACGGCCTCGCGGACCATTTTCGCCGCCAGCCAGTCCGGCGTGTAGTATTCGCCGAGGCCGTGCCGATCGGCTGGATCAATCAGCGCCTCGTAGAGAACTTTCAGAACGTCGCTTTCGACTTCGTGCAGGCGAAATCGCGCCGTATGGCGAGCAAGGCGCACAATGAGAGTGTGCCCTGCGGCATCGTCGAGCACCCAATCGAAGAAATCGCCCTCCACGGCTCGGAGCACTCCGATGGCGGCAAAGCGGCGGCCGGAAAGCAAATCAGCCGGATTATCCGCATCGAAACCGGCGACACGCGCCGCG
Source organism: Xanthobacteraceae bacterium (assembly GCA_040510075.1). Taxonomy (GTDB): domain Bacteria; phylum Pseudomonadota; class Alphaproteobacteria; order Rhizobiales; family Xanthobacteraceae; genus VAZQ01. The sequence continues at coordinate 3,206 of JBEVJT010000221.1, read as the reverse complement.
ATCGTCTTCGCGACGATCACCAAATAGGTATGCTGCAGCCACAGGGTTTCGGTTGCAACGTCGCGGCCGTAAACCAGGCGAAGGAGGTTTTGCCATAACGTGCACTTGAGCAGCATTGAGGGCCTGTTGCCGAGCTTTGCCCAAAGCGCGCGCAAATCCGCTTCGGCGCGGCAGTAGGCCACGCTCTCGGGACCGAGTTCTTTAACGACTGTGAGCGCATCGGCCGGAAGCTCGCCGACCATTTCGCCAAGACGTTTTTCCCTCAGGTGCATTCCGCTCCAGGAGCCGCGTCGGCCGATTCGAGCACCGAAGCCGAGCGGCGCCATTGCCATCTTCTGCCACGCGCAGCAATCTAGGCGGCAGGGCGGAATGCCGGGCAGGAGAGGCGAGGGAGGAGAAGATGGGCAAGCGCTTCACGTATTGGATCGTAGGCGGCATGATACTGGGCGCCATCATCGGCTACATTCTCTACAAAACGCTTCCCGATCCGAAATCGGCGGCTATCGTCGCGGGTTATTTCTCGATCATCACCGATATTTTCCTGCGTCTGATCAAGATGATCATCGCGCCCCTGGTCTTCTCGATGTTGGTGGTTGGTATCGCGCATATGGGCGACACCGAGTCGATCGGGCGCATCGGCCTCAAAGCGATGGCGTGGTTCTTGACAGCGTCGCTCATTTCGCTGGCGCTCGGTCTGATCATGGTCAATCTGCTGCGGCCCGGGGACGCTCTCAATCTGCCGCTGCCGGAGGCGGGCGCGTCGACCAATCTCAAGGTTTCCGCGCTCACGCTCAAGGAGTTCGTCACTCACGTGGTGCCGAAATCCATCATCGAGGCGATGGCCAACAACGAAATCCTGCAGATCGTGGTGTTTTCGATCTTTACCGGCGTGGCATTGACGGCGCTCGGCGAGAAAGGAAAGCAGCTGGTCGTCGTTGCCGACGAGGTCGCGCACGTGATGCTCAAGATCACCAACTACGTCATGCTGGTAGCGCCAGTTGCGGTTTTTGCCGCTGTCGCCGCAACGGTGACCACGCAAGGCCTTGGCATTCTCGTCACCTACGGCAAGTTCATGGGCGAGTTTTATCTCTGCCTCATCATCCTGTGGTTTCTTCTGATCCTGGGCGGGTTCATCTTTCTCGGGCCGCGCGTGATCACGCTGCTGCACTACATCCGCGAGCCCTTCCTGCTCGCATTCTCGACCGCGAGCTCAGAGGCCGCCTATCCGAAGACAGTCGAGCAACTCGAGCGGTTCGGCGCGTCGAACCGCATCGTGAGCTTCGTGCTGCCGCTCGGCTATTCGTTCAATCTCGACGGCACCATGATGTACACAACGTTTGCGACGATGTTCATCGCACAGGCCTACGGGATCGAGTTGACCCTCGGCACGCAGATCGCCATGCTGGCGCTGCTCATGCTCACTTCGAAAGGTATGGCGGGTGTGCCGCGCGCCTCGCTCGTCGTGATCGCAGCAACCCTCTCGACCTTCAACATTCCCGAGGCGGGGTTGCTGCTGATCATGGGCATTGACCAGTTCCTCGATATGGGCCGCAGCGCCACGAACGTGGTCGGCAATTCCATCGCAACCTGCGTGGTCGCGAAATGGGAAGGCGAATACGACCCCAATCCCAAACATGTGCACGAGCCCCTGGAAGAAGAAGACGCGATGGTGGCAGCGAGCCCCGCGGAATGAACCGGACAGCTGGCGGGGCAGCGTTGCCGCCGCCGCGGAGGTCGTCATGAGTCCCCGCACATGGATTTTCGCCGCCTGCTCGGTCGCGCTCCTAGGTGGCGTCGGCTGGACCCAGGAACAGGAACAGCGGATCGAGCGTCTCACCGGGACCCTCGCCAAGGTGCACAAGGCCGGGGCGATAACGCTGGGATATCGCGAGGCGTCGTTCCCGTTTTCCTACGTTGCTCCTGACAAGAAGCCGATCGGCTACTCGATCGACCTGTGCCGGGCGATCGTGGAAGCGATCGGCAACGAAATCGACAAGCGCGATCTGCGCATCGACTTCGTCGCAGTGACGCCGGAAACGCGCATCCCGTTGCTCACCGCGGGCAAGATCGATCTCGAATGCGGGTCGACGACAAACAACGCGGAACGGGCAAAGCAGGTCGCGTTCTCGCCGATCATGTTCCTGAGCGGCACGAAGTTGATGGTGAAGCGTCGCTCCCCGATCAGATCGTACAGGGACTTGAAGGGCAAAGTGGTCGTGGTAACCGCCGGCACGACGAACGAGCAGGTGATAAAGCGGCTCAATGAAAAATTTCAGCTCGGTGCGAACGTGATCGCTGCGCGCGACCACGAGGAGTCCTACACCCTGGTAGTCGATGGAAAAGCCGATGCCTTCGCGACGGATGACATCCTGCTCTACGGCCTCATCGCCCATCACAAGATGGAGCGCGAGCTGAGCGTTGTGGGGGAGCTTCTCTCCTACGACCCCTACGGGATCATGTTCCGCAAAGACGATCCGGAGCTAAACGAAGTGGTGCTCCGCGCTTTCCGCAGCATGGCGGAAAACGGCGATCTGTTCGAATACTATCACAAGTGGTTCGTGCGGAAGACCCCGACAGGCGAGCGCCTCAACGTGCCGATTAGCGCTCAGCTCGAGGAAATCTTCCGCGTGCTGGGCGCACCGGACTGATCGGAGGGCGCGTCAATGGATGCCGTTGCAACCCGCATCGAGCACGATCTGCTCGGCGAGATGGCCGTGCCGGCGGACGCGTATTACGGCGTCCACAGCTTGCATGGGATCGAAAACTTTCCCATCAGCGACACGTAGATATCGATTTAACCGGCAATGACGTTGCGGTGAGCTTTGCCGTGGAAGGCGGGCAGCTGCAGCTCAATGCGTTCGAGCGGATCATCGGCCGTAGCCTGTTCGAGAGTTTTAAGCGCCTGCGGCGCGATTTGAGAACCAATTCCGAGATCAGGCATCAGCGGTGCTGTAACATCTTCATCGGCTTAGAAGGGGTTTTCCAAACACTGCCGGGAAGAGATCGTCGAGGAATAGGAAAAGGTGCGCGCGCATGCCGATCGTGCGTCCGCCCTCGCTATTGAGCGGAACGATGGCCTCGGCAGCAACCTGCCATGCACTCCCCACATATGCCAATCCGGGATTCATCGTGGCGGCGGTTTTCTCTCCCCGCGGCGTGTCGAACGCGAACTCGACGAGCGGGATGAATTGATGCAATGGCTCATT
>JBEVJT010000220.1:0-4380 GCA_040510075.1 Xanthobacteraceae bacterium | reverse complement strand
TCCTCTGCTGGGTCGGCCCGACACGGAAGCGGCGAAGAAGCTCGCACCCGTGGCACCGCCGCCGATCCCAACGCCCGCGGATCAGCTGCCGACGGCAAAGCTGAAGGCGCCGCCCGGCTTCAAGATCGAGCTTTATGCCAGCGGCGTGGACAATGTGCGCACGCTGCGCGTTGGCGAAAAAGGCACCGTATTCGCCAGCAGCCGCATCAAGGACAAGATCCACGCCATCGTTGAAAAGAACGGCAAGCGCGAGGTGAAGATCATTGCCGCGGGCCTGCATCGCCCGAACGGGATCGTGCTGCATAACGGCACGCTCTATATTGCCGAGCTTTCGCAAATTTCGAAAATCGACAACATAGAATCCAATCTGGATAATCTACCGAAACCGACCGTAATCTTCAGTGATTTGCCCAAGGACGAGGCACATGGCTGGAAGTTCTTGACCGTCGGGCCCGATAACAAGCTGTATTTCCAGGTCGGTGCCCCCTGTAACATCTGCATGCCGTCCGAGCGTCACGGCAAGATCTACCGGCTCAATCTCGACGGAAGCGGTTTGGAAGTGGTGGCCACCGGCATTCGTCAGATCGTCGGGATGGATTGGCACCCGGTCCTGAAGCAGCTCTATTTCACCGAGAACAGCCGCGACTGGCTCTCCGAGGAGATTCCCGAGGACAAGCTCAACAGGGTTAGCCAGCCAGGCAAGGACAATTTTGGATATCCCTATTGCCACCAGGGCAATGTTCCGGATCCAGAATTCGGTTGGGGCCGCTCATGTGATGAGTTCACAAAACCGATCGCGCTGCTCGGTCCGCACACTGCACCTCTGGGAATGCGCTTCTACACCGGGAACGCGTTTCCGGCTCCGTACCGCAACCAAATCATCGTCGCGCGCCACGGCTCCTGGAATCGAACCAAGAAAGTCGGCGGCGACCTTGTGCTGGTCAAGCTCAAGCCGGACGGCACCTTCAATTCCATTGAGCCGTTCGTCACCGGCTTTCTCGAAAACAACAGTTATGTGGGAAGACCGGCCGACGTAACGGTCATGAAAGACGGGGCGTTGCTTGTGTCCGACGATTACAATAGTGCGGTTTATCGCGTCAGCTATGGGAATGCGCGCACGGCAGACCGCTGATCCAATACAATCCGGGGGATGGATTGTGCCACCCCCCGGACAGCCTAGCCACATGCACTTGACCGGCGCTGCGGCGTGGCTTGCATTTTTCGCGCTGCTCCTGCCGTTTTCCACGCTCGCGGCCGCGCAATCCTTCGAGGACCGCTTACGCGCGTGCTGGGATTGTCACGGAGAGAATGGACGATCGCACGTCGCGGATGTGCCGTCACTTGGAGCTCAGCCGGCACTTTATACATTGATCCAGCTGGTGATGTTCCGTGACAACCTGCGCGTGAGCACGTCCATGAACAAGGCGACGCGCGGAATGCACGATGCCGAGCTGCGCAAAACCGCCGATCTCATTGCAGCGCTTCCTCCGCCCGAGCCCGCCACCGAGCCCGTTGATGCGGAGCGAATGGCAAGGGGACGCGATTTAGCCGTTAAATATCGGTGCAACTTTTGCCATCAGGCGGATTTTGCCGGTTACAACAATGTGCCGAGGCTGGCGGGCCAGCGGGAGGATTACCTGATCGACACGCTACGAAGCTACAAGGATAATTCACGCTACGGCTACGAAGCGCAGATGTCCGAGGTTCTCTATTCGTTGCAGGACAACGATCTATTGGAACTCGCCTATTTCTTGCCCGAGTGAAGTGAACCCATCCTCAAATCTCCCTTGCCGAGCCGCGAAGTGGTCACATTCTCGTGCGGCAATCCGGGGCGGATTGAGAGCGCTAAAAGGGGCGTAAAGGGGGTCAAATGGCGGTGTTCAAGTCACGCGAGAGCACGGATAACCAGGCCAAAACGGCCGAGGTCGAGGTGGAAGGGGAAATCCGGGATTTCATTCGCCGCGACGTGGCAAATCTCCGGCGGCCTGAGAGCGACAGCGAAATGGTCGCCAACAATGTCAGCACCCTGCTGCAGCGCGTTGCAGGGACGTCGGTTCAGGAGATTGACCGGCTCATAAGCGAACTTCAAAGAGTACGCGACCTGCTCCAGAACGAAGGTGCGCGCGTGCAGCGCGAGATCGTGGAATTTGCGACCTTGAGTCAGGCTGCTATGCAGTCTACGAGGGTCATTTCGGAGAGCTTGACGCACTGGAAAAAAGTCCCGGACGCGCCGAGCATGCGTGACGACTGATCGGACGGAAGCCTCTCCGGGAAGAACACAGCTGGCGCAGATTTCAAAGACTAAGGCCAGTATGTAGACGGACAACTTAGGCGGCGGCTACTCCGCTGCCTCTCGCATATCGGCCGGACCGCTCCAGCGATCGGCCGAAAGCGCATCGCTCTCCCTGGGCGCAACCCAGGCCGTGCTGTCGGCATATTCAATCCGTTTCCAGAACGGTGCGCGCGTCTTCAAATAATCCATGAGAAATTCAGCTGCCGCAAACGCCCCTTGCCGGTGCGCCGCCGCGGTTACCACAAGCACGATCGGTTCGCCCGGCAAGATCCGGCCAACCCGATGCACCACGGTGACCCCAGCAAGCCGCCAGCGCTGCTGGGCGCTCTCGACGTGGCGCGCAAGCTCGGTCTCGGCCATGCCGGGATAATGCTCGAGCGTCATTGCCACGATCCGCAGGCCGGCTTCGCTGCCGCGGCAGATGCCGACAAACGTGACCACCGCTCCGATATCGTCGCGCCCGCACGTGAGCGCCGCCTGTTCGCGCGCGGCATCAAAGGGTTCGTTCTGCAGGCGGATGACAGCGCTCATGAGCGGTATTCGGTTTTAGGGTGCATTACCCCCCGGTCATAGGTGGAAAAAAAGCGATCTCGCGCGCTCCCGCAATGGCAGCGTCCGTGCGCACATGGTCCTGATCGATTGCCGCGCGCACCACCTTCGGATTCTCGAAAGCATGCGCATATTCCTCGCCGCGCGCAGTGAGCCAGCTCATGAGTTCGGCCACCGTCGTAATCCCCTCAGGCGGATCGATCTCCTCTTCCGTCTTTCCGACGCGCTCCCGCACCCACGCAAAGTACCGAAGTTTCACGCGCTCAATCCTCGATCAAGTGTTGCACGCCGGCGCGGAAATAATCCCAGCCGGTATAGAGCGTCAGCAATGCCGAGCACCAGAGCAGCGCAAGCCCAATCGGGGTCACCACGGGAATGACAGCATCGCCCGCGCGCCCTGCAATGAGGAAGCCGACCGCCACGAGCTGGAGCGTCGTTTTCCATTTTGCGAGCTGGGTAACCGGAACGCTAACGCGCAGCTCGGCCAGATATTCGCGCAGACCGGAAACCAGGATCTCGCGGCAAAGGATCACGATCGCCGCCAGCAACGACCAGCCGCGAATCGTCCCGTCTGCGGCCAGCATCAGCAAACAGGAGGAAACCAGCAGCTTGTCCGCGATGGGGTCGAGCATCCGCCCAAACGCCGATTGCTCACCCCACTTGCGCGCAAAGTAGCCGTCCAGGACGTCGGTGACGCCAGCGGCGATGAAAATCACAAGCGCAACCCAGCGCAACCAGAGGCCGCCATGCAGAAGGTCCTGCCAGTAGAGGCATGCTACGACTGCGGGGACCGCAACAATGCGGCCATAGGTCAGAAGGTTGGATAGCGAGAGTGGCCGTACCGCGAGACCCCGAGAGGTGGTGATCGAGTTCATGGCCGGAAAGAATACCCTTCTCGCGCTGCCGTCAAATGCGAGTGTGGCGTGGCTCGCCTGTTCTTTTGCGCATGTCCACAGGTCATTTTGATCGGCCGAGGACAAACGACAGAGGACAGATATGCGCGAGCGAGCACCTTGCCAGGAAATTCTGCTGCAACTTCGATCCTCCGACGTTTGCCCGGGGTGCGCTGGCCAGCTACGCCCGGGGGCGCTCATGGAAAAAGTCGTAGATTTTGCGCGCGGTTTCCGTGCTAATTCCGGGGACTTCCGAGAGATCGCTCATCGCCGCACGCTCGATCGCCCTCAAGGTTCCGAAATGATGCAACAGCGCGCGCTTGCGGCTCGGGCCGACACCGGGGATTTCCTGCAGGCCGGATTCGCGAATGTCGCGCCGGCGGCGCAGCCGATGCGAGCCGACCGCAAACCGGTGCGCCTCGTCGCGCAGCCGCTCGACGAAATAGAGCACCGGATCCCGCGGATTGAGCTTGAATGACTCGCGGTCCGGCATGAAGAATGTCTCCATTCCGCGATCCGCCCCTTTGGCGATTGCCAGGAGCGGAAGATCGCCGATACCGAGCTCCGCAACTACTTCCTGCGCCGCGCTGAGTTGGCCTCTGCCGCCATCGATGATCACAAGATCGGGCCACGGCTGATCGACTG
>JBEVJT010000219.1:0-3949 GCA_040510075.1 Xanthobacteraceae bacterium | reverse complement strand
TCCGGCGTCAAGGGCGACCAGAAAACGGAAGCCTATTTCGAAAGCTTCACACCGACGCTCAGCGATTACGGCCTCGACGGCGGCGGGAAGGATGATCCCTGGTACGATGAGGAAAGCTCGACGGTCGCATCGTGAGATACGGGGTGCCAAGCCGGCGTAAACAACGCGCAAGCTGGAATACTTCCTGAAAAGATTCCAGATCGGCGTGAGGTCGGCAGTTAGTCGGCGTGCTTCCACCACGTCGCCTCGCCGGGCAGACCTGACAATCTCCGGGCAGATATTCGGTAACAAGCCGCCGAAGACGCTATACCAAGCATCGGCCCCAGCGGTCAGGGCTTCCAGTGAATTCCAATCCCCGCTGTAGCCAAGGGAAAGCCGTCCAGCGCCATGCCGCGCAGTGCTGCGAGATGCGCAGTCGTCTCGGCGACAACGAGAGGTGGTCCCGGTCGTTCAGACAGTTTTTCCGATTGGATAAGTGGATTGTCTGCCGGAGTTGGGCTGCCGAGCGCGCGCGCGATGTAGGCTTGATCGGGCGTCTGGCCGTCAAGGCTCGAATGCTAGCGCCTGATGCCTTCACGGATGGAAAACAAATCGGCGGGCGCCGGGCATTTTCAGGACCGGGGACGGCGCAACTCTCGGAGCCGGCACTGGGTTGGCGACCCGTGTGAACATGCGCTTCAGGGCCTGCGGGCCAAGCAGACGCGAGAAGAGGAGACACGCGCGAACCTCAAGCCAGCCAATGCTTCGGTCGTCAAATCGACGTGGAATTCCGACGAAGCCTACGGTCTATTTTGCCTCGGACGACCAGGGAAAGTTCACGTACCGGTCGCGGCTATCGTAGCAAATATTCCCGTACATCCTGAGGTATGATGCCCGGCGTCCAGGATCGGCATAAACCGCCGCGGGATCGACGAGGTCGGCCTCGTACTGCGCAATGTTCGCGAGCGTCAGCGCACTGGGAAGAATGTCCATGGCCTGGGGGATGCTCTTGCCTTCGAGCCAATCAGCCGCGTGCTGTCCCATCGCATAGCCAAAGACCGGAGAGGCGAGGCTGATGCTGATCTTATAGGGACCGTTGCCTTTTTTGATTTCCGCAACGGCTTCCGGCTCTCCGTCGATGCCGCCCAGGAACTGGTCAGGGCGCGCTTTCCCCGCCGCCCGGAGCGCCTCCAGCGCGCCGAGCACCACGGTATCGGCACCGAGCACGACGTCGACGTCGGGATGCGCAAGGAGAATGGTGGCCATGGTTGCGAGGCCACCCTCTTTGTTCACAGTTGTCGGTGAGATGTCGGCGACCACATTGACACCGGGGATGCCTCTCAGTGCATCGCGAATAGCGACGAAACGCGGCGCGAGAAACTCGAGACTATCGTGCGTGAGCAATACGACCTTTGCCGAGCCTCCCAGCCGGCCCCTGATGTACGCTGCCGCCGCATCGCCGAGCGCTTTGCCCGTCAGATATTGCGGCGCGTTGAGCAAAGAGGTGGCCGGCGGAGGCACAACCGTGCCGACATAGGCGCCCGCCCATATGATCTCCTGCAGGTTGCGGCTCAGAGATGCAGCGTCGACGGGAGCGGCAACGATCCCTCCGGCTTTCGAGGTGAGGAGCAGCCGAAGCTGCTCAATCTGCTTGACCGCATCGTTGTCGGCAATTGCGGCGCGATAGTCCAGGCCCCGGTCCTTGGCGGCAAGGGACAGACCATGAGCGACGCCCTGCATGAACTCGCGCCGATTGTCCTGCGCGAATGCGAGGGTTCTGGACAGGCCGGCCGGTTTGTTGCAAGCAGCAGCCCCGGGATCGAACGGAGGAAACACCGTTGGCGCGGTGATGCCCTGCGAACCGCTCTGCGCCGTCGCTGAGCCGAGATTGGCTGCGAGCAGCCAGATCGCCAGCAACAAGCGGCCCGCGCCCATTTTCCCGTAGATCCGTATCTTATACGATAGCATGCCGTCCATCCCCACACGTCGCCGTCAGTTCTTGAAATGCCGCAGCGCGCATAGCAGCGCTCCATGCTTTCAGCACAGCCAGGTTCATTGCTAGAGCCGGCGGCGGCTAATCGCAAGCATTGGCGCGCGTGGATTGGCCCCGTCTACGCGGGCGAACTCCCCGAAACGTCCAGCGTGCGCGGTAGAACGACGCGAAATGTCGTGCCGACGTCAAGGGCAGACGTTACCGCGATCTCACCACCGAGGTTGCGGAGTACGGTTTGCACATAGGCAAGCCCGATGCCTTCGCCGGGCGTGTCTTGCGCTCCGGCACGTCTGAACAGCTCGAAGACGCGCTCGATATCTCCCGAGGATATGCCCCGGCCATTATCCGCGATTTCGATGCTGACGCGGTCGTCTGGGGAGATATCCGCCCGTACGTCAATGCGCAAAGGCCGGTCTTTCGAGCGATACTTGATGGCGTTATCCAGGAGGTTGCCGATAATCTGCTCTAACGAGAGCCTGTCGTTGACGATGGGTGGAATATCGAGATGGAGATTGATCTCCCCGTCGGCTTGCGAGAGTTGGTGCTGGACCGCAGTCGCGCTCGCTAGAACCACAGTCTTGAGGTCAAGGCGCTCCGGCCGCAGCGTGCGTTGCCCCTCTCGCGACAGCGTCAAGATCGCGTTGATCAGCTTGTCCATCTTTTTGGTCGAGGACCGTATAAAGCCGATGGCTTCCGGCATGTCTTCGGTGGCCGCAATACGGGCCTGCTGGAGCACCGGATCGATGGGGTCATTGCCGCCGCCCTCGGATCGGTCGATCAACGTCCGCACGCTCTCGATCCCGCCTTCAAGCTCCCTGGTGAAGCCCATGATATTGACGAGCGGCGCGCGGAGGTCGTGCGTGACGATATAGGCGAAGCGCTGAATTTCCTGATTGGCCCTCGCGACGTCCGCAGTGCGGTCCCTCACACGCTCCTCGAGGCCGGAGTTGAGCATGCTCACTTCGTCGCGCGCCTCGCCGAGTTCGCGCGTGTAGCGCAGCACGGTGTAGGCAGCCCCACCGACGACGGCGACAATGATGATGCCGCCGACGCTCGAGAATAGACGTAACCACGCCGCATTCGCTTGCTGCTCCCCGACGCCCACCGTGAGACGGTCGTCTGCCGCGCGGATGATGCCGGAGAAGAAGACATTGGCTTCATCGGTCAGGGCCTTGCCGCGGTTGGTCCGGACAAGGGCTAGGGCTTCTGCGTCCCGGCGCTCGCGCTTCAAGGCGATCGTCTGGTCTATCTCGGTGAATTTGTCCGTGATGATGGTTGTCAGCCGCTGAATAGCGACATTCGTTCCACCGTAAGGCGCAAGCATCCGGTTCAACGCATCGAGTTGTCGTTGCGCGAGCATCTTCGCAGCGTCGTAAGGCGCAAGATAAATCTCGTTGCCGGTAAAAAGGAAACCGCGCTGGCTTGATTCTGCGGTCTGCATGGCATTGCGCAACTCGACAGCCGCGCCCCGCGTGTCGCGTGCCTCAATCACCTGGGCGAAGTAGATCTGCGCGCGCTCCGCAAGCCAAAAGGTGGTTCCGACAATGCCGATCAACGCCAGAAATCCGACGAAGAGCAGGGCAATTGTCGACTGCACGAAGAAACGGTTGGTGATGGCCATGAGGATCCATGCCTGATTATTCCCGGGTGCGCTACAGCAACGCGCACTCGTCGGCGTTGATCCAGCCTGCGTCATTCCAAATCCGGACCAAGCCCCCTTTTCGCCAGCTCGATTTTCGGCGCGAGCATCGATCACTCCCTCCCCTCGATAGAAGTGCGTGTCCGGATTTGCTTCCCGCCCGCCTGCGAGCCAGACCTTGCTTATCCGCGTTCCAATGATCCGGATCGACGTATGCTGCGCTCGTGAGACTGGACCGGCTTCGCCACCGGCAGGATGAAGTCTGCCCAGCGCCGCATCACCTTGCGTCGTGCGTCCAAATAATCGGTTCGCAGATACGCCGCGACGGTCTGATGCGA
>JBEVJT010000218.1:0-17553 GCA_040510075.1 Xanthobacteraceae bacterium | reverse complement strand
CATGCCCAAGCTCAAAACCGTTCTGCTCGCGGTCGCGGCCGCGGGCAGCCTTGCAACAACTGCAGCCGCGTTACCGTTGAACGATCTCTCCGGGCAAGGCGCCACGCCGCTGCAGGAGGCCCGTGTGTATTGCGGTGACGGGCACTGCGTCCTGACGCGGAAGCATGCACGTCGCTGGTACCGCGCGCATGGCTATTACGCCTATGCTCCGCGAGCCTACGGCTATTACGGCTGGCGCTGAGACAGGGTCCGTCCAGCCGTAAGGTTCATCTAGAAACTCCGACAGCAGAGTGCGGAGCGGTAGAGACGAAGGCGGGCATTGCCCGCCTTTTCTCCCGACGTCGCGGCACGCCTGCCGGCGGCGTTCCGCATCGGCGCGCGGAGGACGCTGCAACACAGAATTCGTCCCTGCGTGGGCGCCGGCATTCATGCTCGAAGCCATGCTCCGCAAGCTTGCGTTGCCAACTTATATCAGCGGTCGTTGAATTGACTCTTTCTCGTCATTGCCGGGCTTGACCCGGCAATCCATCACTTCGAGGAATGAAGACTTTTTTTTAATGGATGCGCGTGTCAAGCCCGCGCATGACAGGTGGAGAATACCGACCTGGTATTATGAGCCGAACGCCACCCTGCGCCAATTGATCTTGATTTCGGCATAGCCAAACGGTTGCCAGCCGCACTGCACGACCAGTCGCCTGCCGCAGTAGGAGAAGAAGGGAAGCACCAGCCATCGGAACTGGATGACAGACCATTGCCAGCCAAGCTCGGGCGGGGAGAGATCGTCCCGCTGGATGGTCAGGGCGGGAACCTTGCCCGTGACCCTGTAATTCCGATCACCGACGCCGATGACGTAGTTGCGAAAGTTCATCAGCGGATTGCGCAGAAAATTCCAGAACAGGAAGCGCACGATCCAGCGATTGTCCGGCTTGTACCAAGGCGCTTCGTCGACCGTCTGCTCCCCTTCGTTGCCAAACCACCAGATGGGATTGATCTTCTTCCACAGTGGCTTCCGTGTGCGTCCCGTGAACTCGACAGTTTCGATCAAGCCAGCAGCTCCTTAATCTACTTGAAAGCCTTGCACATCAACGGTGCCATCATCGAGGCGCGTGTAGTGTCAGAAGGAAGCGCCATGGAAAGTGCGTCACGCAGCAGGTAGCTTGCCGTCCATCGAGGCCAAGGTGGCATGCAATGTTGCCACCACTTGTGCGCCCTCTCCGACGGCTGCCGCGACGCGCTTGATTGAACCCGAGCGCACGTCGCCGATCGCGAAAATGCCGCGCCGGCTGGTCTCCAGCGGATTGCGGCTCTCATGGCAGTCTCCCCCGGTCAACACGAATTTTTTCGTGTCCAGTGCAATGCCAGAGCCCGAGAGCCAGTCCGTGTTCGGGTCTGCTCCGATGAACAAAAAAAGATGTTGAATGGACCGGCGCACTTCCTCCCCTGATCCTTGGCGCCAACGGATCGCCTCCAACACTCCATCGCGGCCTTCCAGACCAGCGACATTCGTTTGTGTCAGCACTTCCACGTTGGGCAGCCCGGCAATGCGATCAACAAGATAGCGTGACATGCTCGCCGCAAGTTCTCTCCCGCGCACGAGCAGCCATACTTTGGCGACGTGACTCGCGAGATAGACAGCTGCTTGCCCGGCGGAATTCCCAGCGCCGACCAATGCCACTTCCTGGCCGCTGCAAAGCTTTGCTTCCAGCGGCGATGCCCAATAGTGCACGCTGGAGCCTTCGAATGCCTCCAGACCGGCGACGGCGAGCCGTCGATAGCGCGCGCCGGTGGCAATCACGATCGAGCGTGCCTTTGCGCGCTCGCTGTTGGAGAGGTTCAGGACGAAAGGTTCGCTTTCAGCGCCGTCAAATGGTCGGAGCGCAGTTACCTCATCCGGTATCGCCATCTCGACCCCGAATTTCTGCGCCTGATTGTATGCGCGGGCCATCAGAGCCATGCCGCTGATGCCGGTTGGAAACCCGAGATAGTTCTCGATGCGAGCCGATGCGCCAGCCTGGCCGCCGAATGCACGGCAGTCGAGCACGAGCACAGAGAGTCCTTCCGAACCTGCATAGACGGCAGTGGCCAGGCCTGCGGGGCCCGCACCCACGACGATCACGTCATAGACGCGGTTCGGATCGATCGGTCCGAGCAAGCCGATGCAGCGGGCAAGCTCGGGTTCGGTCGGATTGCGCAAGAGCTGCCCGTTTGGACAAAGCACGATAGGCAACTGACCGGTGTCGACATGGAAACGCTCGATCAGCGCCTTGGCATCGGCATCCGTTTCGGGGTTCAGCCTTTGGTACGGATGGCCGTTGCGCCGGAGAAAACCCTCAAGCCGCAGCACGTCCCCATTTTGCGGACGGCCCACGATGACCGGCCCACCGGCGCCCGTCTCGAGGAGTCCCACCCGACGCAGAATCAGCGCGCGCATAACGCGCTCGCCAAGCTCTGCCTCCGCGATCAGCAATGCGCGCAATTGTTCGCGCGGGATGATCAGCGCTTCGACGTCGTCTTGCGCGTGCGCATCGACGAGGGCAGGTCGGCCCGCGAGCTGCGCCAACTCGCCCATGAAGGATCCCGGCCCATGCGTAACAATGTTTTGGCGGCGGCCTGATTGATCGTGCTGAGTGATATCGACGTGTCCGGTCAGGATGATCGTGAGACCTGGACCGACGTTGCCGACCTCCGCGAGTGCCTCGCCCGCACGATAAGAACGAACGGTGCCAAAGCGGCGCACGCGCTCAATTTCCGCCGATTCCAGAACCGGAAACATCTGGTGACGGCGAGTATCGATGACGGATTGCTGGGCTGCAGGCATGGCAAAGCGGGGCTGTATATTACCCCCGCATATATGGAGCGATCAGAACTACGGCCAGCCAGAATGAAACGCACCGCCTTCGCTCACGCCGGCAAGCGATGCTCGCCGGCTTCTGCCACATTAGAGGAATCGAGAGCTGAATCTGCGATCGCTTGCATCCGATCAGCTGCGCTCAATGGTGACGGCAGCAGCATCGAGCGCCGCCGCGACCGCGTACTTTGCCTCTTCGGTCAACGGACCCTGAGACAAGCGCAGTCTGAGTGCGAGCGTGAGGTTCTCCATCGCGCGCACGATCTGAGGGGCAGGTCCATCACCCTGTGCGGAGCTGACCTCGGCGATACGGCCGAAAATGGCGTCGACGGCCGCTTTGTTGGCGCCGAGATAAGCCGAGCCTTCTTCCGTAATCGCGTAGAGTTTCTTGGTGCCCTCACTGGCTGTTACAGTTGCGTAGCCGAGTTCTTCGAGCAACATCAGCGTGGGATAAACGACGCCCGGGCTTGGGCTGTATGAACCGCCAAGCTTTTCTTCGATCTCCTTGATGATTTCGTAGCCGTGCCGAGGCCCGTCAGCGATCAGCCGCAAGATGACGAAGCGCAGATCGCCATGGTCGAAGACGCGGCCTTGACGTCGCCCGCCTCCTCTGCGGCGGTGATGTCCGCCGTGAAAACCAGCAAACCCAAACCGTCCCCGTGCAAAACGTCGGCGGTGATGCTTATTGATTCCAAGCATTTAGGTCTTTTCTCCTGATTGCATTTTGATATTTTTTAGATATATCTAATTCTATCGAATATGCAAGCACTTTTTCGCTGGGCGGAGCGTGCGCCCGCAGAGCCCTGCCGACGCAAGCCGATCGGTATCCGCAAATAGAGCATGATCCCGAAAAGTGGGAACCGGTTTTCGGAGAAGATCATGCTCCACCAAATAAATAGAGCGGGAAGCGATTCGAAGAAAAGCTATCCCGCTCTAAGGGAGCTGCGCTTTCAAAAAGAACGAGCGGTTTTTCGTCGGCCGGCGTCGCACGGCACGTGCGACGCCCCAGCGTTACGTCTTCAGGAACGCCAGCAGGTCGGCATTGATCGTGTCTGCCTGCGTGGTCGGCATCCCGTGCGGGAAACCCTTGTAGGTTTTTAGCGTCCCCTTCTTCAGTAACTTTACCGACAATGGTCCAGCGTCGGCATAGGGAACGATCTGATCGTCGTCGCCATGCATCACCAGCACGGGCACTGTGATCTTCTTGAGGTCGTCGGTGAAATCGGTCTGCGAGAAGGCGACGATGCCGTCGTAATGCGCCTTCACGCCGCCCATCATGCCCTGCCTCCACCAGTTCTGGATGATCGCCTCCGAGGCTTTCGCGCCCGGCCGGTTGTAGCCATAAAAAGGTCCCTCCGGCAGATCGCGATAGAATTGCGAGCGATTAGCCGCGAGCTGTGCCTGCAGTCCGTCAAATACTTCCTTGGGAAGTCCACCAGGATTAGCCGCCGTCTTCAGCATCAGGGGCGGCACCGCGCTGATGATGGCCGCCTTCGCCACTCGGCTCTCGCCATGGCGCCCCAGATAGTGAACGACTTCGCCGCCGCCGGTAGAATGGCCGACGTGAATGGCGTTCTTCAGATCGAGATGCGTCGTCAAAGCCGCAAGATCGTCTGCATAGTGATTCATGTCGTGGCCGTCGCCCGTCTGCGTGGATCGACCGTGGCCCCGGCGGTCATGGGCGATGACGCGATAGCCGTGTTTCAGAAAGAACAGCATCTGCGCGTCCCAGTCATCGGCTGACAGCGGCCAACCATGACTGAACACAATGGGCTGACCTTTGCCCCAGTCCTTGTAGAAGATCTCAAGGCCGTCTTTGGTTGTAATCGTGGTCATCTGGTGCCTTCCCTGAGTTGAAGTCGCTAGTGTCAACGAAAACGCAGCCGGCACGGTCGCAATTTGAATATGCGTGAGCGCTTTTCGGCCTGCAACCGATGTTGGCAAGGGCACCCAATGCGATGACCAGGTAGCGTCGAATATCCTTGCGTGCTGCGGCAAAGCGCTCGGAGGCGGTCCGCCGCGAGGCGGGCGCTGTGCATGACACGCCAGAGCGGCACGCAATGCAACCTGCGATCAGCGTCAGTTCCCGTCTTGGCGGTGGGTTTTGCAGGAACTTTTTACGTCCTCCAGCAGTTTCATCTAAAACTTATCGTTCGCAACAACCGGCCGGCAAATCGGCACGTGAACATCGGTTCGACGATATGATCCGCAAGCTGAGATCAGGCCAATATCGCTGTATTCGCGGAAGAAGGACCCCCGCACGGGACGCCGCCGAAATCTGGGCACGTTCGCGACGCGTGCAAAAGCGGAAAAGCATGAGCGCGCGGTGCAGTATTTCAAGCGGTCCGGATGACGGGGCATCGACCATCATCTACCGCGCTAAGTTTTAAAGGCAATTTGGTGGAGAGGGTGTCCGCCAACTCTGTTCTTATCGAACTGATTTTCTAAGCTGCTCGGTCGTGGCGTTCAAAGCCAAATTCCGCTTAGAATGAAGTGTCGAAAGGGGGAGGTCGACCGCCGAAGTGAGCGTGGCGAACCGAGGCAGTCGGGTGGGGGTTGGACTTGCGGGATATCAACAAAAAAAGACCGCATGACCGCTGACGCGGCGGTTACGGTGTGTCCCTTTGCCGTGATCAGAACAAACCGGTCGCCACTAGCGCACGGCGCGCAGTCCGAAATACGAAAGGGCGCCCGCAACAACAAAAGCAACCCAGCTTGGCCACATCGGTACTGACCAGCCGCCAATGATAATCGACCAGCCAAAATAAATCCGCACGAGGTGAACCAGCGCCACCAGCGCGAAAATCACCCCAGCGATTACGGAGAATGTTTTCTGCTCCAGGTTCGATCCTCCTTGAGTTTTGTCTCGCCGGGCCGCCAGCCGCTCGACGGACCGACGCAGCGCGTGCCGTCAGCGCGGAAGCGAGGCCGGAACGCTTATCTGGTCACCCTCGCTGCCGATGACATCAACCAAGATGACGACCGGCCGCCCGCCTTCGTTCTTGCCGTTATGGGCATCACTTATCGCCTCAACGAGCGCGTCGCCTTTCCGATAAATCTTCCTTCCTTTGTTCCCATAGTCGACGGTGAGTTCACCGTCGAGAATGTAGCCGAACATGGGGGCCGGATGCGTATGCCATCCTGTCTGCTGCCCCGGCTCGAGAGTGATTTCGAGCGCTGTGATTTTTGCCGGAGCTTCTGAAGGATAACGGATCGGCTCACCCAGGACGGTGCTGCCGGTCGACAGCACCGTGCGTGAGTCAGGATAGGCCGCGCGAGATGAGTCAAGGCGCTGGGCAACGCCGAAGCTGAACGAAACAGCCAGCGCAACCAGAGTCGAAACAACAAGCAACAGGAAAAGTTCTGGTTTGCCTTGTGTGCGGCAGGTCATAGTGAAATCAGCCTTGCATCGTTTTTTCGGTTGCACGAGTGTACAGTAAGGTGTTAGAGATTCGGCAACATAGATCAGTGTGTCCCGCACCCGGCCGTCGCGCCGGGTTTTTTCATGGCGCTCGCATGCAGGCGCAGGAGCAAGGTAAATTCGACCAACTGGAAATTGGAAAAGGGAACCGAAGCCAAGCCGCACGCTCATGCACAATCATCAAAGGTGTTCATTGATATGCGCGACGCTTTTTCGTGTTTATTCGAAATTTCAAACACTCGCGCACCGGCATTGTAAATTCATTGTTCTTTACAATGGGACCTTGCAAGCATGGTGCGGAGCGCGCCGAAGCCCTGTATCACAGGTAAAAACGAGTAAGATGGCGAGCATTCGCGCTGCGGTTGCACCTCGCGCCTGCCGGGTCCTCATCCGGGTCGCGCTCGGCGCGCTTTTGACCACGGCGCTTGCGCAGCATGCTTGCGCCCAGAAGCTCGATGCCCGCTATGCCATCACCATGACCGGCATCCGCGTCGGCCAGAGCACCTGGAAGGCCGACATCGCGGAAGAACGGTTCACCGCGGAAGCGGCCGGCGGCAGCGTCGATCTTTTGAGCATCTTTGCCAAAGGGGAAGGCGCCGCGCAGACGGCGGGCTTGGTGAAGGACGGAGCGCTTGTGCCCTCCACGTACTCCTCCACCATGATCGAGGATGGCGACCACACGGAACTGAAACTGACTTTCGAGGAGGGCACCGTCATCGATGTCGTCGACAAGGGACCTGCGCCGGCCGATCGCGTGCCGTTGCGCGAGGAGCATCTGCGCGGCGTGAGCGATCCGCTCAGCGCGCTCCTGCTTGCCAACGGTTCGACTGACGGCAGGCTCGCGCGGCAGACCTGCGAGCGCACACTCGCCATTTTCGATGGCCGGAGGCGCTACGATCTCGTGCTCTCGTTCAAGCGCGTGGAAGAACTTGCGCGCAAGCCTTACGAAGGCCGCGTGCTCGTCTGCAATGTCGTGCTGCGTCCGATTGCCGGGCATCGCGCCAACAGCGTGGTGATGAAATACATCGCCGGGCGGCGGGATATCGAGATTGCATTCGCGCCCATGGCCGGCGCGCGCTTCCTCGCGCCGCTTCGGCTTTCCGTGCCGACCTTGCTCGGCACCATCTCGATCGACGCCACCCAGTTCGATACGACGCCCCGCGCCGTGCCCGCGCCTGCACCTGCGCAGTAGGTGGCGCCGAAACCCGTGTCCCGGGCGCGGCGCAGCACACAGTGATGCGCCGCAGACCCGGGACCGTTTTGGTCTGTGGCGGTCCCGGAGCAGCGATGCAGCGCTTCGCGCTGCACCGCATCCGGGACACAGTCGCCTTGACTTCCCCCCGTCCCATCCATAGCTTCCGCGTGCTCTCATCAGAGCCCGTGAACTGCAATCGCCGACCAGTCCCAGGAGGCTGGAGGTCAACGCCCGACAGCGCGATGCGCCCTCGGGCGCGCTAGAGCATGCTCCGGAAAAGAGGGTAGCGGTTTTCGGAAAAGATCATGCTCAACCAAATAGGTAGAGCGGGATGACAATTAGAAGAAAAGTCATCCCACGGTAGGCTTCGATATGTTCGACTCGTTGTCCGAACGGCTGGGCGGCATCCTCGATCGCCTCACGCGGCGCGGCGCGCTCACCGAGGCGGATGTGGACGCGGCACTGCGCGAGGTTCGCCGCGCGCTCCTTGAAGCAGACGTGGCGCTCGACGTGGCGCGCGCCTTCGCCGACAAAGTCAAAAGCGCGGCCATCGGCGTCGAGGTGATCAAATCGGTGACGCCCGGTCAGATGGTCGTCAAGATTGTGCACGACCAGCTTATCGCCACCCTCGGCGACCACGGCGATCCCATCGATCTCAACGCGCCCGCGCCCGTGCCCATCATGCTGGTCGGCCTGCAGGGCTCGGGCAAGACCACCACCGCCGCCAAGATCGGCAAGCGCCTCAAGGAGCAGGCGAACCGCAAGGTGCTCATGGCTTCGCTCGACGTGCGCCGGCCTGCGGCGATGGAACAACTCGGCGTGCTCGGCACTCAGGTCTCGGTCGATACGCTCCCTATCGTTGCGGGACAGCAGCCGGCGCAGATCGCACAGCGCGCGCTCCAGGCCGGCCGGCTCGGCGGCTACGACGTGGTCATTCTCGATACCGCGGGCCGCACCACCCTTGACGACGCTATGATGGCGGAAGCGGCCGAGGTGAAGCGCGCCGCCAGTCCGCACGAAGTGCTGCTCGTCGCCGATGCGCTCACCGGTCAGGACGCGGTCACTCTCGCGCGCGCGTTCGACGAGCGCGTGGGGCTTTCCGGCATCGTGCTCACCCGCGTCGACGGCGACGGGCGCGGCGGCGCTGCGCTCTCCATGCGCGCCGTGACCGGCAAGCCCATCAAGCTCATGGGCGTCGGCGAACAGATGGATGCGCTTGAGGACTTCCATCCCTCGCGCATCGCCGACCGCATTCTCGGTATGGGCGACATCATCACGCTCGTCGAGAGGGCCGCGGCGACCATCGATGCGGAAAAGGCCGCGCGCGCCGCCGAGCGCATGCGCAAGGGCGCGTTCGACCTCTCCGACCTGCGCGAGCAGCTCATGCAGATGGAACAGATGGGCGGCATGACCGGGCTCATGGGCATGCTTCCCGGCATCGCCAAAATGAAGAACCAACTCGCCAGCGCCAATCTCGACGAACGCGTGCTCAAGCGTCAGGTGGCGATCATCGACTCGATGACGCCGAAGGAGCGAAAAAACCCCGACCTCCTCAAGGCGAGCCGCAAGAAGCGCATCGCCACGGGGTCGGGCACGCGGGTCGAGGACGTCAATCGCATGCTCAAGATGCATCGCACCATGGCCGACGTGATGAAGGCGATGGGCTCGGGCAAACGCGGAGCGCTTTCCGGCTTTGCCAACATGCTCGGCCTCGGCTCCGGCATGCCCAGCCCCGAACAAATGCAGAAGCTTGCCGAGAAGATGCCGGGCGGATTGCCGGGTGGCGGCCTTCCGTTGCCGGGTGGCGGCCTTCCGGGCCTGCCGCCCACCATGCCGGGGCTCGGGGGACTCGGGTCGAAATTCCCCGGCATGCCCGGACTGGGCCCATTCCCGGGGAAGAAGAAGTGAGCAGAAACCCCACACGTCATTCCGGGGCGGCGCGATGCGCCGAACCCGGAATCCATAATTCCCGGCTCGTGGTTATGGATTCCGGCTCTCGGCGTTTTTGGCCTCGGCCGGAATGACGGCGCCTGTTGAATATGTGACTGAAAAGGAAAACGCATGTCTCTGAAAATTCGGCTGGCGCGTGCCGGAACCAAGAAACGCCCGGTCTATCACGTCGTGATCGCGGACAGCCGGTCCCCGCGCGACGGGCGATTCATCGAGCGTCTTGGCCATTTCAATCCGCTGCTGCCCAAGGAAAAGACGGAGCGGCTCAAACTCGACATGGATAAGGTCAAGGCCTGGCTGGCGAAGGGCGCGTTGCCTTCCGACCGCGTGCTTCGGTTTCTCGACGAAGCGGGGGTCATGAAACGCGAGGCGCGCAACAATCCCAACCGTGCCGTGCCGCGCAAGGAGCGCAAGGCGCGCGCCGAAGAGGCGGCCAAAGCGGCGGCCGCAGCAGCAGCAGCCGCCAAGCCGTGACCCCGGATCTCGTAGCCCGGATTGAGCGGGGAGAAATCCGGGACACGCCGACCCCGGATGTCGCTGCGCTCCATCCGGGCTTCAAAAATTGACGCGCATCTGCGTCGCCCGGATTGGCGCGCCCCACGGCCTGCACGGCGAGGTGAAGCTGCGATCGTTTACCGCCGATCCCATGGCGATCCGCGATTATGCGCCGCTCGAAAGCGAGGACGGTACGGCGAAATTTGAAATCGAGGAGCTGCGTGAAGCTGGAACTCAGCGCGAAGGTCATCTCATCGCGCGGCTGCGCGGCATCGCCGATCGAAACGCTGCAAGCCGCTTGAAGCAAATGAAGCTCTTCGTTCCGCGCGAGCGCTTTCCCGCTCCGGAAGCTGACGAGTTCTATTGTGCCGATCTCGTCGGCCTGCGCGCGCTGCGGCCTGATGGCAGCGAATTGGGCAAAGTGACCGCCGTGCACGACTTCGGTGCCGGCGCCATACTGGAAATCGCCGCGCATGATGGAAACATGATGCTGCCGTTCAACGAAGCTTTCGTTTCGATCGTGGATGTCGCCGCGGGCTCGATCGTCGTGGCTCCGCCGGAAGTCGGTAATTGAAATGAGAGTTTGACCATGTGGCGGGCGAGTGTGCTGACCATCTTTCCGGAGATGTTTCCCGGCCCGCTCACTTTCAGTCTGACAGGCAAGGCGCTTGACGCGGGATTGTGGTCGCTCGAGGCCCGCGACATGCGCGAGCACGCAAGCGACAAGCATCGCTCGATCGATGATACGCCCGCAGGGGGTGGGCCCGGCATGGTCATGCGCCCTGACGTCGTTGCGCGCGCGCTTGACGCCGCCGCGCCCGAACAGGACGGCCGCCCTCGCTTCCTGATGAGCGCGCGCGGCACTCCGCTCACGCAGGCGCGGATCGCGGCGCTCGCGCAAGGCCCCGGCGTGGTGATCGTCTGCGGGCGGTTCGAAGGCGTGGATGAGCGCGTCATCGAGAGCCGCACTATCGAGGAGGTTTCGCTCGGCGATTATGTCCTCTCGGGCGGAGAGATCGCGGCGCTTGCATTGCTCGACGCCTGCGTGCGGCTCCTGCCCGGAGTCATGGGAAAAGAAGCTTCGGCGCAAGAGGAAAGCTTCGCCGATGGACTCCTCGAATATCCGCAATACACGCGGCCACAGCTGTGGGAGGATCGCGCCATTCCGGAAATACTCACGAGCGGCGATCACGCCAGGATCGCCGCCTGGCGGCGCCAGCAGGCAGAGCGGCTCACGCGCGAGCGGCGTCCGGATCTCTGGGCGGCGCACCTGGCGCGGTTGGCTCAGGTCAAGAAGCGCACACCGTGACAAAGGGGCGCGCGTGCCCTAAAAGGCGCGCCGAACCAGAAATAAAAGCGAAAAAACGCGCCGCACCGGCTGGCGTTGCCGATGGAGATCCCAATGAATCTGATCCAGGAGCTCGAAAAGGAGCAGATTGCAAAGCTTTCCGCCGGCAAGCAGATTCCCGATTTCGGACCGGGCGACACCCTGATCGTCAACGTCAAGGTGATCGAGGGCGAGCGCAGCCGCGTGCAGGGCTATGAGGGCGTGTGCATCGGCCGCTCCGGCTCGGGACTCAACGAGAACTTCACGGTGCGCAAGATTTCCTACGGCGAAGGCGTGGAGCGTGTTTTTCCGCTCTACTCGCCCATGATCGAGTCGATCAAGGTCATTCGCCGCGGCAAAGTGCGTCGCGCGAAGCTTTATTATTTGCGCGGCCGGCGCGGCAAGGCCGCGCGCATTACCGAGCGGCAGGAGCACCGGCCGGGCGAGCAGGAGCCCGAGGCGCCGACGGAACGCGCCGCTGAATAGTTTTTGCACCTTTCACGTGAGACTGTCATTCCGGCCGAGGGCTGCAAACCGTTTCACGGCGCCCCGGAATGACCAAGTCACTTTAGCTACACCTCGACCGTCGCAAAATCGGCGGGCAGGACAATCTCGAGCACCTCGCAGTCGTCGGAATAATCCAGCACCACGTGCTTGATGCGCGGCGGCTGGATCCATGCGCTGCCCGCGCGCATGACATGCGCACCCTGGTCCTCGAACTGCGTCTTCATCCAGCCCTTGAGCACGTAGACCATCTGGAAATCGACATCGTGGTAATGGAGCTTGGATACTTCTTCCGGCCGGCACGGCGGGACGAACCGGATCACATGCGCCTGCACCATGCCGTTGGTTGCGTTCGCCATGCCAAGATCCCGATATTTCGCATAGCGGCGCAGGCCTGTTTCGAAATCCTCCTCGCGATGGTGGCTTACGGTGAATTTTTGCGGCTTGCGGCCGCGTGATCGCAGCTTGGCGCCTGTTTTGGCGCTGGGCCGCCGCGGGGCTCGCCGCTCCGCAAGCCCGCTGCGCGTGCTGCGAACTCGCGAGTGTGGAGCTTTCGCCTTTGCCTTGGCCACTCTGTTTTCCTCCCTGGTTCTGCCCCTCGCCCGAAAGATACCCTCTTCCATTTCGCTGCGACAGCCGTCTCTCCGGACACCTTTTCCTCTCCGGCACAAGGCGCTAAACGGCCGCATAAATTGTCAAACCGTTCAATCGGGAACAATACGGCATGCCGCGCACGCTCTATGACAAGATCTGGGAGGACCATCTCGTCGACGAAGAGCCGGATGGGACCTGCCTCATCTACATAGACCGGCACCTCGTGCACGAAGTGACGAGCCCGCAGGCGTTCGAAGGCCTGCGCCTATCGGGCCGCAAAGTGCGTGCTCCGGACAAGACGCTCTGCGTCGTCGATCATAATGTGCCGACCACGGATCGTGCGTTGCCGAACCCCGACCCGGAGAGCACGGCGCAGATCGCAGCGCTTGCCGAAAACGCAAAGCTCTTCGGCCTCGACTATTTCGACGAGTTCGACAAGCGCCAGGGCATCGTCCACATCATCGGCCCCGAGCAGGGCTTCACGCTCCCGGGGACGACCATCGTCTGCGGCGACAGCCACACGGCAACGCATGGCGCCTTCGGCGCGCTCGCCTATGGCATCGGCACATCCGAAGTGGAGCACGTGCTCGCCACACAGACCTTGATCCAGACGAAGTCCAAGAACATGCGCGCGGTGGTGAAGGGAAAGCTCCCGCAAGGCGTGACCGCCAAGGACATCATCCTCGCCATCATCGGCGAGATCGGCACCGCAGGCGGTACCGGCCATGCCCTCGAATATGCGGGCGAAGCGATCGAAGCGCTCTCGATGGAGGGGCGCATGACCGTGTGCAACATGTCGGTCGAGGCGGGCGCCAAAGCGGGATTTATCGCGCCCGATGCGAAGACGTTCGCCTATTTGAAGGATCGGCCGCGCTCCCCCAAAGGCAAGCAGTGGGACGAGGCGATGCGGTATTGGGAGACGTTGCGTTCCGACGAGGATGCCCATTTCGACCGCGAGATTGTGCTCGACGCCGCAAAGCTTCCGCCGCTCGTCACGTGGGGCACGAACCCCGAGCAGGTGATTTCGGTGACCGGCCGGGTGCCGCGGCCCGAAGAGTTCGCCGATGAGAAGAAGCGACGCGCTGCGGAAGCGTCCCTCGCCTATATGGGGCTCAACGGCGGCGAGAAGATCAGCGACATTCCCCTTGACCGCGTGTTCATCGGCTCGTGCACGAATGCGCGCATCGAGGACCTGCGCGTGGTCGCGCGCGTGGTCGAGGGCAAGCGCGTCAACTCCGCGGTAAAGGCAATGATCGTGCCCGGCTCTGGCCTCGTGAAGGAGCAGGCCGAGGCAGAGGGGCTCGACAGGATTTTCCTCAAAGCGGGGTTCGAATGGCGCGAGCCCGGCTGCTCCATGTGCCTTGCGATGAATCCCGACAAGCTCGCTCCGGGCGAGCGCTGCGCGTCAACGTCAAACCGCAATTTCGAGGGCCGCCAAGGCTACAAGGGCCGAACCCATCTCGTCTCCCCCGCCATGGCCGCGGCCGCCGCGATCGCGGGCCATTTCGTCGACGTGCGCGAGTTAGAAATCTCGTAGGTTGGGTTAGCGCGGGCGAGAAGGGTGCGTGTGCTCTCGGTCCGCTATCCGCGCGTAACCCGACGATTATCGCTCCCACCAGCAGCGCATGCGCGGGACAATGACCGGTCCGCTCACGCGGTTTTCCTGCGCAAGCCACGACGTGCATTGACGCACCGCGCCCGGGCCCGGGTACTCGTACTTGTACGGCACCGGATACGGAGTGGAAAAGTACCGGTACGGATAAAGCGGCGTCACGCGAATGCGCGTGCGCGCCAAGGCGTCTCC
This sequence comes from Xanthobacteraceae bacterium, assembly GCA_040510075.1. Lineage (GTDB taxonomy): Bacteria > Pseudomonadota > Alphaproteobacteria > Rhizobiales > Xanthobacteraceae > VAZQ01. The sequence continues at coordinate 3,415 of JBEVJT010000218.1, read as the reverse complement.
GACGGAAACGACGAGCAGGCCCAAGGTCATGGCGAATATGAGAAGTCGGTGCAGCATGCGACCCCCGCGTGGCCTTCTGCCGGTACTTTCCCTAAGAAAGCGGCATGAATGAGCCTTCGACTGACAATCCGCTTGCCTGGCGCGGCATGAAAGCGCCATCGCTGGCGGATATCGAAGTCATGGCGGAGGCGGCGTTTCGCCGGCTGCCGCAACGATTCCGTGCGCTCTGCGACGGGCTCGTCATCCGCGTTGAGGACTTTCCGGAGGAGCAGGTGCTGGACGAGTTGGGCGCGCAGAGCGACTTCGATCTGCTCGGCCTGTTCCAGGGCGTGGGACTGCCGTTTCGGTCCGAGAGCGTGCCCATGCAGATGCCCAATATGATATGGCTCTATCGCAGGCCAATATTGGATTACTGGGGCGAGCACGACGAGACCCTGGGGGCAATCATCACGCATGTGCTGGTGCACGAGATTGGCCACCATTTCGGTCTTTCCGATCACGACATGATGCAAATAGAGGCGGCGGCCGCGTAAAGGAGAGGATCTGATGCAGAAATTTACCACGATCGAAGGCGTGGCGGCGCCGATGAAGATGATCAACGTCGACACCGACATGATCATCCCCAAGCAATACCTGAAGACGATCAAGCGCACCGGCCTGGCCAAGGGCCTTTTCGCGGAAAAGCGCTATCGGGACGACGGCAGCGAGAACCCTGATTTCGTGCTCAACAAGCCCGCGTACCGCAAGGCGAAGATACTCGTCGCAGGCGACAATTTCGGCTGCGGTTCTTCGCGCGAGCATGCGCCGTGGGCGCTGATGGATTACGGCATTCGCTGCGTCATCTCCACTTCGTTCGGCGACATCTTCTACAACAACTGTTTCAAGAACGGCATTCTGCCCATCAAAGTGTCGCCTGAGGACCTGGAGAAGCTGTTTGATGACGCGGAACGCGGCGCCAATGCAACGCTCACGGTCAATCTCGAGAAGCAGGAGATCAGAGGACCAGACGGGGGCGTCGTGAGATTCGAGATCGACCCGCATCGCAAAGATTGCCTGCTCAACGGGCTCGACGATATCGGCCTGACCATGGTCAAGGAAAACAAGATCGATCGCTTCGAGGCGCAGGCCAAGACCGCCCGCCCCTGGGCGTGATCCTCGAAGCCGTGTCCCGGATGCGGTGCAGCGCGAAGCGGTGCACCGCTGCTCCGGGACCGCCAACGACCGGAACGGTCCCGGGTCTGCGGCGCATCACTGCGTGCTGCGCCGCGCCCGGGACGCTCGGGGGGGGTGAATTACGCGGCCTCGACGTACGCGACCTCGTAGAGGCACGGCACGGCTTCCTCAAGCGGTTGCGGAAGTTTCCTGCTCGCGCGCCTCGATCGCCCGCGCAATGGCGAGCGTGCGGCGCGCCATATCGGCATGCAGCCGCTCGACCATGCGGCCCTCGATCTGCACAACGCCCTTGGTCTTGTTCTCCGGCAGTTCGAAGGCGGCGATCACCTTCTTTGCGTCTGTGATTTCTTGCGCGGTAGAGGAGAAGGCGGCATTGCAGGGGCCGATCTGACTGGGATGGATAAGTGTCTTGCCATCGAAGCCCATCTCCCGTCCCTGTTTGCATTCGCGCGCAAATCCTTCGCTATCTCCGAGATCGTTGAAGACGCCGTCGATGATATCGAGGCCGAAGGCGCGCGCCGCCGCGACGCAGGTCATGAGCCAGGGCAGCATGGGCGCGCGCCCGGGCGTGATGCGCGCGCGCGTATCTTTCGCAAGATCGTTGGTGCCCATGACGAAAGCCGCGAGCCGGGTCTCGACATCCTCTGCGGCTGCCGCAATTTTCGCCGCGTTGAGCATGGCCAGCGGCGTCTCCATCATGGCCCACACCCGGATGCGATGCTCGGCGCTGATATCGACGAGGCGGGCTGCCACGTCCTGAAGATGCCGGGGATCGGAGATCTTGGGCACCAGCACCGCATCCGGCTTCATCTTCGCCACTGCGTTGATGTCATCGAGCCACCACGGGCTGTCGAGCCCGTTGATGCGGACGATCACCTCGCGCGCGCCGAAGCCGCCGGCGCTCACTTCGTCGCACACCTGCTTGCGCGCGTCGACTTTCGCTTCGGGCGCAACAGAGTCTTCGAGATCGAGGATGACCGCATCGGCAGGCAGCGTGCGCGCTTTCGCTATTGCGCGGGCATTCGCGCCCGGCATGTACAGCACGCTGCGGTGCGGGCGCATGACAACAATCAGTGGTCAGTTGATTACGCCGCCCTGCGCTTGGCGCTCAGGAGATTGCGGTTGATCAGCGATTCCGCGATCTGCACCGTATTGAGCGCCGCGCCTTTGCGGAGATTGTCGGAGACGCACCACAATACGAGCCCGTTATCCACCGTCGGATCTTCACGGATGCGGCTGATATAGGTCGCATCCTCACCGGCCGCTTCGTAGGGCGTCGCGTAGCCGCCTGGCTCGCGCTTGTCGATGACCAGGCAGCCCGGGGCGCTGCGCAGCACTTCGCGCGCTTCCTCGGCGCTAATGGGATTCTCGAACTCGATGTTCACGGCTTCCGAATGCCCCACAAAAACAGGAACGCGTACGCAGGTAGCGACTACCTTGATCTTCGGGTCGAGGATCTTCTTCGTCTCCGCGACCATCTTCCATTCTTCCTTCGTGAAGCCGTCATCCATGAACACGTCGATGTGCGGAATCACGTTGAAGGCGATGCGCTTGGGGAATTTCTTCGAGGCAATCTCATCGAGCGTGTAAACGGACTTCGTCTGCGCGAACAGCTCGTCCATTGCTTCCTTGCCGGCCCCGGAGACCGACTGATAGGTCGCGACGACGACGCGTGTGATCTTCGCCTTGTCGTGCAGCGGCTTGAGCGCAACGACAAGCTGCGCCGTCGAGCAGTTCGGATTGGCGATGATCCGCTTCTTGCGAAAGGATGCGACCGCGTCGCCGTTGACCTCGGGCACGATGAGCGGAACGTCGGGGTCGTAGCGCCAGCATGAGGAGTTATCGATGACAACGGCGCCGGCGGCAGCGATCTTCGGCGACCATTCCTTCGATACCGCCGAACCCGCCGACATGAGGCAGATATCGGTGTCGGAAAAATCGAAATGTTCGAGCGCCTTGCTCTTGAGCGTCTGGTCGCCATAGGAGACCTCGCTCCCAAGGCTGCGGCGGGAAGCAAGCGCCACGACCTCGTCCGCCGGAAATGAGCGCTCCGCGAGAATGGAAAGCATCTCGCGGCCCACATTGCCGGTAGCGCCCACCACCGCGACTTTGTAACCCATTGTTAACTCTCCGAAAAAATCGTCGCGCGTCCCCCTGCCCCGGCAACCGCGGCGGAAGCGCTTCTAAGCGAGAAAACAGCGTCTGACAACGCCGATTCGGGGGAATGGCGTGGCTCTGTTAA
>JBEVJT010000217.1:0-3929 GCA_040510075.1 Xanthobacteraceae bacterium | reverse complement strand
ATCTTCCAGCCGTCAGTGCGCTGAAAGGCGGCCAAGGCAGCCGGGGTCATGAACATGATGATCACCGAGCGGGCCTGCGCGCCGAACTGAAAGCCGATCGAGCCGGAGATGATATTATAATATCCGGCGGTCCTGCCGCGGATGTGCAGTGCACCTTCACCATATTCGCCGCCGATCCCGAATCCCGCCTTCACGATAGTCGGGAAGACCAGAATCGCCGCCGCCTTGTTCGCGAGTTCGTGGGAGGATGGAATTTCCCGGAAGAACTCACCGAGCGTTGCCCGGACATTGGCATCGATCTCCGCGCCCGAGGCAGCATTGGCCGATTTCATCGCCGAGAGACTTGCAACCAACGCCAACAAGATGATGCCTAGCTTCCTGCCCATTTTGCCTGCCTGGTGCTCCATCGCGATGTGCTCAGTGTCGAACGGCATGTTGCAGATAATATGGTTCAAATAGAGGCGCAGCCGCGCCGGAGCCGGTTCGATCCAGCTCAGATGCGGCGATCGCAAGGATTATTGTTGCGATTGGCACGGATAGATGCGGCGCGGCAATTCACTTTCCGGCCTGCGCGCTGAGCCCCAGCCGCTCGATGATGCTCCGGTAGGTGACGTCCTGATTGTGCAGAAAGGTCGCGGCCTCCTCGCCCTGCAGGTAGGTCACGCCAGCTCCGGCATTGTCCATCTGCGCCTGAACCTCCGGATTGTTCATGGTCTCACCCACTGCGGCAGCGAGCTTGTCGATCACCTTTTGCGGCGTGCCCTTCGGCACGAATACGCCGTGAAAGGCGCCAATGACGAGATCAACCCCATTGTCCCGGAACGTTGGCAGGTTGCTGTAGAGCGGCGAGGGTGCCTGATCGGCGACCGCCAGCATGCGTACTTTCTTGGCCTGCACCAGGCTCTTGTATGAGACCGGCACGGCCACATGCACGTCGATGTGGCCGCCGGCCAAAGCGATGGCGCCGTCCGAATCGCCCTTGAACGGCACCTCGATCATCTGCACGCCGGCCGCATGCTCGAACCCCGCGGCAAAAATTTGCGCCGAAGCGCCCGGGATCATGCCCATGCGCAGCTTGCCAGGCTCCTTGCGCGCGTCCTCCACCAGCTCCTTGAGCGATTTCCAACGCGCCGGCCACTGCACCGCAATGGCTGCAGGATCGGTGTTGACTATCGCGACAAGTTGAAAACCCGAAAGCGAGACCGGCGTGGGGACGGTGTACTGGGATGTCACCGCCGAGGTAGAGAAAAATCCGACGGCGTATCCGTCAGGGGCCGCATCGGCGACTTCGCGCGCGCCCAGAACGCTGCTTGCGCCGGGCTTGTTGATGACGGCAACGGGTTTTCCGAGCTTCTTAGTGAGCCCCTGAGCGACGATGCGTCCGATCACATCAGTGCGCCCTCCAGCAGGGAAGGGGACGATGAACGTCAGCGCTTTGGCCGGGTAAGCCGTTCCCTCTGCACGCGCCTGCGGCACGGGCGCGCCGGCAATGCTCAGCGCAAGCACACAACCCAGAATGCTTGTCCTCATATGGCCTCCCTGATCCCCCGAAGCGTGACTACCATGATTGGCAGGCTCAAGCCCGCGCATGGCGTTGTGTTACATGATCGCGTTCGCGCGCCGCATGCTGGCAATCATCGAAGACTTCATGACGCTCTCTTTTGCGAGTGCTGGCGATTCGGAGGCTCGCCGCATTTCCTCGAGGCGGTGCCTGCGTATGGCCGGATCGGTTTCCTCAAGCAGCCGCTTGTTGCGGATGGATGACTCCTGCACGTATTCGACACTGGCGGTGCGTCGCTGACGCACATAGCGGTCGAGCACCTCCTCGCCGGCCTCGTCGCGCCACACCGCAATAAGCTTGTCGGTGAGGTTCATGGCGTCCTGCAATCCGCTGTTCAGCCCAAAGCCGCCTAGCGGATTATTGAGATGCGCGGCATCGCCGGCAAGGAGCAGCCGCCCGCGACGGAACGTCTCGGCCACCCGCTGGTGCACCCGGTAGATGGTGCGGTGAACCGTATCGTAGCGGCCCGTTTTGGGCACCACTGCCTGCAGGCGTTCCTCCACCCGCTCGTCGCTCAGCGCCTCTTCCTCGGTCTCGTCCGGTCGGCAGCCATAAAGGAACCGCCACAGGCCCGGCGGCCCGAGATGCGGCAGATGAAACACCGCGCACCACTCCACCGGGTGCGAGATGTAGGCGGTCTCGGTAAATCCGCGCTGTCCCAGATCGTACGGCGTGCTGATCAGCGCAAATCGCTCGGGATAGGTGAAACCCGCAAATTCGATCCCCGCGGACTTGCGCACGATGCTTCCACCGCCGTCGGCACCGATGACCCAGCGCGCGGCGAGCGTGTCGCGGCCGTTCGCTGTCTCGGACTCGACGATCGCGCAGTCCGCTTGCTGTTCAACACGCGTAACGCGCGCGGAAAACCGCACCTCGGCGTGCGCAATGGGGTCGAGCATCTCGCAGAGAAGCGGGGTCAGCTTGTGCTGCTCGCAATGCAGGCGGAACGGGTAGGGCGTCTCGTCTTTGAGGAGCGACGCCAACTCGAACACGCCGATCACGCCCTCGGTGCGGTCGCGCAGCTGCCACGCCGGCACAACGATGCCCATGGGCATGAGCTTTTTCGTAACCCCGATGGGCTCGAGCACTTCGAGCGTCGGGGGATGAAACGAGCCTGCGCGCAAGTCCATGAACAGCTCGGCATGCGCTTCGAGAACGATGACGGGAATGTCGTGCAGGGCGAGATTAAGCGCGCAGGCGAGCCCCACCGGCCCGGCACCCACCACGATCACCCGGTTGTTTCGTGCTGCGGCCATGCCTCGTGCTGCCCCGTTCCCGCACAGTTCCGTAGGGCGCAAGAGCGACGCCAGTTCCGGCCTACACGAGTTTCGCCGCTTCCGCGCACAGAATACTGTAGACACTTTGACGGGCCGCTGCTAGGTTGGCCTGCATCCACCCCACACTGAAACGAGGAGAGACTTTGCCATGTCTACGATGGCAGCCGAGCGCACCAAGCTCGTTGTCGAGAGCGCCGAGGCGGTACTGGGCTTGCATTGGTTCGTGGCACGCGATCACACCGCGCGGGACGAGGGCCTCGAATTCGAAATCATAACCCCGGGCATCAAGACCAAGTTCAGCCTTACCGATCCGCGCAGCTGCGATCATCACCTGGTGAGTTCCACCAATTATCAGAAGGCATTCGAGAAGGGCCAGGCGGATATCTATCGTGCCTGCGAATGGGGACAGATCTGGCGCACTTATGACAACCCGACAGGCCCCATCGTCGCCCGGCGGCCGGCCATGGTCTACCAGGCGGTCTTCGTGCGCGGGGACTCGCCGATCAACGCGGCCATCGCGCTTGCGAACAAGACGGTCGGCGTACAGTTCCACCAGGGCTCGCATTATTCGACGCTGGCCATGCTGGAAGGCTTCATGCCGCGGGAAGAGATCAAGGTCGTCCATTCGGGTACGGTGCAGGAGCGCTATGAAGCGTTGATGAGCGGCGAAACGAATGCCGCCACGCTGATGGAGCCGTGGATTTCGCTTGCGCTCAAAAACGGCTGCAAGGATATCGTCGGCACCTTCTATCAGGGCACCGAGAACGCGAGCGCCAACCTCGATCCGAAGATCTGGGATGCCGCCCTGCGCGCGGTGAAGAAAGCCGTGCGCCTGATCAATGCCGACAAGCGCAAATACGTTCACTACATGATCGAGGAAATCCCCGAGCAGTATGGCAAGCAGCTTACGCCGGACGACTTCTATCTGCCGCGGCTGCGCTATGTGGACCCTGCTCCCTACAGCAAGGAAGAGTTCGAGCGCGCCTATAAGTGGATGCTGACCTGGGACCTAGTGGGTCCCAACGCCGATTACGAGAAGCTCGTCTGCAACCGCGTGGCTGCCTGACCGCCAATAACATCATCCTCCCCCG
>JBEVJT010000216.1:0-4890 GCA_040510075.1 Xanthobacteraceae bacterium | reverse complement strand
AGCGAGCGCCCGTTGGTAAAAGTGCTTGCGGTGCGCCTGCCAGAACGGCTCACCTTTTGCTATGCGCCGAGCGACCGTGATCGTGGCATCAGCGACATAATAGAGCGGCAGGATGAGCGCAGCGATCAGCTGGCCTTTGGCAGCGAGCTGGAGCAAGAGCCATCCAAGCAGCAGGCCAGCCGGCAGGCTGCCGACATCGCCGAGAAATAATTTAGCGATGGGCTTGTTGAAGGGCGCAAAGCCGGTGATTGCGCCAAGAAGTGCGGAGGCGAGCAATGCAGAGAGCCAATCCAAACCTTCCGCAGCGGCCATCAGGATGAGCGCAGCGCATACCGGAACGAATTCCGCAACGGTCATCCAATCGATCCCATCCATGAAATTTACGACGTTGACGAACCAGACGCCGGCGACGAACAGCACAACCCGCTCTATCCACCACGAGAGTTCGGGAAACAGGCGCAGTTCGGCTGGAAATGCGGCGATCAGGGCCGCCACAGCAACTGCTTGAGCGATCAGTCGCGGCCCGGGCGGCAAGGAACGGACATCATCAATGGCACCCACAATCCCGAGCAGCAGCGCGGCTGCGGTCAAGGTCAGCAGCACGATCGTCTGGTCATGCTCGGGACGCGGCAGGAGAATCAGGGCACCCCAAAGCGTGAAGAGCGTGGCGACAATGACCGCAATCCCGCCGCCCTGAGGGGTCGGGTCCTGGTGAGACGACCGTGCGTTTGGGCGTGCCAGCGCATGTTGCGCGAGCCAAGGGCGCAACAGCAAATTAGTCTCGAAACTCACGCAAAAGGCGACAAGGGCGACTGATCCAAGAACAAGAAGATGTGGGATGGCCTCTTCCAGCATGACTCCGGTCCGCTGTCTCCTGTCCAGCGTATCATTTCTCTGGCAAGAGCTACACGAGGGCACTGCCTCATAACACCATTAGACCGGCCCCGAATGGCAGGTTTCGAGCGTGAATGCTTCGACGCGTAGAAGTGAGTTCAAAATGGATTTTGGGCCGAACAGATGTGCGGCATTGCTGGCCTAGTCGACTGGCGTGCGAGCACCGCGGGCGATGCGCTGCGCGGCGTCGTGGAAGCGATGATCGAAGCGCTGCGCCATCGTGGCCCCGATGCCGGCGCGGTTTGGATTGAGGCCGAGCAAGGCATTGCGCTTGGGCAGCGGCGGCTCGCGATTATCGATTTGAGCCCCACGGGTGCGCAGCCGATGCATTCGGCTGATGGCCGTCACGTGATCACGTTCAACGGCGAAATCTACAACTATATCGACATCCGCCGCGAGCTCGAAGCGAGCGGCCGGTTGATGCGCGGCAATTCCGATACCGAAGTGCTCCTTGAAGCATGTGCGTTGTGGGGCGTGGAAGCCGCGATTGAACGGACGATCGGAATGTTTGCATTCGGGCTGTGGGATCGTCAGGCGCGCACGCTTACGCTTGCGCGCGACCGGCTCGGCATAAAACCTTTGTATTATGCGGTCACTCCCGAGCGGGTGCTGTTCGCCTCGCAGCTCAAGGCATTCCATGCCGTTCCGAATTGGAAGCCGAGCATCGACAACAATGCCGTGGCCGGCTATCTGCGTCACGCCTATATCGCGCAGCCACACACGATCTACCGCGAAGCGCGCAAGCTTCCGCCAGGTCACATTCTAAAACTTCGGCGTGGGCTGCCGGATGATCCCAAGCCGTTCTGGGATCTGCCAGCCATAGCTGCCGCCGGACAGCGCAGGAATGATCCCGAGCCGGATGCGCGCGAAGCCGTGGAGCAGCTGGACGCGCTCCTGCGCGATGCAGTCAGGCTACGGATGATCGCCGATGTGCCACTTGGAGCATTTCTGTCCGGGGGCATCGATTCATCTTCGGTTGTGGCGCTGATGCAGGCGCAGAGCACCCGGCCGGTTAAGACCTTCAGCATCGGGTTTCATGAGAGCCACTATGACGAGGCAGCTTGCGCGAAGCATGTTGCCGCGCATCTGGGCACCGACCACACGGAGTTCTATGTCGAGCCGCGCCACGCCATCGAGGTAATACCGCGTTTGCCGGACTGGTTTGATGAACCGTTCGCGGATGCATCGCAAATTCCGACTTATCTCATCTCGGAACTCACCCGCAGACACGTCACCGTCGCACTCACAGGCGACGGCGGAGACGAGGTATTTGGCGGATACAACCGTTATTATTGGGTGCCGCGGCTGGTTCATGCCTTGGCCGTGGTGCCGCGACCACTTTCCCAAGTATCAGCGCGCGCGCTCCAGGGCATAAGGCCTGAGGTATGGGATCGAATATTTGGCTGCGTTCCTGCGGCATGGCGCCCGGCGCAACCCGGCGACAAGGTGCATAAGCTTGCAAAGCTGCTCCAGTTTCCGGATCCAGATGCGATCTATCGCGGGCTCGTGAGCCAATGGGACGAGCCGCAGGAAATTGTGTCGGGCGGGAATGAGCATAATGGCGTGCTGAACGACCAATCAATTGCGCAAGATTTTCAGGACCTGCTACCGCGCATGCAGTTGCTCGACATGATGGGCTACCTTCCGGACGATATTCTCACCAAGGTGGACCGGGCGACCATGGCTGTGGGGCTCGAGGGGAGGGTGCCACTCCTGGATCACCGCGTGGTGGCGTATTCTTGGCGCTTGCCCGCGGCGTACAAAGTGCGTCTGACGGGCCGCAAATGGCTGCTGCGTCAGGTACTTGCACGGTATGTGCCCAAAGCATTGGTTGATCGGCCGAAAATGGGCTTTGGCGTGCCGATCGGCGCGTGGCTGCGTGGTCCGCTGCGCGAATGGGCGGAGGAACTGCTGAGCCCGGCGCGGCTTCGCGGCTACGGATTCGTCCGCGTAGAGCCGGTCCGCCGCGTCTGGCTTGAGCATCTTTCGGGCAAGCGCAACTGGGACCATCGCATCTGGACGGTGCTGATGCTGCAGGCGTGGCGCGAGCGCTGGTCGTGAGCCCTCAACTGCGAGACACCTCGGAAACGGGAATCGGCTCCCGTGTTTTGGCAATCGTCGCGGCAATCGTGCGCCCTTCAAACCATTTAGACTTCATCGCCCGATAAGAACCAGCAAGCACCGTTCCTATTCCATAAGGGCGAAGCAGCAGCGTCATCCAGATCAATACCGTATAGCGTGCAAAAGGAAGATGCCCAAGGATTTGCAGCACTGCGCGAGCCAACCCGGTCAACCGAAGAACCTGCGCAAGGCCGGCGGTGTCAATGGATCCATTGGCAAAGACCAGCCATAACCGAGCCATGTTGAAACGCAAGCGGCGATCCAGCAACTCCGCATAACTCTCACTCACATCTGCGGGGAAGGTTGCTCTCACGGCAGCACATGCTCTCGCAATCAGCTTGGTGTTTTCGGCCAAGGAGAGAGCTGTGCGTGCCGAGACGCTTTGCGGCGAGATTTGCCATGCAACGACCACGGTGGGATCAAAGTAGAAACCATACTTGAGGGCGAGACGTCGTACGATAAGGCCATCGGTGAACGCACCCATGGTCTCATCAAAGCCTCCTGCCTCAAGCAATCGATCACGGCGATAAATCACTGCCGGGCCAACGCACCAATGATCGCTTACAGCGAGACGGTCGCGAGCATCCGTAGGTGTGAGGAGGGCTGCGCGCGGGCACGGCAGCATGAAGGGACGAAACCCCAGTATATTTCCGCCGGGATCCAACATCACGACGCGGCCGCAGAAGAATGCTGCCTGCCTAAAACGCCCCAACGCGGACTCGGCCGTGGCAAAAAGCGGGGGCAGGCAAAAATCGTCCGCGGCGGCAAAATAGACGAAATCTCCGGTAGCAACGCGAAGCCCTTCGTTCATCGCGACAACCACGCCCTTGTTTTCCTTGTGCTGGATGGCATGAATGCAGGAGAGAGAGGCTTGGAGGGACCGAATGACGCCGGGGCTGTTGTCGGTCGAGCCATCATCAATGATGATGATTTCCTGAGGCGTCGGGTTCTGTCGCATGAGCGCGCTCACTGCTCGAGGCAGCAATGCGCCGTGATTGAAGTTCGGAATGACGACGGAGATGCTCATTGCGCTGCCGCTCCCCGGCATCCGCGGATCTGCCGAAGGGTTGTGACGGCGCAGTTCATAGGCTAGTGCCCACCGGATCGGTGCAGCCACGGTGTGCGCCAGTTGCTCGAATGATTACCATGCCCGTTAATGCAGATGCAGAGTGACTTGTCCTTCGTCGGAGAGGGCAGGCTCGGAGTCGAGCGCGATTCAAGTTCGAGCCCACCTGCAACTCTTCGATACGTTCTAATTATGCCTGTGTGGGGAGACCATCATACCGAGCTCTTTGTGCGGTATTGCATTCCCTTTCTGCTCAGCGAGGGCAACGTCGGTAGCTTTCCGGATCGCCAGCTGCAGGTGCATGTCACTTCCCGGCGGGCGGATTTCGCGCGCATGCGGCAACACCCGAATTATGCGCGTCTACGCGACCTCACGACCGTGCGGGAACTGGAAATCGACAATCTTGTCGATATTAGCACGCCACATCGTGCAATGACGGAATGCTATTTGCACGTGCTGCGGAACCTATCTTGCGCCGAACAGGCGGTAACCATTTTCCCGACACCGGATTGCATTTTATCGCGCAATACGTTGGTCCACATCAAAGGGCGAATGGAGGATGGATATCGCGCGGTCATGCTATGCGGGCTGCGCCTGGAGCTGGAGAGCATGCAACCGCTGCTGGACGAGATTATTTCCGGCGCGGGAGTTGATGCACTCAGCGAACGTGCATTGACCGGGCTGGCTTTGCAGCACCTTCATCCAATTTCGCGGCTTTGCGATGTGAGCTCCAACGAATTCTGGGTCGGCTGGCCATCGCACCTGTATTGGGTTTCACCCGATCGCGACTGGCTCCTTGCGCACTGTTT
>JBEVJT010000215.1:0-10646 GCA_040510075.1 Xanthobacteraceae bacterium | reverse complement strand
TTCCGCCATCAGGGTCATAAGATCCTGCTCGTCTGCGCGCGTGACGACGAGGCGCACGCGCCCCAGCTGCGGGTGGCGACGGGCAATGTCGTTCACCTGACCCGGGTGAACGAACATCCCCTTGACCTTCGTGGTCTGGTCGGCGCGCCCCATCCAGCCCGCAACGCGCATATTGGTCCGGCCGCAACCCGAGTAGCCTGGCAACACTGCCGAGAGGTCGCCGGTGGCGAGCCGGATCATCGGATAATCGGGATTGAACGAGGTGACTACCACTTCCCCGACTTCGCCGGACGCGACAGGTGCGCCCGTGCCCGGGCGGACGATCTCGAGCACAAGCGTCTCGTTGACGATCATGCCCGAGCGCGCCTCGCTCTCGTAGGCGATGACGCCGAGATCGGCAGTCGCGTAGCACTGCAGCACATCGACGCCGCGGCTTGCGAGCTCCTGGCGCAGGGACGACGGCAGCGCCGCCCCGGAGACGACGCCACGCTTGAGCGAGGACATGTTTTTCCCCGCCTTCGCCGCGGTATCGAGCAGGATCTTCAAAAAGTCCGGAGTGCCGACATAGCCGGTCGGAGCGTAGTGGGCGATCGCCTCGATCTGCTGCTCGGTATTGCCGATGCCTCCAGGTATGACCACGCAGCCCAATGCATGCGCGCCCGCTTCCATGATGAAGCCGCCGGGCGTGAGGTGGTAGGCAAAGGAGTTGTGCACGATGTCGCCGCGCCGGAAGCCCGCAGCAAAAAGCGCGCGCGCGGATCCCCAAAAATCAGTCCCGTGGCCTTCGGGCTCGAAAATGGGTCCCGGAGACATTTGCAGCCGCCGTAGCGCCGTTACGGGGGTGACGTTGAATCCGCCGAGCGGCGGGTGACTACGCTGACGCGCGGCGAGGTCCGCTTTGCGCAGGACGGGCAGTGTCCCGAGCCCATCTCGCGTGGTCACCGCTTTGGGATCAACGCCGCGCAGATGCTCGGACCATCCCGGCGCACTCTTGGCGCGCGTGAGCAGGTCCGGCAGCGCCGCGAGCAATGCGCGCTCTCGTTCTTCCGGATCGCGCGTTTCCAGCGCGTCATAATGTTCGGAAGCCATGCCTGGGCTATGCGGTTTCTTGAACCGTCATCCTGAGGCGCGAGCGAGCGTAGCGAGCGAGCCACCGCAAGTCGGGCCTGCCCGACTTGCGCACCAAAGATCCGATCTCGGGTAAACCCGGGATCGGTGGATGCACGGCCTCCGCACGGGCCGCATCCTTCGAGGCTCGGCGCGTTGCGCCGAGCACCTCAGGATGACGGCGAAACAAAGAGTTCTTGGCATCAAGGTCATGCCAGCCAGCGCTTGCGGCGGCGATAGTGCTTGCCTTCGCGGAAGGATTTGCGCTTGCCCTCTGCGATGCCAAGGTAGAACTCTTTTACGTCCTGGTTCTCGCCGAGTGCACTCGCCTCGCCATCGAGCACCACGCGGCCGTTCTCCAGGACATATCCATAGCGCGCATATTTCAATGCGAGGCGCGTGTTCTGCTCCGCCAGCAGGAAAGAGACTTTTTCATTGCGATTGAGATTGCCGACAATGTCGAAAATTTCCTCCACCAGCTGAGGTGCAAGTCCCATCGAGGGTTCGTCCAGCAGGATCATCTTCGGGCGCGACATGAGCGCGCGGCCGATTGCGCACATCTGCTGCTCGCCGCCTGAAACGTAGCCGGCGAGGGAGCCGCGCCGCTCCTTGAGCCGTGGGAAATACGAATAGACCAGATCGAGGTCCTGCCGCACCGCCGCACTCCCATCGCGCCGCGTGAAGGCGCCGGTGAGGAGGTTCTCCTCGACGGTCAGATGCGCAAAACAATGGCGGCCTTCCATCACCTGGATGCAGCCGCGCCGCACCAGCTCGTTCGGGCTGAGCGCGTGCACTTCGGCCCCCTCGAAAAGGATCGAGCCCTTGGTCACTTCACCCCGCTCGGCCGAGAGAAGGTTGGAAATGGCCTTGAGCGTCGTCGATTTACCCGCACCGTTTGCGCCCAGCAGCGCAACGATGCGACCCCTGGGCACTTCGAGCGAGACCCCCTTCAGCACCAGGATGACGTGGTCGTAGATCACCTCGATGTTGTTGACGCTGAGAATCGACGCGCTTGCAGCACCGATTGCTGCGCTGTCCGCGTGAGATGGCGAAGGAGGCGGCGCGGCCGCCTCCTCAACGGATCGATCCGCGTGGACCGACATCAGTTGGTCAGGCAGCCAACCGTGATTTTCTTCTCCGCGGCATATTTCGCCGCTGCGTCTTTCACCATCGGCAGGATGACGTTGTCGTCGCTGCTGTACCAGTCGGACGTCGGCTTCCAGTTCTTGCCGTCCCAGGTCTGGATGCGCCCGGTACGCGCACCTTCATGATCGGCGCAGGATACTTTGATGGGCTTCAGTTCGCCCCCAAAGCCAAGCGCCGCGAGGCGATCCTCAGAGAGATTGAGGTTCTCAAGCCCAAAGCGCACCTGCTCGCCGGTAAGAGACTTTTTGCCGAATTTTTCCTGCGCCTGGCGTATCGCCTCGGTTCCGAGCATCGCGTTGATCAGCCCACGGACGTAAAGAATCTCGCCCGTCTCCTCCCATTTCGCCAGGCCCTGACCTTTGTCGTACACATACTTCTTGAGATCCTCGTGCAACTTGAATTGACCCGCACCGTGCTGCAGCGTGACCGCGTTGTAGCCCTTGGCGCCGTCCTCGGCCGGACGCACGTCGGGCTCGGCACCGGACCACCACACCCCAAACATCTTCTCGCGCGGATAGTTCACCGCGACCGCTTCCTTGATCGCGGTCGAGTTCATTACGCCCCAGCCCCAGAGCAGCACGTAATCGGGACGGTTCTGGCGAATCTGCAACCACGTCGCCTTCTGCTCCACGCCCGGATGCGTGACCGGCAGCAGCATCACCTCAAACCCGTGCATCTGCGAGCGCTTCTGCAACAGCGCGATGGGCTCCTTGCCATAGGGAGAGTCGTGATAGACGAGCGCGATCTTCTTGCCCTTGAGCTTGTCGAGCCCGCCTTCCTTCTTGCCGATGTGCTGCAGGATGATGTCGGCGGCGGTCCAATAGGTGCCCAGAAGCGGGAAGTTCCACTGGAAAACTGCGCCGTCGCGCGACTCCGACCGCCCATATCCCATCGAGATGATGGGAATCTTGTCCACTGGCGTCTTCTCGGTGATTGCAAAGGTGATTCCGGTTGAAAGCGGGATCACATACGCGGCGCCCGTAGGCCCCTTGCCCTTGAGTCGCTCGTAACACTCGACCCCGCGATCAGTGGCGTAACCCGTGTCGCATTCCTCCCAGGTGAGCTTGACGCCATTGATGCCGCCGTCGCGTTCGTTGAGCAGCCGGTAATAGTCGGCAATGCCGTTAGCGAAGGGGATGCCATTCGGCGCATAGGCACCCGTACGATAGACCAGGTGGGGAATGAATTGCTCATTCTGCGCCGACGCGGGCCAGGCAGCCGCAGTGCAGCCCGCGACCGCGAGCAGCGCCGCTCCGACTTTTTTTCCAATCATTGGCATTCCTCCATGGATGGGTTTGTTGATCTTTTATCCGGCAGCGCCGGCCCCAGCTTGCCTCTGCTTCCAATACTGCCCGGCTTTTGTCCAGCCCTCAATACGGAAACGGCCAGAGCCTGAGCTTCTCTTTGCCGATCGCCCATAGGCGCGCGAGCCCGTGGGGTTCCGCGATCAGGAAAAGAACGATGAGCGCGCCGAAGATCATGAATTCCAGGTTAGAGATCGTGGCGGTCGAGAGCGGAATTCCCAGCCAGGCGGGCAGCTGATTGAGCATGATCGGGATCAGCACGATGAAAGCGGCGCCGAAGAAGGAGCCCAGGATCGTGCCGAGACCGCCGATGATGATCATGAACAGAACCTGGAACGAGCGGTTGATGTCGAAGGCGAGCGGTTCCCAGGAACCGAGCCGCAGGAACCCCCACAGCGCGCCGGCAACTCCGATATAGAAAGAGGACACCGCA
Source organism: Xanthobacteraceae bacterium (assembly GCA_040510075.1). GTDB lineage: Bacteria > Pseudomonadota > Alphaproteobacteria > Rhizobiales > Xanthobacteraceae > VAZQ01. The sequence continues at coordinate 6,656 of JBEVJT010000215.1, read as the reverse complement.
AACGCGGACAGCTTCGCATGCCAGGGGCGGATACCGATGATCTCGGCCGCGATGTCCATATCGCGGGTCGCCATCCACATGCGCCCGAGGCGACCGCGCACCAGGTTCTTTGCCGCGAGCGCGAGCAGGACTGTGATCGCGAGCACGAATAGATAGATACGCATCGGAGTGTCGATGCCGATGCCGAAGAACTCGACGCGCCCGACCGCAACCGATCCGGACGGGGCGTAGTTGGTGAACCATTTCACCCGCGCGAAGGCCCATTCAAGAAAGAACTGTGCCGCCAAGGTGGCGACCGCGAGATAAAAGCCTTTGATGCGCAGCGACGGCAGGCCGAACAGGATGCCGACCAGCATGGCCATCAGCCCGCCGAACACGAACACGAGAATGATGTTCGTCTCAGGCATGCGCACCGCCAGATTGTAGGCGGCGTAGGCACCCACGGCCATGAAACCGCCGGAGCCCAGCGAAAGCTGGCCGCAATAGCCGGTCAGGATGTTAAGTCCGATGGCGGCAATCGAGAGAATAAGGACCGGTATGAGGACCTCGGCGTAGAAATACTGGCCCGCGAATAACGGGACGATCAAAAATGCAAAAGCGGTCAGCCCGATGACGAACCAGCGGTCCAACGGAATCGGAAAGATCGCCTCGTCGGCCACGTAGGACGTCTTGAACTGACCGACCTCGCGATACAGCACTTCACACCCGCTCGATTATGCGCTCGCCAAAGAGTCCCTGGGGCCGGAACAGCAGAAAGACGAGCGCGAGCACATAGGCAAACCAGTTCTCGATGCCGCCGCCGGCAAGGTCGAACGTGCGAATGAGCACCGGGGCCAGCATGACCTCGGCGAGCTTCTCGCCCGCTCCGATGATGAGCCCGCCGACGATCGCGCCCGGAATCGAGGTAAAACCGCCGAGGATCAGCACCGGCAGCGCCTTGAGCGCGACGAGCGAGAGCGAGAATTGCACGCCAAGCTTGGTGCCCCACATCATTCCGGCAACGAGGGCGACGAGGCCCGCTACGGCCCATACCACCAGCCAGATCTGATTGAGCGGGATACCAACCGACTGTGCCGCCTGGTGATCGTCGGCGACTGCGCGCAAGGCGCGCCCTACGCGTGTCACCTGAAAGAAGAGGGCCAATACAAGGACCAACAGCCCGCAGATCGTTGCGGCAATGAGCTCGGACGGATCGATCAGGATGCCGCCGGGAAAGACGGATTCAAAAAGGAAGATCGGATTGGTGGGAAGCCCCAGGCGAATCTTATAGATATCGCTGCCCCAGACCGTCTGCCCGAAACCTTCCAGGAAATACGCAATCCCGAGCGTCGCCATAAAGAGGATAATGCCTTCCTGGTTGACCAGACGGCGCAGCACCAGAAATTCCACCGCATAAGCAAGCGCGACCATGACGACGATCGCCAATAACAGGGCGAGCGGGAGCGGCATGAATTCGGCGAGGCGGGCAAAGGAAAGCGCGGCGAAGAGCACCATCGCCCCTTGGGCGAAATTGAACACGCCCGAGGCCTTGAAGATGAGCACGAAGCCGAGCGCAACCAGCGAGTACAGAACCCCGGTCAGGAGTCCGCCGATCAGCGTTTCCAGAAATGGGCCCAGCATGGCGGCTCAGTGACCGACGCCGAGATAAGCATCGATCACGGTCGCATCGGCCTGCACTGTCGCAGGCACTCCATCCGCGATCTTGATCCCGTGGTCGAGCACCAGAACGCGATTCGACAGATCCATCACCACGCCCATGTCATGCTCGATCAGCGCAATAGTGGTGCCGTACTGATCGTTCACGTCGAGAATGAACCGGCACATGTCCTCCTTCTCTTCGAGATTCATTCCCGCCATGGGCTCGTCGAGCAGCAGGAGATCGGGCTCCATGGCCAATGCGCGGGCGAGCTCCACGCGCTTTTGCAGGCCGTAGGGCAACTTGCCGACTGGGACCTTGCGAATATGCTGGATCTTGAGAAAGTCGATGATCTCTTCGACTATCCTGCGCTGCTCCACTTCTTCGGTGAGCGCCGGCCCAACCCGCAAGACCTGCCAAAAAAAGCCGCGCTGCATCTTCAGCGTGCGTCCCGCCATGATGTTGTCGAGGGTGGTCATGCCTTTGAAGAGCGCGACGTTCTGGAACGTGCGCGCGATGCCGCCGCGCGCGGCCTCATAGGGGCGCATGCGGGTGCGGGTCCTGCCCTTGAAAGTGATCTTGCCCCGCTGCGGGTTGTAAAACCCGTTGATCACGTTGAGCATCGACGTCTTGCCTGCGCCGTTGGGGCCAATGATGGCGCGAATCTCGCCCCGGCGGATGTCGAACGACACGTTGGTGATGGCTTTCACGCCGCCGAAAGCGAGCGAGACGTTCTCGACGGAGAGCAGCAGTTCGCCCGCCGCGACATCCTGCGCGCTCGGCGCTCTCATGCGCGGCGCCCAGGAGAACTCATGCGGCTTTCCGCATGTCAACGCCGCGAACGGGATGCGGAGCGAGATCGCGGATCTTGATGCGCGCCGACAGGGTGCCCTTACGCCCGTCCTCGAACGTGACTTCCGTTGAAATATCGGCCTCGTTGGCCCCGCCGTAAAGCGCGGAGATAAGCGGGGCATAGCGCTCGGCAATGAAGCTGCGCCGCACCTTCAGAGTCCGCGTGAGCTCGCCATCATCGGCATCGAGCTCCTTGTGCAAAATGAGGAAGCGCCGGATCTGCGCGCCGGCCATCGCCTCCTCCTCGGCAAGCGAGCGGTTCACCTCGTCCACGTGCTCGCGCAGCATGTCGTACACGAGGGGGTGGCCAGCCAGCTCCTGATACGAGCCATAGACGACGTTGTTGCGCTCGGCCCAGTTACCGACGGCGACAAGATCGATGTTGAGCATGGCGCAGACGGAGTCCCGGCCATGCCCGAACACCACCGCTTCGCGGATATTCGGATAGAACTTGAGCTTGTTCTCGATGTATTTCGGCGCGAACAGGGTGCCGTCGTTCAGCCGGCCGACATCTTTGGCACGATCGATGATCTTGAGATGCCCGGTCTTCGGGCAGATGAGTCCTGCGTCACCGGTATGCACCCAGCCATCCGGAGTCTTGGCTTCCGCCGTCTTTTCCGGATCTTTGTAATACCCAACGAACACGCCAGGCGACTTGAAGAGCACCTCGCCGTTCTCAGCGATCTGGATCTCGACATCAATGTTCGGCTTGCCCACCGTCTCGGCGAAGATTTCACCGTCCGGCTGGGCGGTGATGTAAACCGACGCTTCGGTCTGACCGTAAAGCTGTTTGAGGTTAACTCCCAGCGAGCGCCAGAACCTGAAAATCTCCGGACCGATGGCTTCGCCTGCCGTATAGGCAAGGCGCACTTTCGATACGCCAAGGCGATTCTTCAGGGGTCCATAGACGAGCAGTTCGCCAAGACCATAGAGCAGGCGCGCATGCAGGGGGACCCTTTCGCGATTGAGGATCTTCTCTCCCCATCGTCGCGCAAGCCTGATGAAATAATGAAACATCTCGCGCTTGACGCGGCCCGCGTCCTCCATGCGGACCATGGTCTGGGTGAGCAGGTTTTCGTAAATCCGCGGCGGAGCGAACGCATAGGTAGTGCCGATCTCGCGCCGGTCTTCGGCAACGGTCTCCGGGCTTTCCGGACAGTTGACGCAAAAACCGGCGGTGAATGGTTGCGCATAGGAGAACACGTGATCGCCAACCCAGGCGAGGGGCAGATAGGCAATCACCTGCTCGTTCGGGCCGAGATTGTCGAAGCGGTTGCCGTTGATTGCGGAGACGATCAGATTCTCGTGGGTGAGCATCACCCCCTTGGGCCGCCCAGTGGTGCCTGAGGTGTAAAGCATGATCGCGAGATCGGAGCCGTTGCCGGCCTCAATTGAGGACTCCCACCAGGCCGCACATGCAGCATCGGCTGCGAGCCGCTCGCGGCCGAGCTTCTGCACGTCATCAATCCAGCTCAGGCGCGTGTGGTCGTAATCGCGCAAACCGCGCGCCTCGTCGTACACGATGTGCGAGAGACGGTTGAGCCGATCCGATATGGAGAGCAGCTTGTCGACCTGCTCCTGGTCCTCGACGACTGCGAGAGTGACCTCCGCGTGATCCAGGATATAGGCCATCTCCTCGGCGACTGAATCTGCGTAAATCGGCACCGGCACGGCGCCAAGCGCTTGCGCCGCGCACATGGCCCAATAGAGCCGGGGCCGGTTGCTGCCTATGACGGCGACCTTGTCGTTGCGCTTGAGACCGAGCTGCGAGAGACCGACGGAAAATGCACGCACCTCGTCGAGAACCTGGGGCCACGTCCAGCTCTGCCAAACGCCGAGATCCTTGTGCCGGTAAGCCGTGCGCCCGCTGAACTTGCGCGCATTGCGCAAGAGAAGCTTGGGAAAAGTATCCACGCGCGCAGTATCGGTCGACACCGCGTCGTTCTGGCCCGTCAACCCTCTGGTGCCGTGCATCGGCAGCCTCTTTGGCAGATATAAGAAAGTGGACCCGCGCAGGGGTCAAGTAGCCTTTGGTCGCTATTCGGCCGCGTTCAGGAGGGGCGGAGCTCCGGCACGGAAGGCCTCGAGGAGCGCGGCTTCATCCGCCTTGGCAGATTTGAGGTGGCGCGTTTTGACGTGACCGAAGCCGCGGATCTTCTCCGGGATCGCGGCGAGCCCCACAGCAACGGCGTGGTTATTGGCATCGAGACGCGCCAGCACTTCCTCAAGCATTGCCTCATAATCGCGGATGAGCTGGCGCTCAGTCTTGCGCTCTGTGGTGTAGCAGAATGGATCGAGAGGCGTGCCGCGCAGGAACTTGAATTTGGTAAGCACGCCGAAGACCGGAAAGATCCACTGGCCGAAAGTCATCTTCCTGGGCTCACCGGTAATCTTGTCCATTCGCGCGAAGAGGGGAGGGGCGAGGTGAATTTTCACCCGCAGATTCTCGCCGCTGACCTCGTTCTTCACCTGATTTGCAAACGAGCCGTCTGAATATAATCGAGCGACTTCGTACTCGTCCTTGTAGGCCATGAGCTTGAATAAGTTACGGGCCACCGCCTCGGCCAAACCAGTTGTGCCTGGAGCGCGCGCGGCCTCTGCCGCTTCTGCTCGCTCGACCCACGAATGATAGCGGGCGGCGTAGCTCTTGTTCTGGTACGCGGTCAGGAAAGCGATCCGGCGCGCCACCACCTCATCGAAGGATTGCGAAAGCTTGCGCGCGTCGCTTACCGCGTCGGGCGCGCGGTCCGACACGGCAGCAGCGAGTGCCGTGGGCTCAAACGCGGCTCGCCGACCCCAGCGGAACGCCGCCTTGTTCATTTCGACCGCCTCACCATTGAGCTCGATCGCCTGCGCAATTGACTCGGCGGAGAGCGGAATGGCGCCGAGCTGATAGGCATAGCCGACCAGGAATATGTTCGCCGCCACGCTATTGCCGAACAGGGCATTGGCGGCGCGCGTGGCATCCACAAAATGCGTTTTCTCCCGTCCAGCGTCGGCGATCATTGCCCGCTTGAGCCGCTCCATAGGGAGGGAGAAGTCCGGATTGCGCGTGAACTCACCGGGCAAGAACTCGGCGGTGTTGATGACCATCTCCGTCGCGCCATGCTTGACGGCAGCGAGCACCTTCTTCGTGCCCGCTACAACGATGTCGCCGCCCAAAACGAGATCGGCGGCGCCCGCGGCGATGCGAATGGCGTGGATGTCTTCAGGCCGCTCGGCAATGCGTATGTGGCTGTAGACGGCGCCACCCTTTTGCGCGAGCCCCGCCATGTCGAGCACCCCCACTCCTTTGCCTTCGAGATGCGCGGCCATGCCGAGAATGCCGCCGATCGTCACGATCCCGGTGCCTCCAACGCCTGTAACAATGATGTCGTAGGTCTGCCGGATCGGCGGCAATTTCGGATCGGGAATGGGCACGGTCTCCCCGGTCGCCACTACGGCGAGACCCTTTTTGAGCTTTGCACCCTCGACGCTGACGAAGGATGGGCAAAAGCCCTTGAGACATGAAAAATCCTTGTTGCAGCTTGACTGGTCGATGGTGCGCTTGCGGCCCCATTCGGTTTCGAGCGGCTGCACGGAGACGCAATTCGATTTAACGCCGCAATCCCCGCAGCCTTCGCAAACCAGGTCGTTGATGATCACCCTCTTGTCGGGATCGGGGAAGCGGCCGCGTTTCCTGCGCCGGCGTTTTTCTGCCGCGCAGGTCTGGTCATAGATCAGCGCGGTGACCCCGGGGATGTTTGCGAGCTCGCGCTGCACAGCGATGAGCTCATCGCGATGATGAATGCTGAGCCCGCGCGGCCAATCTTCGTGCTTTGCGTATTTCCAAGGCTCGTCGGTGACGACGACCACGCGCTTGACGCCTTCAGCGGCGACTTGCCGCGCAATTTGCGGGACCGTGAGGCCGCCGTCATTGGCTTGGCCACCCGTCATGGCGACGGCATCGTTGAACAGGATCTTGTAGGTGATGTTGACGCCGGCGGCGATGGCTGCACGGATCGCCAGATAGCCTGAATGGTTATACGTCCCGTCGCCGATGTTCTGGAAAACGTGGGGGCGTTTGCTGAAAAGGGCTTCGCCGATCCAATTCGCGCCTTCTCCGCCCATCTGCGTGTAGCCGAGCGTCGAGCGGTCCATCCACTGCGCCATGTAATGGCAGCCGATG